>CAUQEY010000088.1:0-2536 GCA_963517175.1 uncultured Candidatus Saccharibacteria bacterium | reverse complement strand
CGTGAAGTTATCGAGCGTGATTGTTGTGATCTTTGATGCGGGGCTAACTATATCCGAGCAACTGAGAGACTTTTCATGGTACCCAAGGCGGTACGACCAAGACCCCACTATAGTAGCGATGATGAATATGATGGATGAAATTCATAAACGCTACTGTAACTTAGAACAATCTTGCTACTACGAACACTTGGACAAGTTCACATTCAGCCTTCTACCACTTAATCGCTTTCACCTTACTGATGAACTCTACATCAAGATGAATGCTCGCGGAAAGCAACTAACAAATTTCGAAAACCTAAAGGCAGACCTAACCAATTGGATGACGAAATGTGAGGGCCTCTCGGAATTTATAAAATATAATGACAGAGAAATGCCTCATCACATGGTTTTCTCCAATAAGTTGGACAATGAATGGACGAATACAGTATGGGAACTTTCCAAGAAAATCGATAATACAACTATAGACGAGTTATTTCTTTCCCTATTTTATCGGTGGTTTCTCTTTGAGTATATCTTTGAATCGGAATCTACCAATAAGGAGATGTCTAAGGATATGGTATTCATGTTTTTCGAAGCGGAAAGTGAGTATGCAGATTTAAAACCTTTTGAATCACTCCTTACTTTGAAGCGCATAAAACGCTTGGAGAAAGCATTGGATCTCTTCTCGGATAATCAAGAGAGCATTCTTCAGGATGCGATTCCTTCTTGGGAAGAATCGATTCCCACTTACATGTTTAAGAATGGGATAACATTACCTCAGAGAGTAGTGCTTTATGGAGTCTGGAGATATTTGGATCGGATTCAAGACCAGAACTTTTGTGCAACAAAGTTCAAGCAATGGATGCGTGTGGTTTGGAATATTGTCGAAAATACAGACATCGATAGCAGGAGAAGTGCAATCGGTGTTTTGAAATTGCTCAAAGAGCTGGGGGAATTCTCTGATGACATTTATAATAGATACCCTGAAACTCTAAATGCTACATCTTCAGCCGCGGATGAAGAGAGACGAAAGGTGCGTTTCATCAACGAAGATCCTTTATGGGAAGAAGCCTTTATAAAAGCCGAGAAACATCCTTTCTTAAGAGGTGGAATTGGCTTTATGGTTAAAGAGAAGATGGAGATTAAGAAGTTTCAGAACCGCGCCGAGATGGCTTATGAGGTTTTTGACAAGAATGGTGTTAAAGACGCTTATCGTACAGAAGATAAACAAGAGCATTTACTACTTCGTGCCATCATTAGCAAATACTCCTCCTTTGAACAACTAAATAATAAAAACTTTACAGATACCGATGATAAGGAACATTATCTCAAGAAAATGTTAGCTAGTGACGACGTCGTAAAAGAGGCTATCTGCGAATGGCTAACCCTAGAGAGTGAAGAGAGTCTTAAGCAGCAACTTCAAGCAGCAGTAGCTGAGGATTCCCGGATGCAGGATATTCGTTTTGAGAAAAAGATGCATGAAGAGCTTTATAAGGAACCAAACCTTCAGAAATGGATGCAAGCTAATAAAGCCTTCAGATTTTCATATCATTATTATTCTGGGAGCTATTTCGTCTCAAAACCTCGCGCTTGGTATGATTGGGTAATGTTGGATAGCTATAGAGATGAAATGATCAATGAGATAGCGGATCGCTACTCTTTAGCTCAACCTAATCTAATTCCCGAAACGAAATACCACAAAGGGAAAAGTCTTGAACTAAAGAGAGAAGTGCAGCTGAACGAAGATCAAAAGGTTACTTTCATTTACATCTTTCATGAAGATGGATTCTTGCGAGTTGGAGTAAAAGAGCAATTAGCTGAGAATAACCATTGTTTAGATAAACTCTCCAATGCAAAATTTGGCGAGGATGATAAAGCAAGTGGTTGGATATGTCGGAAGAAGTACAACTACAAGGAAGTGACCGACCCCAATAATGTAGAGTCTTTTTTACAAAAGATCGAAGAAGAGGTCTTTAACCCAAAGAATCCTTCCTCCCTTATATCGCAGATATTCCACTAACACTCAATTAACTAACATAGTAAAGAAATAAGGGGGTGAGTCAAAGTAGTAACTCTGATTCACCTTCTTGCTAGTATATGTTGAAGCAGACCCTTGCTAATTTGAGTAAATCTCTGCCAGATTTTACGAAGTATTTTCTTCTCCTGCCAGATTATCTATATCAACCGCGACTTGTTCCCTTATTGCTGGTTCATCAAGGCTTCAGCCGACGGTTGACTTTAGAATAGGGAGATGAGGCGCGCTTGTGTGCTTGAACAGAAAAAATGAGCGAGATACCATCAGAGGATGATATCTCGCTCAAAGTGTCTTAGAGAACTAAGTAAGGACTAATCCGCTGTGGGGATTAGAACATCTTTTCGGGGTAGACACCGTCGGCACCGAGTTTGGCAAACTTGGCCACTACTTCGGGACGATCTTCGGGATAGGTGACGCCGAACCACTTGGAAGTGGTGTCGAGTACCTCGCAAGTGGCTTGACCCTTGCGGATGAGGTGGTCGACCATGAGGGGGATGAAGAATTCGCTCTTGAGGTTCTCGA
>CAUQEY010000087.1:0-2553 GCA_963517175.1 uncultured Candidatus Saccharibacteria bacterium | reverse complement strand
AAAATGCTCAAGATCTATATTTAATAAATTTTTAAATCCCCAAAACATACTCCTACTATCATTATTTAGAAAAATATTGTCTTTTTCACAATAATAGTAAATTGTTTTTGAACCTTCATCGTACCACGTCTTAATTTCATAATCAGAATACTTACTCTCTAGATTTTTTACATTAGCTAGTGCGGATGGCGGAGTATCCGATCTTTTAATATAGACAATATTCTCTCCTTTTTTTGCATAATACCCCTCCCCAATCGTATCAAAAGATTTCATTATATCATTAAATTTATACCCACTCGTAGTTTCTGCAATAAGCTCATAGGGATTAGAGATCATTGAAAAAATTAACTTATTTGAATATCTGCCACTTTCAAGATTATCGCCAACCCTTATTCCAATAGATAACTCATACTGCCAATTGTTTTCCGTAAATACTCTCGCTGAAGACGCACCTGGAATGGGATCATATTTTGAACTGTTAGGCATTCGTATTCCCCAACTATTTTGTTCAAGTTCATAAAGAGACTTAGTATTGTCTATACTTTTAATTTTTGTAGTGCTACCAACTTCATCATTAATAAGTGCAGTTTCATCACTTTCAGTGCTAAGTGATGCGGTAAAGCCATTTTTTAAATTACTATTTGTTGTGTATCTAATATCAAACGTCCTGATATTTGCACTATACTGCAAAAAATCACGACCATTCAATGACACATCAGTCTTATCCACAGAAGCAGAAAGTGTCGGCACAAATGCAGCCGACACTCTTTCCCCACCCAAAACTATAAAACCTAAATTCCCCAAGAAAAGAAATGCAAGAAAACCAGCAAAATTTCTCATATTCTTTTTATAAATATCAAAAATCGCACTTTTCCCCATTCCCATATAGATTTATCTTAGCATAACCGATATAGAAAATTAAGCCTAATTTTTACGGAACCACCACCCAGGTAGAACCCACACAAAATGGATTTCCCGTCCCCGAAACATAAGTACATCCCGCGCCCACCGTCAAACTTGGCCTACGGTAAAAAATTCCATCACTACCGCCCGTTTCCATTGCCGAGATCACAAACTTTTTCGAGGCATAAATATGCTCCAAATGATCCACCTGATCATGTCCATAGGTATCCGCCCCACCTAATCCAAACATATATCGAAAATCTCTTACACTACTTGTATCAAAACTTGAAATATTCAAATTCTTCAACCCCTCCATACTACCAAACATCTCCGCCATAGTAGTCACATTACGTGTATCGAAACTTGGCAAACTCAAATTCTCCAATGTCACCATCGAATTAAACATATATGCCATATTCGTCACTTTTGAAGTATTAAAATTATCCAAGTTCAGTGTCGTAATTTTTGCTAATCCACCAAACATGTGGGCCATATTCGTCACATTACTCGTATCAAAACTCGAAACATCCAAACTTTCCAGCACCCACATATTATCAAACATTTTTTCCATCGTCGTCACCCGACTAGTATTTAAATGTCCTAGGTTCAATGTTTTAATTTTATGCGCCTCAGCAAACATAGAACTCATATCAGTTACATTACTGGTATTGAAATTAGAAAGATTCAGTGAAATGAGACTAGACATGTGATAAAACATAAAGCCCATATCAGTTACCTTTGAAGTATTAAAATTGGAAAGATTAAGGTTGGTAAGATTTCTTATATTAGAAAACATGTCATGCATATCCGTCACCTGGGAGGTATCGAAATTGGAGAGATTAAGAGCGGTAAGATTATGCATATCGGAAAACATACGATTCATATACATTACCTTCGAAGTATTAAAATTGGAGAGATTAAGAGTGGTGAGATTAGTCATGCTACGAAATATAGAGTCCATATTCATCACCTGAGAGGTATCAAAATTGGAAAGGTTAAGTAAGGCAAGGCTAGATGTATTAAAAAACATATAGCTCATATTCGTTACCTTATAGGTGTCGAAGTTAGAGAGGTCAAGTGAGATAAGGCTAGACATATTGCGAAACATAGAGTTCATATCCTCATTCAAATACACCTTCTCAGGTTCAGCATAGTAATAAGCCGTCTTATCGGTCGGGTTTAACCAAAGTTTAATTTCATAATCAGATTCTTCATCATCTATATTCACGTCATTCGTGGAAGCAGCTGGCGCTACAGTACTCTTCTTAAAATGCTCGATTTTATTTGTAGCGGTTTCCAAGGCTTTTAGTTTTGCATTGAAATCCGGCCCGTTCGTCATCATGGCACGCATTTGATATGGGTTCGAAACAAAAGATAAGATTAATTTGTTTGTGTAATTCCCTGATTCTAGATTATCCGCTAATTTCATGCCAATGCTCAACTGGTTCGATTCATTGCCATTGGTTTTCCCTGCGGTTTGGACAATTTGCGCCGGTGTAGATAAGGCTGGAATCGGCACATAATTCATGTTCGATCCGAACTTATAGCCCCAAGTGTTATTTGGCAAATTATTTAGTGTCGAGTTAGTATTTATGGAATCGATTTTCGCTCCCACAGCAGAACTCACATTAGTTAGCGCTGTATTTTCGG
>CAUQEY010000086.1:0-2591 GCA_963517175.1 uncultured Candidatus Saccharibacteria bacterium | reverse complement strand
TCCCCTCCCGGGGTTCTTTTCACCTTTCCATCGCTGTACTAGTTCACTATCGATCATATATTATGTTTAGTCTTGGCAGGTGGTCCTGCCGGCTTCAGACAAGGTTTCTCGTGCCTCGCCCTACTCGAGATAACTTGAAATAAGGTCAGCGTCGTTTTCGCGTACGTGGTTCTCACACTCTTTGACTCGCCATTCAAACGATTCTGCTAACTACGCCGATTTTTTACCTTACACCACAGTTGATAGCCCGTGGTCACAAATCAGTGAACTCGAATTTCGAATTAACTGACTTGGTATCAAATTTCTCACAACCCCTTTTAGATATTCGCCTATCAGCTTATTTGTATAAATTAATACACAAAAACCTAAAAAGTTTGGACTATTTCCGTTTCGCTCGCCACTACTCCGAAAATCATTGGTTATTTTCTCTTCCTCGACCTACTAAGATGTTTCAGTTCAGTCGGTTCCCGTCTATTGCCCTATGTATTCAGACAATAACAATATGACATTACTCATATTAGGTTTCCCCATTCAGAAATTCCTGGATCACAGCTTTTTTGACAGCTCCCCAAGACTTATCGCAGTCTCACACGTCTTTCTTCGGTAATATATGTCTAGGCATCCATTGTATGCTCTTGAGTAACTTTTTATGCATTGACTTTGACTAATAATTGGTTATTACCAATTAAGCCGTCGTCATTTACTCATATGTCCTTAAAATATATTATTTTAAGATTGAAAATTTTTCTCATCCAAATTGTTAAACTTCATATTCCCATTATTCACTTTGGAGAATAGATTAATTACAACCATTTAGATTATAGCTAATGTATTCTTCAAATTGTGCGCTACATCACAACTCTTGTGGATTATAGCACATTTTAAATATTTTGTAAAGTCCTTTTTTATAAATTATAGTGCGGATAGAGGTTCTAGTGGTAATCGGGCGAACTTATCTCAAAAGCTGGTAGGTATTATACCCCGCTGTAAAAATAATTGCAAGACTTTTTTTGATCATTTTTGTTGTAATTTTTACTAATCACCTCATCTAAAGAGTTAGCCAGTCTTTATCCTCTTATTTATTATACGGATCCAATCTTATAGAATAAGCTTGTGTTTTTTAGTATTTTAATGAATAATAATAATAATAATAATAACGAAAGGCTTAAAATATGAAAAATAATAATAATAATTATCAAAAAACCATCTTAATAGTCTTACTGATTGTGGTCTTGGCATGGCTAGGATTTTTAACTTACAAAATCTACCAAGTAGCAACGCTCGAACAAGAAAATACTAAAGCTTCCGCAGAAACCTCTGTTCGATTAATTCATGAAATCAATAAATTAAATCAAAAACTTGAGCAAAAACGATAACTATCGCATAATTTACTTAAAATACCCCATTACGGGGTATTTTAAAGTTAAAAAATAAAAATCCCCATAGTAGGGTTTACGTGGTGGGCGGTGGAGGACTTGAACCTCCGACCTCGTCCTTATCAGAGACGCGCTCTAACCAGCTGAGCTAACCGCCCGTCTTTTGATTATGGTGGAGCGTCAGGGACTCGAACCCTGGACCCCCTGCTTGCAAAGCAGGTGCTCTAGCCAACTGAGCTAACGCCCCATAGCAAAGACTAGTAAGTATTTTACACTAGATTTTTTAGTTTTGCAAGTATATAATTAAAAATATGGAAAAATTTAGTTTTGGAACTTTTATGCTTGGGGTGGTACTGACTATTCTTAGCGCTTTATTTGTCGGTTATCACCGTAAGGTTGCTGACAATATCGGAGCTGGCCTCTCGGATTATGAACGGTATAAAAAATGGGGATTAGTTGCACTTGGCATTAGTATTCTAGTGATGCTCAACATCCACACGATCATTCTGGGTATTTTTATTGATACTTTCTTCCGTTTTGGTCGCTAATTTTTATAAAAACATTAATTCATTAACCACAATCATTAAAAAATCACTCCCGAAAGAGTGATTTTTTAGTTTTTAACAATTTACTTGTGCAATTCATCTTGTCTATACAAAGTTTTAGCTTAAATCCGTTATGATTATTATGCAAGCTTTTCATAATAATCGGACCGACCTGGGTAGCCAATCTGTTTTACCAGATAAGCCCCCTGATTTCTCCCTAGAAAGGAGGTAATCCATCCGCACCTTCCGGTACGGATACCTTGTTACGACTTAACCCCAATCATGCCCCCCACCTTAGGCCGACGAATCGGACTTCGGGTGTTGGTCACTCTCATGGTTTGACGGGCGGTGTGTACAAGACCCGGGAACGTATTCACCGTAACTTGCTGATTTACGATTACTAGCGATTCCGACTTCATGGAGGCGAGTTTCAGCCTCCAATCCGAACTGGGACTGGTTTTGATGTGATTTGCTTGCTCTCGCGAGTTCGCTTTTGCACTTTGTACCAGCCATTGTAGCACGTTTCTAGCCCAAGGCGTAAGGGAAATAATGACCTGACATCATCCCCTCCTTCCTCCCCGTTACCGGGGCAGTCCAACTAGAAAAATCCAACTAGTTGCAAGGGTTGCGCTCGTTGATGGACTTAACCAAACATCTCACGACACGAGCT
>CAUQEY010000085.1:0-2609 GCA_963517175.1 uncultured Candidatus Saccharibacteria bacterium | reverse complement strand
GAAAACTGTGGTAACACCGATGAGGATGTCAAGTACGTTCTCCGTGTCTTCCCATTCTTCTCTAAGGAAGAGGTCTATACTAACGAAGAAAATCCTACCTACCGCACCACTCTCCCTAATACTAAGCGTCTCAGCAAGGAAACTTGGGAAAAATCTCCGGGTATCGGTATCTTCTGGGTCGAGCAAGATATTACCTTTGGTAGCGCCCACAATACTTCCCGTAAGCTCGTGATTCTTTGCCCAATCTGGCTTATCGTCTTACTCGTTCTCTTTATCCTCTCAGTTATCTTCTGGCTCGTTTCAAAGAAATATGAGAATAAAAAATCTAATACCAAGTCCGCACCTCGCGTCGAATCTGATTTCTAAAGGAGTATTTGATGAAAAATAATTTTAAACGTGTCTTGACTCTAGCCCTCTTCGGGCTAGGTCTCTCCGGCTTCTTCGGTTTAGCGAAAGCTTCTGCTACTTATGCCGACGAAAAACCAGCTGAAAAACCAAAAGTCCAAATCCAAATTTCTCCAGTCAAAAACACTGTTTACCTCAAGGGTGGTGACGTTTCCGACTTCACCTTCAATGTTTCTAATATTGGTACCGATCCGTTCGATTTTAAGGTTTATGCCACTCCATATTCCGTTTCCAATGAAAAATATGAACTAAACTTCTCGAAGGAAAGTTCACGTACTCAGATTACACGCTGGACAACCTTTGAAGATGCTTCCGGTAAATATGTCTCTGATGTTACTTATTCTGTGCAGCCAAACGAGACCAAGGTTGTGAAATATCGTGTCACCGTACCTCAAGATGTTCCTGCCGGCGGTCAATACGCCGTCATCTTCGCTGAAGCCATCCCTAAAGATGACCTCAATTCCACTGGTATTAAAACGGTTTCCCGCGTCGGTTTGACTCTCTATGGTAAAACTGAGGGCGAAACCAGGGAAGAAGCTAAAATCTCCAAGTACCATCTCGATGGCTTCCGTGTGTCTGGCAATATTCGCACTTCTGCCACCGTTGAAAATACTGGTAATACCGACTTTCGTGCCACTGTTAGCATGAAGGTAGAAAAGCTTTTCGGTGGTTCTATCTTTGAAGATACGAAGGGTTTCGATGTCTTACCAGATACCACTCGTGATGTTGATCTCGAATGGAAGGACAGCCCAGCCTTCGGTATTTATCGCATTACTTCCACCATCTCGGCTGGTGGCAAAGAAGAAAAATCTACCAAGATTGTCTTAATCGTACCTATCTTTGTTTTAATTATTCTGTTTATGCTATTGACAACGGCTGTGGTATGGTTTATCATCGTACTTAGAAAGCGTCGTGCTCAGAAGTCTAAGTTAATTATTTAGACCCTGGCACAGATAAAAATAAAAATAATAAAGGCGAAAAATGAATAAAAAATCAATCATCGGCGCATTAGGAATAGCAGGCTTGACCCTACTCGGCGGCCTGGCGCTCACTAATCAAACTTACGCCCAGGAAGCTACTTCTTCTGAAGTAACCGTCCAGGTCACCGTTCTTCCAAACGGTCAATCAGTTGCTATCAAGTCTCCTACCTCAGATAGCAAGGTGCTTGAAAATCAAGTACCACTCAATATTGATTTCACCAAGTCAAAAACTATTGAATACGAAATCAAACTCACCGACAAAGACGGTACTACCACCACTATCGCTAACGAAACTGTTGACGTAAGTAATGCTGGTGCAGCTAATAGCGGTTCGAAGAAAATCCCTCTCGACATGCAACAGCTCACTAATGGTGTCTTTGGTAAGGTCTCTATTAAGGTTACCGTCGACGGTAAAGCTGAGACTGCTGATACTGTAGAATTTAACTATGTTCCAGTAGCAGTTGAGAAAACCCAGACTAACCCACGTGGTTACACCGGCTTTCGTATTGCTCACGCTGGTGGCGTCGCTAAAGTTAAGGTTACCTTGAAGAATAAAAACGGCCAAAATGTTGGTGATAAAGAAATCGAAATCACTGATCCAGTTGCCATGACTAACGGTGGTACTATTGAACTCAATTCAGAAGATATTAATAATAAATTGGACAAGGGTGATTACACTCTCGAAGTCGTAGCTCTAAACGGTGCTGGTGATGATCTCGAAAAACCAGAAGTTGCTAGCTTCAAGTTTACCGGCAAGGATGAACCAGCTAAGCCAGAAGACAAACCAGCCACTCCAGGTAAGAATGGCGGTAAGAAAACCCCAGCCGTACCTAACACTGGTGGATCCGTCTTCGCAGGTATGAATCTTTCATCCTCAGACTTTCTCGCTTCCGGCATTGCCGTCTTCGCCTTCCTCTCTCTCCTCGCCGTCGTCTTCCTCAAGAAAGGTAAGAAATCCGGCTATCGCCGCTAAGATTGATTAAAAAGACCTCCATTCGGGGGTCTTTTTTCTTTCAATTAAATTATGGTTGAAATCTTCGCTCAAATATCATATAATAAATTTGCTGGACGATTAGCTCAGTTGGCTAGAGCGCGTCTTTGACGTAGACGAGGTCAGAGGTTCAAATCCTCTATCGTCCACCAGTAATTCAGGTTAAGAGCCTGTTTTTTTGTGTTTCTTGACATTTTGTGTTATAATATATGTTGTAACTAGTTTTTATTACT
>CAUQEY010000084.1:0-2626 GCA_963517175.1 uncultured Candidatus Saccharibacteria bacterium | reverse complement strand
GGGGTGGATTTTTGGAAGAGGCTGGCAGGACGACGGCACTCGGAATGTTGATGCAAGCTTTAATGGATTTATTTGCGGTGATTAGAAGGATAAGGAGTGGCAAAACCGCGAGTGAGAAGGGTTATATGAACCAGATGGGGTTTTCGGGTCAGGCTGGAGCTACGAGACAGGCTGGTTTTTCTAATCAGGTGAATTTTGGGCGTAATAGTTATGGCCAGAATTTTGGCGCGGGAAACTTCGTGAAGGGAAGCGTTCGAGGGAATAAGTTGGAAAGATTGGTGGCAAAAATTTTAGCACGTGGTCAAGCGAATGGGCGGGCAAGTGCAGAAATTTTGAGAGAAGGTTATCAATTTTATGCGAAATTTTTTGGTGTTTTAGGAGTTTCACTGTTTTTGATTGTGGTGTCTCAGAAAGACTTGGGTTCGGCGGTACCGCTCGGGGTGATTGCGCTGACGATTTTATTTGTGGCGGGGATTAAGATTTGGAAAATTATGATTTTGTTTGCGGTAATTTTGGCGCTGGGTGTGGGGATGATTTTGTCTTCACCGCACCGTCGTGAACGCTTGTTTACTTTTACGGGTAAGGGTGATGCGACGACGGATTATCATATTGAAAATGCGCTAATCAAGGTGGGGTCTGGTGGATTTCTCGGAGTGGGAATCGGGAATAACGTGCAAACGGCGGGATATTTGCCAGAGTCAATTACCGACTCAATGTTCGCGGTGGTTTCGGAAATGTGGGGATTTGTCGGGGCGGTGGCGGTGATTGGACTTTATGTACATTTATTCATGGAAATTTTGAAAGTGGCGAATACTTCGGAAAATCTCTATTTTAGATTAGTGACGATGGGGGTGTTTGCTTGGCTGTTTTCACAGGTGGCGGTGAATATTAGTGCGATGATTGCGTTAATTCCGCTGACCGGGATTACTTTGCCGTTACTTTCGAAGGGTGGAACGAGTCTTCTGATAACGTGTTTTGGATTGGGACTGGTAATCAATATTTCACGGTTTACTTCGAGGACGGAAATTTCAGATGATGAGCGAAATGAGGAAATTAAAAATAATTTAAGAACGAGTAGAAGCAGTAGATTGGGAGGAAGAAGATGAAAATTTTAGTAGTAGGCGGCGGATCGGGCGGACATATTACTCCGGCGATGTCGGTGGTGCAAGAAATTTTGAAGATGAAGCCGAAGAGTAAAATCGAATTCTGGACCGATGCGAAATACTATAAGAATGTGGTGAAGCTGGCAAATGAAGCGAAGTTAGCTTGGGGTGGCGAAGAAGAAACGGGGGTGAAATTATATCTGCGCGTGCGTAAGGTTTTCGCGGGGAAATTTCATCGTTATCATGGTTTGAAATTGTCGGATTATTTTGATAATCACGCGAAAACCTTCTTCGATGTGGTGTTTGGAAATATTGCGGGTGTGACTGGCTTTGCTTTAGGATTTTTTCAAACTTTATGGCGTTTTAGTCGAAAAGAGAATCGTCCAGATGTGATTTTTTTGAAAGGTGGATTCGTGGGGTTGCCGGTCGGAATTGTGGCGGGAATTTTTAAGATTCCATATTTGATTCACGAATCGGACGCAACGATGGGATTAGCGAACCGAATTTTGAGTAAAAAAGCGAAAATTATTGCTATGGGTACGCCGGTGGAAAAAGAAGATTCGCGCTATGTGTTCGTGGGGATTCCGGTGGGGAAGGAATTTGAAAAAGTAGTGGAGAGCAAAAAGAGACGCTTGAAGAGAGAATTAGGATTTGATCCGGAACGAAATTTGGTGATTGTGACGGGTGGATCACAGGGGTCGATGCATATTAATCAGGCGATTCGTGAAATTTTGCCAGAACTTTTGAAATATACATCGGTGGGTCTAGTGTCTGGTCGTAAGCATTACGAGGATATGATTGATCTTAAGAAATACGAAACTTGGGAAAAAGGTAAATTGACTTCGGAATTCCGCATGTGGAATTTTTCGCCAGTGATGCACGAAATTTTAGGTGCGGGAGATATTGTGGTGTCGCGGGCGGGGGCGACCACAATGGCGGAACTAGCCAGTCTGGGAAAGCCAACAATTTTGGTGCCGTTTGAAAAATTACCGGGCGGACATCAGGTGAAAAATGCGGAAAAATTAGCGCGCGATGAAGCGGTGGAAATGATTTTGGACCGCGACATGGAGATGGCTCCAGAAAAATTATTGAAAAAGATTTTGAATTTGCTAAAAAATAGTGAAAAACAAGCTAAATTGGTGATGAATTTTAAGAAATATGCGAAATTAGATGCGAGCGAGTCGCTAGCAAAATTAGTGTTGGGCTTGAAGAAATAAGATTAAAAAACAGGATTTGAAAGAATCAGGGTAAAATAGTTTTTGAAAATAAAAAGGCGATAAAAGTGAGAATTAATAAGACGATTGCCTCGAAGCGGGAAGAAGTGATTCTGGAGTCGACGAGGATTAAGGAAGAGAAAAGACGAAAACGTAAAAAAGTGTTGCGTTTCGTAGGGCTGAGTACGGCGTTGGCTCTGGGGACGGCAGGATTGACGCTTGGCGCGGTAAGTCTGATCAATCGGGGTGACGCGAAAAAGACGGAAGTGAAACCGACGGTGGTGAATTTAACCTCGAGCGTGGAAATTG
>CAUQEY010000083.1:0-2644 GCA_963517175.1 uncultured Candidatus Saccharibacteria bacterium | reverse complement strand
GAAAGCCAAATATTATCGGCTTTGGCGTGAAGATATTTGAGTAAATCGTCTTTTGGATCGAGATATTTGTCGAGCCAGGTAGATTTTAGATGTTGTAATTCGGTAATTTCAGAATTATCGGATGGGTGTTGGAAAATTTCAGGTGCTTCTAATAATGGAGAGGTTTTAATAATTTTTTCCTCATTTATTTCCATCATCATACCAAGCGACTTGGTGATGCTCTGGTTGTGATTAATAGTGGCACTGGTCATGGTGAGAGATTTAGCGGCACGAGTCATGGCCACAAAGAGGAGGCGTAGATTACATCCTTCACTTTCGGTAGCGCCATTGACAAAAGTCAGATTAAAAGGTGGTTTAATTCCCTGTGATCCACGGTTTTGATTCCAATGAGCATCCGAAAGATCAAGGAGAAAGACGTGTTTAAATTCAAGACCTTTAGATTTATGAGCGGAGATTAGAGTGACGGCGTTTTGGTCATCGGAAAAAATTGCAGATTTTTGGATGGCAGTATTGGTGGCTTGATATTTATCGAGAAAATCGATGTAGTCGGCAAGCTTTGGATGATCAGCCTTGGTGAAATTGTAAAATTCCTCTTTCAAGGTGGCGAGATTTTGGTAAAAATCTACCATCTGGCGAACTTCCTTGGAGGTCAGTTGTTTAGCTAGAGTTTCCGGATTTTCATAATCAAGATTTGGTAAAAATGGTGAAATATATAGAGATTTTTCGGTAGATGTGGTAGACTCAGAGCCAATTTCGAATGGATCGATGATGGCGGAATTAGGGTTTGATTTTATTGTTTCATTAGATTCAGAATTGACTTCTGAAGTTTCAGGATTAAGATAAATTGGTTTTAAGTTGATGAGGAAATTTATCATGTCTTCGACAGACGAGGTGAGAGTTTTTTTGGCAAGTTCAGCGAGGAATTTGGCAAAATTTTGTACGGCGGGAAGTTTTTGATATCCGAGCAAATAATCAAGAAAATGACGATGGTCGTGATATCCAGTGTGAACTAGTTGCACAAAATCAAGTGGGTTAAGTCCGAGGTAGTCGGCGCTTATAATTTCTGCAAGTAAATCAAGGGGGTCTTGACCAGATGCGAGCTGATGAACGACACGAAGTAGGTCATGAAGTTCTTTGATTTTGGCATCTTCAAGAATATTTTCCTTTCGTTCGTAAGTGACGTTAATATTGTCGTATTTGCGAAGATATGGCAGTATTGCCTTCAAGATATCGTGTTTTCGGGCGATAATGGCAATATTTTTTTGCTCTTCCCCACTTTGGATAAGATTATGGATGGTTTCGGCGACCCACTGATACTCAGAAATGGTGTCACCGAAGTGATGACGAGAAATACGAGTGTTTGGATGGTTAATCGGTTGAAGTGCCTGATCGTCACTAGTGATTTTTGATAATTCTGAGTTTCTGGCGGCATGAAGATTTTTAGTGAAGTCACCAGAAGTTTCACCCAGGCTGTTTAGGACGGACTCGGATTTAACGAAGCTATCGGGAATTTGATCAGCAATTTTACGCGACAAAGTAAGAATTTCACTGGTTGAACGATAATTTTCTTTAAGAATAATGATTTTGGCTTGGTAATGCTGGTAGAAATCGACGAGATTGGAAGAAAGTGCGCCTTGGAATTCATAAATAGTCTGGTCGTCATCACCTACGGCCATAATTTCCGGCTTATCGTAGTCGGTAATAAGTTGAATTAAACGAACCTGAGCCGGATTGGAATCTTGAAACTCATCGAGCATGATATATTGAAACTGCTCAGCCATCATGGCTCTAAAATCTGGGTCAGTCTCTAGATGTTTAATAGCTTCAAGAATCATATCGGCGTAGTCAACTAAACGGCTGTCGGTGAGATAGGTCTGGTATTTTTGACAAAAATCTAGAATGGTGGAAAATTTAACAATGTCGTTAGTTTGTTTATAATAACAAACTCCACTAGCATTTAAAGTGAAATGTTTATCGGTAAATTTTTTTAGAGCTGCAATAGAAGGTTTATCTTTGGTGATTTCAGACTGATAAAGATCAAGCATCTGGCGATAGAGCTCGCTGGAAATATATGGTACGTTTGGTAAGATGTTTTGATCATGGGAAGAACTGACTTGACCTAATACGGTAAGAATCGGGAAATAGCGTTCCTTGCATTTACTTTCAAAATTGCCACTACTGGCTTTACCAATGGTGGTGGCGGCGAGAGCTTGGTTGAGATTTTCAATATCTTTTTGATTGGCTTCCTGAATGATTTTTAGGTCAGCGATGGAAAGATTAGCATTTTTAAGTTTATTGATTAATCCGGATACTTCACTAGCTTTATTAGCTCGCAACGGATTAGTAATAGGTAGCTCGTCAAGAAGTTGCTGGAAGAAGTTCTCGGCTTCGACGGGGCTAATATTTTTTTCGGATAAACGTTCAATTTCGGTGGCATAATTCTGGTAACGACCGATGATGGTTTTGCCGAAGGAGTGATAGGTCATGATGTTCAATTCGTCGGCGGAGTTGCCAATCACGGTGCGGAGACGATCGCGCATGTTGGTAGCGGCGGCGTCAGTAAAAGTGAGACAAAGGATGTTGCTTGGATTGGTTTGGGTGACGTTCAATATGTGAGCGACGCGCTGAGAAATAATTTGCGTCT
>CAUQEY010000082.1:0-2655 GCA_963517175.1 uncultured Candidatus Saccharibacteria bacterium | reverse complement strand
ATTTAAAAATCGAAAAAGGTGCAGAAGTACAGGACAATGGCATCAGTCAAATGGCGACAATTCGCGATGGTGTAGCTAGCTTAGCACAAGCTAAGACTCCAAATCCAGTAACTTTGCGACCATATCGTACCTTCAACGAAGTAGATCAGCCTGCTAGTCAATTTGTCTTCCGAATCAACAAGTTGGCGAATCTGGCACTTTTTGAAGCAGATGGTGGTAAATGGAAATTAGAAGCCGTCGAAAGCATCGCAAATTATTTAAAAAAAGAACTTGCTAACAACGAAAAAATCACTATTTTAGCTTAAAGGAGAAAACAAAATGACACAACAACAATTTAACAATACTAACAACTTTGACCGCGAATATGACTGGAACGACACTATCCAGAAGGATTCTGAATTTGTCCTATTACCTGAAGGCTTATACTACTATACCGTAAAAAGTTATGACCGTGGACGTCACACACCGAACCCGCAAAACCCGGGCAAGTTACCAGCTTGCAACAAGGCAACGATTCACGTTTTGATTAAAGCGAACGAGGGCGAAAAAGAACTCACGCACAACCTATTCTTGCATAGCTCGACTGAGGGAATGTTATCTGCATTCTTTGGTTCAATCGGACAAAAACGTAAAGGCGAACCGCTTCGCATGGACTGGAACGCAATTATCGGTAAAGTCGGAGTATGTAAGGTGGGAATCCGTGAATACAACGGCAATAAATATAACGAAGTAAAAAGCATGATTTACGCGGAAGACGTGGACTATACAAAAGTATTGAACGCACAACCGGGACAAGCAATGGCTGGATATCAACAACCACAACAAGGATTCCAACAACCAGCGCAAGGATTCAATCCCGGTCAATTTTAAGGGGGTATAAATGGAATTACGGCCTTATCAACAAGAGGCGCGGGAAGCCGTTCAGAAGGAATGGACGGAAGGGCGAAAACGTACCCTTCTAGTCCTTCCGACTGGAACGGGGAAAACGGTCGTCTTTTCAAAAATTATTGAAGATCAAGTCAGAGAAGGAAAACGCGTCCTTGTCCTTGCTCACCGCTCCGAATTACTAGACCAAGCAAGCGATAAGCTAAAGACCGCGACGGGACTCGGTACGGCACTAGAAAAAGCGGAGAATACTTCGATTGGTTCATGGTATCGCGTCGTTGTTGGTTCGGTTCAGACAATGCAACGGGAGAAACGCTTGAATCAATTCCCGCCTGACTGGTTTGATACGATTGTTGTCGATGAAGCACATCACGCTATTTCAGACGGATATCAGAAAGTTTTAAACTATTTTAAAGATTCGGAAGTTTTGGGGGTGACGGCTACACCGGACCGGGGAGATATGAAGAACCTCGGCTCATACTTCGACAGTCTAGCCTATGAATACTCATTAGTGCAAGCAATCAAAGACGGATATCTATCCAAGATTAAAGCCTTAACAATTCCGATTGACCTTGACTTGTCGAGTGTTTCAATGTCTGCTGGTGACTTTAAAGCTAGCGACGTCGGAACGGCACTTGATCCGTATCTGGTACAAATTGCGGATGAAATGGCCGAATATTGCAAGGATAGGAAGACGGTCGTCTTTCTTCCACTTGTGAAGACTAGCCAAAAATTCCGCGATATCTTAAACGAGCGAGGATTTAAAGCTGCTGAAGTCAACGGCGAATCGAAAGACCGGGCAGAAGTACTCGAAGACTTTGAAAAGGGACGCTATAACGTTCTTTGTAACTCTATGCTTTTAACGGAGGGGTGGGATTGCCCTTCAGTCGATTGCGTGGTGGTATTAAGACCGACAAAAGTCCGGGCGCTCTATTCGCAGATGGTAGGACGTGGAACGCGTTTATTTCCCGGAAAAGACGAGCTTCTATTGCTAGACTTTTTATGGCACACCGAACGGCACGAACTATGCAGACCGGCTCATTTAATTTGTGAAAGTCCTGAAGTGACTAAAAAGATGGTCGAAAACATGGAAGAAGAAACGGGCGTCGTGCTAGATCTTGAGGATATGGAAGCCAAGAGCGCTGAAGACGTCGTGGCAGAACGTGAAGAAGCGCTTGCGAAACAACTTGCGGAAATGAGAAAACGGAAACGAAAACTTGTTGATCCGCTTCAATTTGAAATGTCAATTCATGCTGAAGACTTATCGAGTTATGTCCCTAGTTTTGGGTGGGAAATGTCCCCGCCTTCAGAAAAACAACTCAGAGCACTCGAAAAATACGGTATTTTTACCGAAGAAGTTGGGAACGCTGGGAAAGCTAACTTATTACTTGACCGTTTGAATAAACGTCAAAGTGAGGGGTTGACTACGCCGAAACAGATTCGCTTCCTTGAAAGTCGAGGCTTTAAAAATGTCGGAATGTGGTCGTTTGAAAGTGCTAGAAATATGATTGATCGAATAGCAGCGAATGGTTGGAGATTACCAATAGGCGTCGTTGCAAGGGAATATATACCAAATTAAGAAAGGGAAATAAAGGGTAAAATGAACAACGAAAGAGAATTTGACTTGTTGCCATTGTTAGAGCATATCAACCCGGCCATTTTATCCTATCAAGAATGGATCAATGTCGGGATGGCTCTAAAACATGAAGGATATACCGCGTCAGATTGGGACAACTGGTCGCAAAATGATAGTCGGTATCGTAAATTTGA
>CAUQEY010000081.1:0-2671 GCA_963517175.1 uncultured Candidatus Saccharibacteria bacterium | reverse complement strand
GCAAATAAAAGCATTGGACGAAGGACGGCCCAAAGATAACCGAGGACGGAACCTTGATAGCGGATTTTAAAGTCAGTCTTGACTAATTCCTTCAGAAGAATGCTATTTTTACGGCTCCAAATTTTTGGAATATTCATAAATAAATTATATCATATGCGAGTTTTAACAAGGGTGCATGTTATAATCAAAACAAATGAAACCATTAATTTCTGTAATTATTCCAATCTATAACACGGGCGATTCAGCAGTCAAATTGTTGGATAAACTAACTAAACAAAGTTACGAAAATCTAGAAATCATTTGTGTAGACGACGGATCGAAAGATGGTAGTTTTGATTTGGTTGCTGAATTCATTAGACAAAGTAAACTTAAAAATAAAAACCTGAACATGACGATTCTGCGCCAAAAAAATCAGGGGGCTGCGGGGGCGAGAAATTTGGGACTAAAAAAAGCTTCGGGAGAATATGTCACCTTCATTGATTCGGATGATGAAGTGAAGAAAACTCACATCGAAGATTTGCTGAAAAGTTTAGAAAAAGAACCGAGAAACGCACTCTCGGTTTGTGGCTACGTTTATCGTCGCTTGAGAATGCAGACCGAAAAAGATTTCTTTACTAATGAAATCTGGACGGGACTGGAGGAAGTGAATTTTCGCGCTTATATTTTAAGTTTACTAGCGAGTGACGGCAGGATGTACGCGGCGATTAATAAAATGTTTCGACTTTCGGTGATCAAAAAAGCAAAGGTAGAATTTCCGATAGGTTGGGATTTTGCAGAAGATACGATGTTTGTTTTACGATATTTGAAGGCGGCGGAAGAAGCTGGTTTTAATCGTATCGGTATGGTTCTAAAAGCCAATTATATTTATAACTACGGTACTGAAACAAGCACGGTGGCAAGTTCATCGATGAAATTTAATAACTGGCAGAAATCTTTCCAGAATATTACAAAATGGGCGGAAGATAAAAATGATTCGACAGAAATTAAGAACTTAAAACAAAAATGGCTGAAAAAACTATATTTACGTTTTAAGATTTCTCATGCTTTAGCGGTGGCGCGAAGTGCGATGCCGCTGACAAAAAAATGGAAGTACCTAAATCCTTTAGTACTTCCATTTGCCAGCCTGGCCGCGAAAATTCGTAAATAAGTTTATTTAAATTTAATTTTGGGAAGAATGCGTGGAGTTCGCTTGGCATATTCGAGATATTCTTGACCAAATTTTTTAGTTAACCATTTTTCTTCCGTATTTTGCATGAAAACTACGAGATATAAATAAAAGAAAAGAATAAATCCGAGCATAAATAAATTATGAGCGGTAATTAAAATTCCACTAAAAATAAAGAAAAAAGCCGTATAAATCGGGTGACGCGTGACGGAATAAATTCCAGTAGTGACGAGTTTACCGGATTGAATTTCGTGAGCAATATTTTGAATTAATACGGCATAAATCCAGAAAAAAACGCCTGTAAAAATTAATATGATTCCAAAAATTTGAAAAACTAAATCAAAAGAGGTAATTTCACCAGTCTGAAAAAATCCCTGCCGTTTTAAGTGAAAAGCCAGTACGGTAATTAAACTACAAGTGATTACATAGATTGGCCCCACACCGAAAACCGGCAAGGATGATTTTTTCATAAGACTCCTTTATTTGGCGGAATCGAGGAAATTAATCGTATCGCGCATCGCGTCCTCAATAGTGTGCGTAGTTTCCCAGTTCAATTCCCTCTTGGCTTTAGAAGGATCAGCAAAGATCTCAGCAAGATCACCTGGGCGGCGGTCAGCAAAATGATGTGGTAAAGCGGCATGATTAGCTTCTTCAAAGGCATGTATAATTTCAAGCACAGAAGTGCCGCGACCAGAACCGAGATTATAAATGGAAGTACCGGTCTTTTCGAAGGCTTGCATGGATTTCAAATGGCCAAGAGCGAGATCGACGACGTGAATGTAGTCACGAATACAGGTACCGTCTCGAGTATCATAATCATTGCCGTAGATGGCGAGTTCTTTAATTTCACCACTTCTGACTTTCATAACGATTGGCATGAGATTGTTTGGAATACCGTTTGGATCTTCACCGAGCAGACCGGATTCGTGAGCACCAACTGGATTAAAGTAGCGCAAGATTACTACAGACATTTCTGGACGAGCCACCGCTTCAGCTTCCAGAATTTTTTCGATCACGTGTTTGGTTTCACCGTATGGATTAGTAATGGCGACACCGGTAGTAAGATCTTCACTGAGTTTACCGGAATTCTTTGCGCCATAAACGGTAGCGGAAGAACTGAAGATGATTTTATTGACCTTAAATTCAGCCATACATTTTAAGAGATTGACAGTACCTTGAACGTTGGTTTCATAATATTCGAGGGGTTTCTCGATAGATTCAGCGACTGCCTTTAAGCCAGCAAAATGAATGACTGCTTCAAATTCGTGAGACTGAAAAAGTTCACGCATACCATTAAGGTTCAAGATATCAAGCTTGTGAAACTCTGGCTTAGTACCAGTGAGGGTGGCGATTTTATCGAGAACTTCGATTTTACTATTAAATAAATTATCAATAATTGTAACTTCGTGACCAGCCTTAATTAATTCTACGACAGTATGTGAACCAATGTAGCCAGTACCTCCAGTAACGAGAATTTTCATGTGGGTTGACTCCTTTTTATTAATT
>CAUQEY010000080.1:0-2688 GCA_963517175.1 uncultured Candidatus Saccharibacteria bacterium | reverse complement strand
GAAAGAAAGCGAATGGCCCCGGTGGTGCCGACCGCCATAAAGGCTGGAGTCTTAATGTCGCCGTGTGGGGTATGAATAGTTCCGGCGCGGCCGAGCTTGCCTGGGATGCGTTGATTAATTTCGAAAGAAAAACCAGAAGTCGTCATGATTCCCTATTTTTCAGTCGCTTGGTCCGCGATTTTTGCGATTTCAACTTTATGGGCTGGAATGTATTTGCGGAGATTTTTTACGATTAAGATTTCGACTGGGGACAAGACGATTTCGATACCGATGCCTATAATGTAAGCGAAGATGGCTTGATTTAGAAAATCGGAAAAAGCCAAGACGCCGAGGAAGGCGACAATTTCAAAGACTAAAGTATCGAAAAAATGTGCGACAAAAGAAGAGGTGAGGGCGCGGACGATGAAGAGTTTTTGGCCAGTCTTTTGTTTAATTTTTTCGAAAATGTAGTTGTTGGAAAATTGTGAAAATAGGTAGGCGGTAAGTGAGCCGATGATAATGCGTGGCGCAAAACCTAGGACATTGGCAATTGATTCTTGCATGCCTTCCGTACCAGCGAATGGTGGCAGGGCGATGACAATCCAAAAAGTGAGCGCAGCAATGATATTGACGAGGAGGCTGCCAAGAATGATGTGCTTGGCGGTTTTTTGGCCGTAAAATTCAATGATAATATCACCGAGGATATAAGAGATTGGGAAGCTAATTACGCCCCCGTCGACTGGAATGCCGAAGAGGTCCCAAAGCTTGGTTGCAGCCAAGTTTGAGATTAAAAGGATTCCAGCCGAGATGGCGGTGAAATAAATTAAGAGATTTCGTTTTCTGACTTGCTTATCCATCTTAGAAATTAATCTCGACAGTTTCGCCGTCTTTAGTTTTGATAGAGCCACGAACGTTGGTGAGCTCAATAGCAGCAGAAGCTTCGTCGTAAGTTTTGCCGGTGGATTCGTAAGCCTTTTGGTTTAGTTCTTTGTCGGCAACAGTCTTAGCTTCAGCGGTGAAACGCATGAGACCTAATTCATTGCTAAAGACATAGATTTCGACCTTAGGATTTTTTTCGATTTGAGCGTAAACCTGTTTATTGGATTTGGTACCAATGTAAAGGTGGCCGTCGAGGATACCAGCGGCGTCAAAAATGCGAAGATGTGGCTGATCGCCATCGGTAGTTGCAATATAAAACATTCCTTCAAGAAATGGTAAAACTTGTTCCATAGTAATTTTTTCCTTTTTAAGTGCTTATTAATTATGTGAAATTTTGGATGACTAGTCAAGCGAATCAGGATGATTCATTTTTTAATCTTGGACTAGACCTAGGATTTTAATTATTTTTCGTCATCGAGCGTAGCGCGGATATTGGAAGCTTCTTCGAAAAGAATTTTAATGCAGCCAGCGATTGGGATAGCCACAATACAGCCAATCAGGCCGAAGGCGTACATACCGATAGTAATCGAAATTAAGATGGCGAGCGGAGGAAGATTGAGTCCTTTGCCCTGGATACGTGGGCCGATGATGTTATTTTCAATTTGCTGATAGATGAGGTAGAAAATGAAGAAAGCGATAGCGGCGCCTGGGGCGTTAATGAAAAGTAGAGTGGTATTCAAGATACAGCCGATGACCGGGCCAAACATTGGAATGAGGAAGAAGAGGAAGGAAATGAGGCCGAGAGGTACCGCGAGTGTAACTGGAAGATTGAAGATGAGAGTGATGATAAAAACGCCGAGCATAGTCATAAGGCCGTCGAGGAGGGCGATAAAGACCTGAGAAGAGACGTAGGCTGCTACCACATTGCCCATACGAGTAATGACGCGCTGCCAGACGTGGGCGGATTTTTTGTCTTTGACTGCCATGACGCGCCAAAAATCTTGCATCATAGTCGGGCCTTCAAGCATGAAGAGGATGGTGAGAACAATGGCAAGAATCACACTAGTGATGATATTGCTAATGGCGCCGATACTGCCGACGGCAATATTGCTAATATTTCCGAGCATAGTACTACTGAAACTTTTAATACCGGAAGTTAAACTATCTTGGAGATTGGGGATTCCAAAATAATTACCAATACCATTAATATCTAAATGGTCGATAACTTCCGAAATCTTAGCAGGTGCGGTAGCAAGAAAATTAGAAACCTGCTCGACAATAACCGGACCAATCACTCCTACGATAATGGCAAAAGCTAGTGCAATGGTAAAAACTGCTAACGCGGAAGAAAGTCCAGGGCGACTTTTACGTTTGTCGATTTTATCGATTTGTTTAGCTAGCGGATGAAGAGAGATTGCTAGAAAAGCGGAAATTCCGACGATGATTAGACCACCGGCAGCTTTAATAATGAAAAATCCGGCGGCGGCAAAAGCGATTAAGACTAGCCAGAAGCGGACAAATGTTTTTGTGTCGATATCAATTGTGTGTGACATATACTCCTTTGTTTGATTATATCATTGGTGTTTCAAGATATTGCCAGAAACTGGTTTGATTGGTGTCTAAAATACTAAAATTATGGGCTTTTAAGTCTTCGCGAATCTGGTCGGCCTTGGCGTAATCTTTATTTAGTTTAGCTTCGGCGCGCTCTTTAATAAGCGTTTGAATTTCGTTTGATGGCAGAATAAGACAATCGAAGAAACGAAGTCCGAATAATTCATCGACAAAACGCCAATCATCTAAACTTAATTCATTTTGATCAATTTCAGCAAA
>CAUQEY010000079.1:0-2712 GCA_963517175.1 uncultured Candidatus Saccharibacteria bacterium | reverse complement strand
CGCCAATTCTCTCGATTTTTGCTTCTCTGGTCTCAAATCCGCCTTCCTTCGCACCGTCCAAAATCTAGTCAACGTCCCAATTTCCTATCCTTCTTCCAAACTCGCCGAGTTACTCGACGAAACTACCAAGGCCGATCTCGCCGCTTCTTTTGATCAAGCCGTCACCGATATTCTCCTCGAAAAAATTACTGCTGCCATTAAGCAGAATCCCGAAACCAAATCTCTCGTCATTGCTGGTGGAGTTTCTGCTAATCAGACCCTCCGTGAAGACGCCAAAAAACTCGAATCAAAATTCAAAGATCTCAAATGTTATTTCCCACTACCAAAATTTTCTGGCGATAACGCTGCCATGGTTGCTTCCGCCGCTTATTATGAAATTCTATCCGGCGTCAAATCTTCCGACCCATACAAACTCAATATCCTTCCCCGTTCCGAAATTAAATAATCTCCAAATTACCACCCAAATATTCCCCATATCGGGGATATTTTTTAAACTTCTATTTATTTTTCATTTGAAAATCCGGCTAATTTTATATATAATTAAGCATAATTAGTTTATTGGAGGTTTATTTGTGTTGAGACTTTTAGGTCTTAACCGAATTAATTTTTTGGTTAAGAAAAGTTTTATCTTTCTAGCCCTACTTGGGTCGGTTTTTCTCATTTTTAATTCCCCAAGCAATGTTTATGCCGAAGATTCATCTGCGTCTCTAACCGTTACCGGCAATTTTAACATCGATCTTACCCCTCAAGGCACCGAACAAATCATGCTTCGCGCTTCCGGCATGCAAGCTATTGCTAAAACCAGTAGTATTGCTGGTTACTCTCTCTACGTTTCTGGTGGTGATGAAAATGGTAATTTTACCAACGAAAAAGCACCAAATTCTATTCTTAAACCTCTGAAGCAAAATTCCTACTACGGTTTTCCTTCCGATGGTATCAATATTTGGGGATTCTGTAGCCAACCATATGGCGCGACTAATAGATGCGATTCAAGTTATTATGCTATCGGCAAACCTAGCGCCCCTACTCTTCTAAAAAAATCCGATACCGCCACCCCGTCAGATGGTTTTACTTATAAAGCTAATCTTTTTGCTCGTGCTAATCAACAAATTGTCTCCGGAAAATACGTTGGTGATATTACTTTTTCACTTATCGTTAACGATGAAATCACCTCTACTTTAGTCACCGGACGTGATTTTAATAAAGCCATCCGCGAAGCCACTGGCGTCACAGATCCAACTATTCTTAACAATCCTACCACCGAACTACCATCCCAAATTTCTACTTTTAAATTCGCCAAAGCTGAACCATCTGGTACAGACAAGAAAACTGTAAAAGTTTCTATTGAAAACTCTGAAGAACCAGTTTATCTTACCGCCGTCAAAAATTATAGTAATCGCTACGATCTCACCGTCTGGTCTAATGCACACCACATCGTCGCTAATCAAGATTCGTCCTATATGTTTTCTGGCCTCGCGAATCTTTACTATGACATCTTTTCCGCTTGGCCTTCCAATAATCTTCTTGATTTCTCTAAAGTTAAAAATTTTTCTCATTTCTATTATAAAATTGATAGCTTCAGCAAGTCTGAATCTTCTTACTACAAGATAAATGTTCCTGCTTATCTTTATAATGCTATTGCCAAATCTAATCCAACTAATATTGATTCAATGTTTGAAGATGCCAACGTTGATCCACATCTAATCCTCAATACCACCGGCCCTATTTCCACCAATCAAACCTTTAAAAATAATGGTAAACGCAGCTATAGTGCCTACATCTCCGGCAACTTTATTGAAAATAGCTCTGATATGACTTCACTTTTTGAAAGCAGTCAAATTTCTTTCAATAGCAGCTATACTGCTTCCGAAAACTTTGGTCAGTATACCACCTCTACTAATTCCATGTATAAAAATTCCAACACCACCATGATTAACTTCAGTAAGGCCAATTTCGTAAATCTCACCGACGCAGAGAGTATGTTCGAAAATTATTCGCGAAGTTATACCTATTTTTATATGCCAACCAAGGCTAATAATTCCAAGCTCAAAAAGATGCGTGCCATGTTCAAAAACATCCAAACTGACACCGAATCCTCACTTAATCTTTCTTCTTTTAATACCGAAGAAGTTACTGACATGAGCTATCTTATCGGTAATGACCAAACTCAACGTTATAAATACAGTAAATTCAACAATATTATTCTTGGTGATAACTTTATTACCAAAAATGTTACCAATATGGAAGGTATGTTCCGCAAAATTTATAACGTCAAAACCCTAAATCTTGGTCAATACTTCGATACTAGCAAAGTCACTAATATGTTTGCGATGTTTGAAGGCGGTTATTATCTTGAAAATCTTATTCTCGGCGACAAATTTAAGACCGATGAGGTAACTAATATGAGTCGTATGTTTGCCGGTTGTTGGTATGTAAAAGATATTGATTTTTCAAAATTCAATACTAAAAATGTTACCGACATGAGTTACATGTTTAACGATGCTACTGCTTTTCGTAACTTTACTAACACCGCGAAATTTAATACTGAAAAAGTTACTGATATGAGTTACATGTTCTCCAATACACGCTTTACTACTCTCGATCTTTCAGCCTTTAATACTAAAAATGTCACCAATATGTCCTACATGTTTGATCGAACCAGCAATAAAGTCACAATTAACTATACAGCAGTCTTAGACACCAGAAAATTTA
>CAUQEY010000078.1:0-2721 GCA_963517175.1 uncultured Candidatus Saccharibacteria bacterium | reverse complement strand
GCGCGACGAGCTTTATTGCGAAGCTCCAAAATTGTCATAGAGCTGGTGTCATCTAGGTAGAGTGGAATTTCACCCATTTCGCCAAGGGCATCGCCAATTTTAGCGAAGTCATCGTTGGAGATATTACCAGTACGGATGCGCCAAGAGTCAACATTAGAGGTAGTGGAGATAATACGATCGACAATTTCATTTTTTGCCATCTCCATAGAAAAGAAAAGGACACCACATTTATTAATGCCGGCGACATTGTAGGCCAGGTTTTGAGCAAAAGTGGTTTTACCCATGGCTGGACGCGCGCCGATAATAATTAAGTCGCCTTTTTGGAGGCCGGCGGTTTTGTTGTCAAGATCACGAAAACCAGTCTTAAGGCCACGGAGAGCGCCTTTATTTTTGCTGAGCATTTCCATACGGTCATAAGCGTCGACTAGAAGGTCGGAAAGTGCGGTGTAATCGGTTTTTGTATTACTATCAGAAACCGCAAAAAGTTCTTTTTCAGCTTGTCCCAGCATGGCGCCCACTTCATTGGCAGAATCGTAGGCCTTGGTAGCAATTTCGGTACCGGCCTTGATGAGGCGGCGACGAATCGAGGCTTGTTCTACGAGATTGGCATAGGAAAGCGCATTGGCAGCGGTTGGTACAACCATGGTGAGATTAGAGATATAGGTCGCACCGCCGACTTCCTTGAGAAGCTTCATGGATTTGAGCTCGGAAGTCAAAGTGACAAGATCGATTGGTTGACTACGTTCATAGAGATTCATCATGGCGCGATAAATATGTCCATGAATTTGGTGATAAAAATCAATAGGTTTAAGTTTTTCAAGAATGTCTGGAAAGGTCGTACTGTCGAGTAGTATGGAGCCAAGGAGAGATTTTTCAGCTTCAATATTCTGAGGTGGAACTTTACCGCCAAAAAGGCTAGGGTCATTTTGAGAAATGGTCGATTTTTGCGACCTTGGTTGAGCTGATTCCGCCATATTACCTCCTAGAATGGACTATCTTCAAGTTCTTGTATGTTACCCATTATATCAGAAATCGCGCTAAGTGAGGTGTCGTCAGTTTTTGGTGTAGCTTCCAATTTTCCGGCACTAAATTGATTAAAATCGACAGCGGTACTGGGAGTTTTATGCTCGTCGGGGTTCATGATAGTAATATTGAGACCATTGATAGCGGTTTTTAGGACTTCAAGATTATTTTTGCTGTTTAGAATATTAAACCAAACCTTGGCACTAGGATAAATTTCTAGGTGATCGGTTTTGTAAGCAAAATAAGATTTGTTAAGTGGGACGAAGAGAGTTTCGGCGATATTTTTGATGTTTTCGAGAAAACCTTTGGCGCTAAAATCACCAGAACCAGAGACCACGGCCTCTGGAATCGTCATAGCTTCGGCTTGAACTTGCTGATTCTGAATCTCCGCACGCTCCTGGATTTTTTCGGTAAGTTTGGACTTGGAAATCTTTACTAAGCGTTCGCGGATTTCTGGATTGATCGAAGGCTTAGCGGGTTCCTCTGAGGTCACTGGAGTCGCTGGCGCTGCCGGTTCGGCGATAGGAGATTCCGTGGTCTCTTGCGTGTTTATTACTTCTGGCGCTGGGGTATTTACTTCTGGATTTGTGGCCTGAATTTGTGGAGTTGAAGGGGCGGAAATGGTAATCGGTGCAGCTTTAAAGTGATCTAAAATTAGAGCTACGATGAGCTTGGCGCTGGCAAATTCGCCATTGACGGCGTAAAGCTTTTTAATCAGATGGAGATTTTTGGCGGTAGGGTTTTGGACGATGGCCTTAATGAGGCTAGTCGCGATTCCCTCAGCTTTGTTGCCTTGATTAATTAATTCTTCGACGAGACTGCGAATTTGGTCAACATTTTCCTGTTCGTAACTTGTTAATATCTCTTGAATGAGAACTTGCTTAGGTACCCCCAAGGCAGAAGAAACTTCTTCGGTGGTAATCAGGGTAGATTTATCAGGATGAAGATTACTTAATTGATCGAGAATCGATAAAGAATCACGGAAGGACCCACCGCCTTGTTCAATCAGTAGCGATAAGGCTTCCTGCTCAATATTAATTCCCTCTTTTTGACAAATATTTTCGAGAAATGGTTGCATGACGGATTTATCCGCCAATTTGAAGTGAAAAATTTGCACACGCGAAAGAATGGTGGCAGGAATTTTTTCTGGATTAGTTGTGGCGAAAATAAAAACGATGTGCTCTGGTGGTTCCTCGAGAATTTTTAAGAGTGCGTTAAAAGCATTCTTCGAGAGCATATGTATTTCGTCAATAATGTAGACCTTGTATTTGCCGGTGGTCGGGGCGAGCATGGCCTTATCACGCAGTTCACGAATATTCTCTACCATGGTAAATACGGCAGCATCAATTTCGATGATGTCGACATAATTATCTTCAAGTTGGTAGTCGAAATGGTTAATTTCGTGAGCAAAAATACGGGCTACCGAAGTTTTGCCACAGCCTCTGGCGCCGACAAAAAGATAGCCGTGAGAAATTTTTTGATTAGTGAGTTGAGTTTGTAACTGACGAATCGTATCGTCTTGACCGACAACGTCTGCGAGTTTAAGTGGACGGTATTTACGATATAAGGCTTTCGTCATATTTAGAGCGACGCCTCGACGGCAGCCCAATTGGCGTCATCGTTGTTCGCTGGAATGACTACTGAAACCTGAGAACCTTCTTTGAGACGGAAATAGGTCACCGATGCATAAAGAATTTC
>CAUQEY010000077.1:0-2726 GCA_963517175.1 uncultured Candidatus Saccharibacteria bacterium | reverse complement strand
TAAAGCAATTTTAGATTAAGGAGAACAGGGTGGAACAATTAGCCAAATACTTTACACCAGAATTATACGAAATTGAATTAAGAATCAATAAAGACACCGAGCAGGTTCAGGGTCGAGTGAAGATTCAGGGTACTGCCAAAAGTTCCACCGTTAAACTCCACGCCAAAAATCTCAAAATTAATCAGCTAACTATTAATCAGCGCCCGACCACTTTTACGGAGGATGCTGAAACAGAAACCATTAGTTTTGCGTCACCGGCCAAGGATGCCGAAATTATAATCGAAGTCCGTTATTCCTTGCAACTTTCACACGGTATGACTGGGCTTTATCTTTCGACTTACGAGCATGAAGGGAAGATCGAGCGGATTGTTTCTACCCAGTTTGAATCGCACTATGCCCGTATGATGTTTCCCTGCGTCGATGAGCCAGCCGCTAAGGCGAAGTTTTCTCTCAGGGTGATCGATACTGATTCGACTGACACAATTCTCAGCAATATGCCGATCAAGACTGAGCGCACTTTGACTTATACCTCAGTTAATAGTGAGCTCAATCCGAAAACTGACCCAAACGCCATGAATCTTAATACTGAGGTGACGCGTAAGATTGTGGAATTCGAAACTACGCTACGTATGTCAACCTATCTTTTGGCGCTCTGTCTCGGTCATTTTCAAAGTGTTACCACGAAAAACCAGCACGGCGTCACGATTACTACTTACGCCCCACTTAATCAAGCCAAAGAATCTCTGATTGAACCGAACCAGATCGCAGGGGAAGCCTTAGATTTTTATGATCAGGCTTTTGGTGTGCCGTATCCGTTGCCGAAGCTCGATCAGGTAGCCGTGCCAGATTTTGATGCCGGGGCTATGGAAAACTGGGGCTTGGTCACTTATCGTGAATCCTGTCTCTTGATTGACGAAACCGCTACTTTGACCGATAAAATTCAAATCGCCACAGTGATTACCCATGAATTATCTCATCAGTGGTTCGGTAATCTCGTCACCATGGCTTGGTGGGACGATCTTTGGTTAAACGAAAGCTTCGCCAACATGATGGAATACTACTGTCTCGATGCGATTCGTCCAGAATGGCGGGTCTGGCAGGAATATTTTGTTTCTGACTGTTATTATGCTTTGACTCGCGATGTCTCGCCAGATATTCAAGCGGTGAAGCAACCGGTTAATCATCCTTCTGAGATTGAAACTCTTTTTGACCCGGCCATTGTCTATGCCAAGGGTTCACATCTGATGTTCATGTTAATGCGCCTGATGGGTGAACGGAATTTCTTGAAGGGTTTGCGTGATTATTTTAAAAAGCACCAATATCAAAACACTACTGGCGATGATCTCTGGGCCGCCTTGCAACCTTATGCTGAATTTAATGTTTCAGATTTTATGAACCAATGGATCACGCGTCCTGGCTTCCCAATTATTGAAGGGGAAAAGCAGGAACGCTTCTATCTGGACGGCCGAAGTAATCAAGAATCTTGGCCACTAGTACAGGTTTCTGACGATATGACCGGACATTATATTATCGGTCTCACCTCTGAAGAACTCCAGGCCAAGCTCGCGCATTTCTCTGAGCTAAGTCAGGAGCAGCAATTGCGCCTCCTAATTGACCAGAGTCTACTTTTGCGTACCCCACGTGGTGATTTGCCGGCCAGTCTAGATCTCCTGATGCATTTCCGTAAGGAAACTAGTTTTTCGATTTGGTCAATTATTATGTCAATTCTCGGGGAACTCAAGATTTATTGTCCGATTGACACTTCGGCCGAAGCTAATCTGAAGCAGTATATTAAGACTTTGATTTCTGATCGACTAGCTCGTCTTGGTGTGACGGAACAGCCAGAAGATACTGATGACGATAAAAAATTACGCGAATTAATCCTTAGCCTCGCAATCTATGCTGATGATGAAGAAACAAAGTCACGTCTCACTGAACAATATAATATATATATTAATAAGAATCCGCTGGATTTTACCGCTGTCTCACCGGAATTGCTTTTGCCATATCTCGACGCCGAGTTTAAAACTAGCAAGGAAGCTCGTTTCTCAGAGTATCTCCGTATATATACAGAGACCGCTTCCCCTACGATTAAGACCCTGCTTCTCGATATTATTACCAATGCCAAGCAAGAGGCTCATCTCGAAACTCTATTAAAACTTCTTTCCGATAGTCAAACTATCCGCCCCCAGGATCACCGTGGATTTGTCCGAGATTTACTCGCTAATCAGCGTACGCGTGAAAAAACCTTCACTTGGCTCTATGCGAATTGGGATTATCTGGTTAAGCTCGTGGATGGAAAATCTCTGGATACTTATTTAAAGCTGATGGCCCGCTTCGTAAGGACCGAAGAAGCGCGCGTGGACTTCGAAAAATTCGCTACTCGCTTTGAGAAAGACCCAGCTTTATCTCGAATTATTAAAATCGGACTATATGAAATCGAAAATCAGCTGAATCTAATTACTAAAAATCAGCAAATTCTCCATCAAAAACTCGAAAAATACGTAGAAAACAACTAAAAATTAGGGAAAAACCAAAAAAACTCAAAAATCTTCAAAAAAGTCCGAAAAAAGACTTGCATAAATTAAAAATTTGATATAAGATAAATACTAAGTTCAGCAAGTCAGGAATGACCACTGCGAAAAAGGGAAACTGCGAGAATTCTTAATATATAGGATTTATTTAAATCGCACGTTGAATTAACAATTTGGACAACGATGAAAATT
>CAUQEY010000076.1:0-2734 GCA_963517175.1 uncultured Candidatus Saccharibacteria bacterium | reverse complement strand
AAAAATGGTTACACTAAAGTAGATATCAAGTGAGGTTAAAACGACTGGAAAAAGGGATTCTAGAAGAATCATTTGGAAAGACGTGGGTGGTGAGCCAGAGAGGTATCAAGTTAACTTAAAAGAGGTATTTTCTTGATGGCTGGAAAACAAAAAGTTGAAGAATACGACAGCTCAGAAATTCAAGTTCTAGAGGGGCTTGAACCTGTTCGTGTGCGTCCAGGTATGTATATCGGTTCGACCGGTTATGATGGTTTGCATCATTTAATTAAAGAGATTGCGGATAACTCGATCGATGAGGCGATTGCTGGTTACGCAAATAAAGTCGAAATTACATTGCTGGCTGACGGGGGTGTAAAGGTGGAAGATAACGGACGTGGTATTCCGGTAGATCTTCATCCAAAGACGCATAAATCGACGCTGGAAACGGTTTTGACGGTGCTACACGCCGGTGGTAAGTTCGGTGGCGGTGGCTATAAGGTTTCATCTGGTCTCCACGGGGTGGGTTCATCAGTGGTGAACGCACTTTCAACCAAGATGATTGCCGAAGTTTATCGTGAGAAAAAAGTCCATCACATCGAATTTGAAACGGGTAAGACTGTGGCACCATTGGAAATTGAAGGTGGTACTACGAAGCAGGGAACCTGTATTATTTTCTATCCAGATCCAACCATTTTTAAGGAAACGACGACTTTTGATTACAACTGGGTGTCACATTATGCGAGACACCAGGCTTACCTCACTAAGGGAATTTTAATTTCGGTCTTTGATGAACGTACGGGTGCGAAAGAGGCCTTTTACTTTGAAGGTGGGATTAAGAGCTACGTGAAGCGTCTAAATAACGGCAAAGAAGTGCTTTCAGATACGATTTTCTATGTTGATAAACAGATTGAAGATTCGGAAGTGGAAATTGCCGTTCAGTATAATGATACCTACGCAGAAACTATGAAGCCATTCGCTAACAACGTTTTGACCCCTGAAGGTGGTTCACATGTGGTAGGTTTTCGTACGGCTTTGAACCGCGTACTAAATGATTATGCACGCAAGAATAATCTTTTGAAGGAAAAAGAAGATAACCTAACCGGTGACGACATTCGCGAAGGTTTGACAGCGGTGATTTCGGTGAAATTACCAAATCCAGAATTCGAAGGCCAGACCAAGAATAAATTAGGCAACCCAGAGGTGCGTGGCTACGTCGACAAGGTGATGAGCGAATATTTCGGTTATTTCCTCGAGGAAAATCCAGCGATTGCGAAGAAGATTGTCGGGAAGGCAACTTTGGCGGCACGTGCCCGTAAGGCGGCAAGAGCGGCGCGTGATAATGTAATTCGTAAGGGGGCCTTCGAAGGTTTGAATTTGCCTTCGAAATTGGCCGACTGTTCTTCTAGAGATCGTTCAGAGTGTGAACTCTTCATCGTAGAGGGTAACTCGGCGGCGGGTTCCGCCAAGGAAGGTCGCAACTCGAAGATTCAGGCGATTTTGCCGCTTCGTGGTAAGGTGTTGAATACCGAGCGCGCGAGATTGGACAAGATGTATGCGAATGCGGAGTTGGTATCTTTAATTAAGGCCTTGGGGGTAGGAATTGGTGATCAGTTCGATATTTCTGGGCTACGTTATTTTAAGATTGTATTCATGACCGATGCCGATGTGGACGGTGCGCATATTTCGACGCTGCTTCTGACTTTCTTCTTCCGTTATATGCCAGAAGTGGTGAAAGGTGGACACGTCTATTTGGCGAAACCACCACTATTTGGCTTGATTAAGGGTACGGGCGCGAACCGTAAAATTGATTATATTTACGATGAAGCAGCCCTGGAGGAAAAATTGACTCAGCGTATCGAAGAACGTGTGAAGGAGGGTTTGAAAATTAATCCAGAGGATGAGCGTTTCAAGCAGGCTGGTTATACCGCACAACAGCGTTTTAAGGGTCTTGGCGAAATGAACGCGCAGCAGCTTTGGGATACCACGATGAATCCAGAGAATCGTGTTTTGATTCGGGTGAATATCGAGGATGCGGAAAAAGCGGATGCGATCTTTACTAAATTGATGGGTACGGAAGTTGAACTACGTAAAAACTTTATTCAGTCGCGTGCTGCCTCAGTTAATATTGATGATTTGGACTTCTAAGGAAAGGATGAGAAATGACGAAAAACGATAAAAAAGTTCCACAAGAGCCAAATGACGAAAAAATCAATGCTGAGATGAACGCGGCAGAAAATGTAGCAGAAGGAATGATTGAAGAAGCTGCAGAAGAGATGGAAGATGCTCATCTGGGCGGACTAACCGCGCATCGTGCCGTAGATGGGGTCGAGGAATTGACGGTCGAGAACGTGATGGAGGATTCCTTCCTGCGTTATTCGATGTCGGTGATTATTGATCGTGCCTTGCCAGATGTGCGTGACGGTCTGAAGCCGGTGCATCGCCGTATTCTTTATGCGATGTATAAAAATGGCTGGCGTGCACCACACGCCACGGTGAAGTCGGCGCGTATCGTCGGTGAAGTGATGGGTAAATACCACCCACACGGTGATTCTTCGATTTACGATGCAATGGTGAATTTGGCGCAACCTTGGAAAATGCGCTACACCTTGGTAGAAGGTCAGGGTAACTTCGGTTCGATGGACGGTGATGATCCAGCGGCTTCACGTTACACTGAGGCCAGAATGGATAAGGTGGGCGCTGAGCTTCTGGCAGATATCGAGAAGGAAACCGTAGATTTTCGTGATAACTTCGACGG
>CAUQEY010000075.1:0-2751 GCA_963517175.1 uncultured Candidatus Saccharibacteria bacterium | reverse complement strand
GAATAACCAAGTCGCGCAAAGCCTCGGTTTTGGAAGTGAACGGTATTGGTTTTGGACCGTTGACGCGATCGCTGAGATCTGCAAAAAGCACAATGACGACGAACTGGTCGTAAAGCAATTCGGGCTCTTGTTTGAATGGCTCGAAAAGCAAGCGGAAGGAGTGGCACAATGAAAGAGAAGACGTACTATGAAGTTATTGGCAAGATGGAAGAGAAGAGATACGACGAAATAGAAAGTCAATTATCTCTTGGTGAAACTTGCGTCGAACTCATAAAACGAATTGAAAATAAAAAAGACGTATTCGGAGCTAGTAAATTGATAACGGTCAATGGCAAAAAATACGATGTGAAAATCTTTGAGTGGGGAAGAAGGCCGAATAATGGAATACGTGAAATATGATCCAAAGCAGCGCGAGGCCTTGAAAAAGAACCTAAAGCGTCTAATGGACGAAAAAGGAGTCACGAAAACACAGCTTTCAAGAAAGCTGGGCTGGTCCTATAACACGATTGATTACTGGATCCGTGGGGATCGTGTACCCGATAAAACAGGAATCGAGGCTATATGCGATTATTTCGGAGTTTCGGACGTGGAACTATTGGGATCAGAAATGAAAGTCCGCACGTTCGCGTATTATAAAAACGATACGCTTATCGCGTTCGGGACCATGGAAGAGATCGCAGATCAAACGGGCCGAAAGATCGAGTCGTTGCGGAGCTTGCTTTGCAATTCGAAACGATTTAATAAGGCAACGAGAACATACATGATCGAGCTCGATGATGATCGACGCTACAAATTAAAATTCAAACAGTCGTTTACGATTGACGAGTTGAATCTAAAAGGGCTCGGGTGGCTCTTAGATAGCCCACTCGTAGAAGTAGAAGAGGTGGAAGAATGAATAAACAGGAATTGATAAAAATTTATGAGGACACTAGCTGTACTCTTATTTCAATTAATGGAGTTTTGAAAGATCTCAGACAACTAGATGAACCAAAAGAAAAAGTCACGCTTCCCCGTCCAGTGGCAAACTGGATCTCTTGTGTGAGAGGACGAAACAAGACTTTACATTTTGCGCTAGAAAACGCACCCGAAGAAGTGAATCTATGGTTTTGTGAAGATGAAAAGAATCGGCAAAATATTTTTGCTGACGCTTGGGTGAATGGGTATCATATTGAGAAAGAAAAACGGTATATTGTTAAAGTAAAAGGGGTGCAAGAAGGTTACAATTGCCTAAATTGCCGTTTAAGTTTGAATGAATGGTTTTTTAGTGGAGAAAGTGAACCGTTAGATTTTCGCGTAAAACATACTCGCAAAATGCTTAAAATGGGGGGCTTTGGAGGTGTATTCAACAACCCACTGTTTGAAGTTGAGGAGGTAGCGGAATGAGAGATTGTCCATGTCAGACTAGCGGGCACTTTTGCATGGCTTGCGAGCGTGAGTTGATCGCAGAAATGAGGCAAAACGAGCGGGAAAGGCAACTAAAAGAGCTTGAACAAACGCTTGAATTATTAGATAAGTATCCGACTCCACTCACAGATCACGCTAAAATTTACGTTAAAAATAAAATTGTACGGTTGATTGAAGGAGAGGAATAATGTCGTTAAATAAAACAAGAAAACGATTGATTAGGAAACTTGGGGATCGGGAACAAAAACTTTTGTCTATATCTGAATTTTTGCAAATGTTTGAAGAGACACTTTTGGAAACCAGAAGAGCAAACCTTGAACGTTTGTTAGTTGCGGGACCGCCTTTCAGAGGTGGAAAAGTTTTTGACGGTGCGTCATGGAGGTGGTATTAATGGATCTATTAACACTTATCTTCGGAGGCTTATCGCTTGCGTGGCTGGGAGGCCTCGCGGTGATCGGCTGGGCTATGTGGAAAGAGGGACGCGAAGATGATGAATAATGTAAAGCTAGTATGCGCAAATGTCGCTTTTATCTTGCTGGTCCTATTCGTGGTATGTATCAACCTTAACGCACGGGTCCGGGTGCTTGAAACGAGCAACGGAGAGCTACAACAAACAATCCGGACTCAAAAAGACGAGCTGGAAAAAGCCGAAGAAAAAAATACAATGCAAGACGTGATAATTAACAAATTGAACAATGATTATAACTCACGTATGGCACAAGAAGTACAAGAAATCGCCGATATGAACGGCGTCGGGGGATAGTGTGAAAGTCTATATCGTAAGAAAGTATAACAAGTTTACGCGCTGGGATTGTAACCATTCGACAACATTCGAGGAGTTTGAATTCCCGACAAAAGCCGAAGCGTTGGAATTCCGCAATAGTCACAAAAAGGGCGTCTTTGATATTTACGAGAAAGAAGCATAAAGCCCAGTTAGGGCTAGAAAGGAGGGGAGCTTGAGAATTGAGACAAGATACGGATATCTAATCGACGCACTTCGAAGATACCCGTTTGATAAAGAGATCAAAGAACGAATCGAAGAAATCACTTTCCCTTATCAAAATTTCGACGAGAACTGGTTTATAAAGAGTAAGGCAGCGACTAACACGCCGGAAGCTCTTAAAAACGTGATCCTAAAAGAAAATGATCCGGAATTAATTCGACTCTATACGCTCGCAGAAGCGATCACAGAATACACAAGCGAGTGCGCTCCCTCGAGTTGGGAGGCGATCAAGGCGCTATATGTGGCACGATCGAAAAACGTCGAGGGGATGGCACTCGAGCTCTTTATGTCAAAGAATTCAGTTTACAGACATATTATAAAACCGTTCTTTGAAGGGCTGGAAA
>CAUQEY010000074.1:0-2769 GCA_963517175.1 uncultured Candidatus Saccharibacteria bacterium | reverse complement strand
CATGGTTATATAATAACAGAATGCTATAATAATAACTATGGAAGGCGAATTCATAAAGCGCATTGTACGCGAAGCCGAAAAATTACTGGCACGGGATTTTGCAGTTTACGCCAAGGGTAGAGAGGGGGATTTGGTGACGGATATAGATTATCTAGTGGAGCGTTTTTTAATCGAGAGAATTCGGGCGGAATATCCAGATTTTGCAATTATTAGTGAAGAATTTAATGCGGATACTGAACTCTCGGATAATTGCTTCATTATTGATCCGATCGATGGGACAAAGAATTTTGCGAATGGTTTGCCACTTTGGGGGATTCAGGTGGCCTGTCGTAAGAACGGGGAGACTATCGCGAGTGTGATTAGTATGCCAGCACTGAAAGAATTTTATTTTGCCGATAAGAGCGGAGCTTATCTGAATGGAGAGAAAATTTCGGTGCGTGAAGTGCCGGTCCTGAATGCATTTTATGCGGTGATCGGCGGAGACGTGATTGAGGCGGCCACCAAAATGCAAAAATACGGGTCAACTCATCGGGTATTTGGCGCAGCCTGCGTGGCTTTTGCATTTCTGGCGGCTGGAAGAATGCACGGGGTGAGTTTTCGAGCAGAAAACCCTTGGGACTTTGAACCAGGATTATTCTTAGCCAAGCAAGCCGGGGCGATAGTGAAGAGCGAGCCTGGTTTTCATGCGGCTGCGATGAATGAAGAGTTTCTTGGGATTCTTGAAGATGAAACAAGACGTTAATGTGCTATAATTAACAGAGAAGAAACTGTAATTTTAAGGAGTATTGATTTTGAATTTGAAGATTGGAATTGTGGGGCTACCGAACGTGGGAAAATCAACGCTTTTTAATGCCTTAACCAATGCGCACGCTTTGGCGGCGAATTATCCTTTTGCCACGATTGAGCCAAATGTGGGGATTGTGCCGGTACCAGATACCCGCCTCGATGTTTTGGCTAAAATGTATGAAACCGAAAAAGTAATTCCGGCCACCGTGGAATTTGTCGATATTGCGGGACTGGTCGAGGGTGCCTCGAAGGGTGAAGGTCTGGGGAATAAATTCCTCGCTCATATTCGTGAATGTCAGATTATCTGCCACGTGGTGCGCGTGTTTAAGAACGACGATATTTTACACGTCTCAAAAGATTCAAACACGGCTGCGGAAGTGAACCCGAAACAAGATATTGAAATTATTCAAACAGAGCTGGAATTAGCCGACCTCGAAACTCGCGAAAAAGTGGAAGCGAAACGCAAGAAAAACAAGGAGCAGGAAGAAAAAATTCCATACCTTACCGAGAAGCCAGTGATTTACATGTTCAATGTGGACGAAAGTGAATTAACGAACGAAGAACTGAAAAATGAGATGCGTGCCTTGGTGGCGCCAAATCAGGCGGTTTTCGTAAACGCAAAACTTGAGGAAGAAATGGTGGGGATGACCTTGGCGGAGAAGAAAGATTTTCTCAGTAGCTATGGGGTGGACCACGATGCCCTGTCGGAGCTAATTATTGCCGCTTATGACACCTTGGGTTTACAATCTTTCCTGACGGCTGGCAAAAAAGAAGTGCGGGCTTGGACTATCAAAAAGGGCGCGACCGCACCAGAGGCGGCTGGGACGATTCATACAGATTTCCAGAGAGGCTTTATCGCGGCGAATGTGATGAAATATGATGACTTAGTAGCGCTAGGCAGTGAGCAAGCAGTGAAAGCTGCCGGAAAACTCGCCACCGTAGGTAAGACCTATGTGATGGAAGACGGCGATATTGTGGAATTTCGCTTCAATGTCAGCAAGTAATCTCTAAAGTCATTTTTGTAGTAAAAAACAAAACAACCGCCAAAGAGGTTCGGAGATTTCAAGAATGCAAAAAATATATTTGGAGCTAAACCATGATTTTAGGAATTGACGAAGTGGGGCGCGGACCATATGCGGGGCCACTAGTGATTGGCGCCTGTATTTTGGGCGACTGGCAAAATTCCGAGAATACAGAGTGGATTGAAAAATTAACCGATTCGAAGAAATTGTCTGCTAAACGTCGCGATGAACTATACGTACTAATTAAAGAAAAGGCCTGGGCGGCGGCGACCGGCTGGGTGAGCAGTGCGGAAATTGACGAGATAGGACTGAGTGAAGCCTTGAGACTCGCGACCAGGCGAGCAGTGGAGCAAATTCAAAAGACCGAGGTTCCCTTTTCCGAAATTATCATCGATGGTACGATGAATTTTTTGGCGGGGACGAAGCTGGAAAAATATGTCTCGACTCTGAAGAAAGGCGATTTTCTAGTGAAAGAAATTTCGGCCGCCAGCATCCTCGCGAAAGTGGAACGCGACAAATATATGGCGGAATTAGACGCGGTTTATCCAGAATATGGCTTCGGCAAGCATGTCGGCTATGGCACGGCGGCACACCAAAAAGCCATGGAGGAATTCGGTTTGACACCGGAGCATCGTCGTAGCTTTCGCCCAGTACGAGAGATTGCGGAAGGCAACAACACTGCTAAACTTAAAACTACTACCAGATTAGAGACCGCTGCCGAACCTAAAAATACTAGCGAGCAAAAAACTAAAAACGAACAGAAAATCACTAACGAGCAAAAAATTACCAACAAACAGAAAACTACCACCAAACAGCTGGGAGATCGGGGTGAACAGGTCGTAGTGGATTATCTAGAGTCATCTGGCCATGAGATTGTCGCGAGAAATTATAAAACAAAATTATTTGAGGTGGATATTATTTCTCAGAAGGACCGAGTACTTTATTTTACAGAGGTAAAATA
>CAUQEY010000073.1:0-2835 GCA_963517175.1 uncultured Candidatus Saccharibacteria bacterium | reverse complement strand
AAGAAAGGAAAATATGGAAGGCTTAGACCTTAAACAGATGTCTCAGATGGTGAAAGTTATCGCCGAAGAGAAGAATCTCCCAGAAGAAACTGTTTTGAATATTATTGAAACTGCCATCGCCGCCGCTTGGCGTAAAGAAGAAGGTGAAAAGGACATGAATGTTCGCGCCGTACTCAACCGTGAAACTGGTGGCGCTACTGTTTTTATCGCTAAGGAAGTGATTGAAGATGGTTTGGCTTATAATCCAGCTACCGAAATCCCAGAAGGTGAGGCTGAAGGCAAGGCTATCGGTGAAACCTTTGAAGAATCTCACCCAGTTACTAAATTTGGTCGCGTCGCTTCCATGACCGCCAAGCAGGTAATTATGCAGCGCCTTCGCGAAGCTGAACACGAAGCTATCCTTTCCATCTTTGAAGATAAAATCGGTAGCATCATGACTGGTATGGTGGCTCGCGTCGAGCGTAATATCGTGCGTATCGATTTTGGCCGTACCACTGGTATTATGCTTAAGTCTGACCAAATCGACGGCGAGTATTACCAAGTTGGTTCCCGTATCAAGGTTTTGATCAAGACCATCGAGCGCAACGAGCGTGGTGCTCAACTTCTTGTTAGCCGTAGCTCTGCCGACTTCATTAAGCAGCTCTTCATGCAGGAGGTCCCTGAAATCGAAACTGGTGTCGTTGAAATTCGTGCTATCGCCCGTGAGGCTGGTCGTCGTACTAAGATTGCTGTCACCAGCACCGTTCCAGGTGTCGATCCAGTCGGTACCTTCGTTGGTGGTCGTGGCGTCCGTGTTCAGGCCGTAATGAATGAAATTGGCGATCGTGAAAAAATCGACATTATCAACTGGAGCGAAAATCTCTCTGAGTTCATCCGTGAAGCTTTGAGTCCAGCCGAAATCACTCGTGTCGAAATCGAAGATAAGCGCGCCAAGGTTTATGTCACCGAAGATCAGCAATCTGTCGCCATTGGTCGCCAAGGTCAAAACGTCCGTCTCGCTTCTATGCTCACCGGCATTGAGCTTGATATTGAGCTAGCTGAAGCACCAAAGAAGAAAAAGCGTGCCAATGTGGAAGATTCTTTGCTTTCTGCCTTGCAGGAAAATGAGTCCGAAGCTGAAACCGTAGCCGCAGAAGAAGCTACTGAAGCTGCTGAAGCTGAAACTAATGCAGAATCTGAAGAAGCTACTGACGCTGAATAAAACCCTAGTAGGTTTAAACAAAAAAGGCCCCACTTGGGGTCTTTTTATATTCTAGAAATAAAGAAAAAACTTACTATTTTAAAAAAGAAACTCTATGGTCTAAAAACCTTAAATAAAAAAATAAACCCCGTAGGGTTTATTTTTTAGCGAACTTCTACGCGGACGCGTGGTAATGAGCGACCAGAGAAGTGGGTTTTCTTGGTTTTCACAAAAGTGACAACACCATCTTTTGCAGCATGAATGGTGAAATTGCGGGACATGTAAGTACCTTCACCAGCAATTTTGGTGCTTCCGGTTTGGCGAACTAAAACTTCACCGTTGCGGACTTTTTGGCCACCAAAACGCTTCACGCCAAGACGTTGACCAGCATTGTTGTGGATATTTTTCGCGGTACCACCGGCTTTAACATGTGACATTTTTTGCCTTACTCTTTCTTAATACTATTATTTCTCGAGCCACAATCTGCCCTTCACGATAGTAAATCATGTCAGACTGACTCAAGCCTTGAAACTTTGCTAAATTATAACCCATATCTGTAATTTCGTCAATAATTGAAAGCCTTGAGTAATGACCATCTTCACGTAGCCAAGCTGGCACCGCGATTACCACAGGGGTGTTATCCTCAATCTGCTTTGCGAGGTTCTTCAAAAATCCCAAAATAATCCGCTTGCAGTTCTGTTTTTCATCTTTTAGTTTAATCTCTACTGGCGGTTTCGACATTGGCGAGCCGAGGAAACATTCACACGCCACTAGGCCAATTTCCGAAGCCTTTGGCCAGACAAAATCTGTCGCATCACCAGTATAGATAGAGCCTAAGAATTGATTTTTTTGTTCGATAAGTTCTGATTTGATCTTGAAGAAGCGGGCTTTCTTCTCGAGCAGCCAATCTAGATTCTTCTGGGTATACTCCATCATCCGCGGGTTCAAATCACTACCGATTACTGGTTGGCCGAGAATTAGGGCTTCCTGCAAGACTACGCCGGTGCCACAGAATGGGTCGAGTACTTTTTTCGATTCATCAATCTCACCACCCAAATTAATCAAAATCTGTGCGAGTTTCGGTGGTAACATTCCCACCTTGGCATCTCTCGCTGGGCGCATTTGATCACGCTCGCGATACTTATCGATATTCTGTACCCCGAGGCTCAGGTAGGTTTCCGAACCCACCAAAATCACTTCTTCAGACCCCGGTTTTTCGCCTAAATTATTATGAAATGCGGTGGCCGAAGAAATTTCCGGACCACGAGCCTCCACTACACGCACATTGCGTCCGAGCTTTTTGAGTAAGCTTTTAAGTTCCATCGCTTTGCGGCGAACTAAGTTCTCGACCGCTGATTTTTTGTTTTTATGATTCGAGTTTAAGGCGTAACTAGAAACTCCAATGGTGATTTTGCCCTCAGGTTTTTTAGAATTAATCGCCTCGGCAAGTTCACGGAAATTACCCTCGAAAATTTGCGCCAATTTAATTGAGCCACCCAATCTATCAATCAAGACGGCCTTATTGGTTTCAAAAGCCGCAAGTTCTGGTCCGATAAATTTGGCGTTTTGGTCGTAAATCGCTTGGATTTCCGCCAAAGATATTTTCGGAAGTCGTCCCAGCACTGCAATGTATTTCATAATCTTATTTTATCATG
>CAUQEY010000072.1:0-2871 GCA_963517175.1 uncultured Candidatus Saccharibacteria bacterium | reverse complement strand
CAGGCGGACAAGCTCGGCGCTTCCGATATTCACATCGAAAATCTACGTGACAATATCCGTATCCGTATGCGTGTCGACGGTATTTTGCACCCAGTCGCTAATATTGAACGCGATCGTTACCGTGTCTTTATGGGTGAACTGGGTTCGCGCGCCGGGGTTTCTTCCGCGGCTACCACTCCACAATCCGGCCACATGCAAAAAGATATTTTCCGTGACGGCTCTTCACATCTCTTGAATATCCGTGTCGAAACCGTGCCAACTATGTATGGTCAGGACGCTGTGCTTCGTCTCTTTAACTTCGATGAATCATTGCTTAATCTCGATCTCTTGGGCCTTTCTGAATCTGAACTTGCTGCCATCCGTGATGTGGTTTCACATCCTCGCGGTCTAGTTCTCATGGTCGGTCCGACCGGTTCTGGCAAATCTACTACTCTTTATTCCATGCTCAATGCCCTAAATAGCACCGATCGCAAGATTATTACCCTTGAGGATCCGATTGAATATGGCATTTCTGGTGTTTCACAAATCCCGGTCAATACTACCAAGGGTGGTTCTTTCGCTGACGGTCTCCGTAGTATTCTTCGTCTCGACCCGGATGTTGTGATGGTGGGTGAGATTCGTGACGCTGATACTGCGAAGACGGCGATTCAGGCTTCGATTACTGGTCACTTGGTTCTAAGTTCCTTCCACGCTAATTCTACCGCGGCTGCTTTTTCCCGTATGATTGACCTCATCGGCACCAATCCAATTTTCTCGAGCTCAATTCGTATGGTAATGGCGCAGCGTCTAGTGCGTGTGCTTTCGGAAAATAAGAAATCCTACCAGCCGGATGAGGCTACTCGTAAGTATGTCTTGAATGTTCTCTCGAATCTCTCGGACGAGGTGATTAATCAGCAACTCGGCTTCACTTTTGACCCTAATAATTTTGTACTTTATCAAGCGGTCCCTACTGGTATCGAAGATCCCTTTGGTTACAATGGTCGTAAGGTGATTATGGAACAATTAATCGTTACGGAAGAAGTACAAAAATTCATTCGCGGTGATGTCGAAGATATCAATACCGACCTCATCGAAAAAACCGCCCAAAAAGCCGGTCTTATCACTCTTGAACAAAAAGGTATTTTCGCTTGTCTTCGTGGGGAAACCACTCTCGATGAAGTCTCGCGTGTAATTTAAGGAAAACTATGTCAGAAGAACCAAAATTCAATCCCCAAGAAGCAGAATCTCAGAATCTGTCCTCGTCTAACCATACCTCCACCGACGATATTTTCTCTCGTCCATTTGTGCCGGATACTCCCGAGGAGGCACCAACTCCCGAAAGCGATTTTGTCGAGCCAACCACCCCTTATGGCACACCGCCAGAGTTACTCGAAAGCATTGATAATTCCAGTGAACTTCGTGAAAAGAAAAAGAATAATGCCGAACCGATTGCCCTGGTTGCTTCGATTTTAGCCTTCTTTTTCGCTGGTCTTTCGCTCTATGCCTTTATCGCCATGGGCGCCAGTAATGCCAAAAATTCCAAGCTCATCACTAATTTTCAAAATGATTTAAAGCATAGCGACGAAATTATCGCGCAGTATGAATCTGCTACCAAGACTAAGGTGGTAAGTTCTGATCCAAAGTCTGATGGCTCGGATACTGGTGATAAAAACGAGAAAAACCCCTCTGATCGTAAGCCACAAATCGTCAAGTGGAATGATTTGAATATTAATTTTAATCAACTCGTCACCACCGTGGGCGATAATTACACCATTACCGGCGGCCGTATTGTTACTAATTCCGACGGCACCAAGGTTTACGCCAAACTTAGTCGTGTGAAAACTGAAAATAACCCAAACGATCCAAATCCCCTTAATCCGAACCGTACGATTTATTCTGGCGCGGTCTCTACAGATATTTACGAGCGCGACCTGCCTGGTGGTTCTTGGAAGTACGTCGCACCATTTGCCACGGAATCGAAAGAAAAATGTGATAATTTGCCAAAAAATCTTCAAGATGCTATTCTCACTTTAGACACCTACGAGCCGACCGATACTACTAAGTATCAGTGTCAGCTCTGACCTCTTCCATTTTCTCTAAAACTATGTTAAAATAAACCAAGTTTCTAAATAATAAAGGTAAAATATGAGTTTTCAAATCTTGAAAAATATTGCTGACGCTCAGAAAAAGAAAGCTGTTGTCGATGTTCGTTCTGGTGATACTGTAAAGGTTACCCAGAAAATCAAAGAAGGCGACAAGTTCCGTTTTCAGGTTTTCGAAGGTGTTGTAATCCGTGTTGATCGTAAAGAATCTCACACTGCTCGTATCGTTGTGCGCAAAATCGCCTCTGGTATCGGTGTCGAAAAATCTTTCCTTCTTCACAGTCCATTGGTAGAAAAAATCGAAGTAGTCAAGCGTGCTAAGGTTCGCCGCAACTACCTCTCTTACCTCCGCCACCGCTCAGGTAAGTCTGCTCGTCTCGTCGCTCGCGACTTTGACCGTGCCGCTGTCAACACTTTGAAAGAAGAAAAAGTTGAAGCTGCTGAAGCTGTCGCTGAAACCGCCGAAGCCACTGAAGCTTAATTAAAAAGACAATCCCGCAAGGGATTGTTTTTTTGTCTCTCGAATTACCGATTATTCATCCAGTTCGAACCACTCTTCCAGCTTAAAGTCCTTTCCGACCGCCGCCACCGCCAAAGTCGGTGTGAAATCGGCGTATTCCGGATTTGCTTCCATGAACCCCTTTACTGAAAGACGCATTTTTTGCTGTTTCTTTTGATCGATGAAATCTAATCCCGCACCGAAATCACTATCTCTTCGGTATTTTACCGCTGTAAAATAATGTACTCGGGCCTTCTGAGAAAGAATATCCACCGCAAATAATTTTGTTGT
>CAUQEY010000071.1:0-2872 GCA_963517175.1 uncultured Candidatus Saccharibacteria bacterium | reverse complement strand
TTAGTTGAAGAACTCCATCAAGCTGTTGAAGGATTTCTGGATGTAAGTGATGTGTAACCATGATAAGCATTTTACCCTTTTGTTGGATAAGTAAATTTTCTATTTTTAGCATAGTTTCTTGGTCTAATCCGGATGTACTTTCATCCAATAAAAGAATAGGTTTATTATGTAAAAGTGCACGGGCAATAGAAAGTCGTTGGAGTTGTCCTCCAGATAATAGACTGCCTTTGTCACCTATCTTTGTATTTAATCCATCTGGAAGCTGATTGATTACTTGTTTTAGATCAAGAGCCTCTAAAATTTTATATATGTAGTCGACCGATAATTCTTCTCCAAAAGTCAAATTTTCTAAAATAGTACCCTCAATTTGGCTATCGTGCTGATTAATATAAATCATATTTTCATAAAGTGAATCATAATCTACATCTAAAATACTATTTTTTCCATACCGTATAGTTCCTTGATAGTGTCTATTTTTACCTGCTAATAGATTCAACAAAGTAGATTTACCTGAACCACTATTTCCAGTTATGGCATATTTTCCTCCTATCTTAAACCGATATGATAAACCAGTAAATAATGGATTCTCTTGATAGGCAAAACTAATATTTTCTAGGCTTAATTCGTCTATAGGTGTTAGATTTTGAGAAATATAATGAGCTGGTTCTAATGCCTCAAATTTATCGAAAATAGGCTTGCTACTCTTGATAATGGCAAGATACTGGCTAATGTTACTTACTGTATTAAAAATATCACCCGCTAAAGAAGCAGTTGCTGATAAAGAACCAATTGTAACGATTTGTTGAACTGCTAAATAACCAGTCAAAGCATAAAGAGAGAACTGACTCAATATATTTCCTAGACCGCTTATCACAGTCACCCAACCAATTTCTTTCTGATAATTATTTTTTTCTTGAGCCAGATGATCTGATGCCTGTTCTGTCCTCTTGATAATATAAGAAAACTTTCGATAAGAAAAAATTGTATCATAGGCCATTAAATAGTTACCAATCTTCTGTATGAATTCCTCATTTGCTTGAGCCACTTGACGAGTGGTACCTTCCATCCTCCTAGAAAATAATTTGGGGATAAAAAGTAATACAAGAACCAGACTCGCCGTTAAAACAATTAAAGACCAATGCATAGTTAGGAGAGCAATTCCAGATGTAATGGCATTAATAATGCCTCCTATCAAGGCATACAGGGGTAGCAAAGACTGTTTTTCGATTATGTCCATGTCATTGGTGAACCAAGAAACATATGATTGAGATTCCTTAGACTTGAAATCTTCATAGCTAATTTGGCTAATTTTTTTCAGTACTTTAACCCGTAGAAAGGTTGTTTGCTGCTGAATTAATTTGCTCTGATATCTTATTTTTAAGTAAGTCATTCCTAGCATTATCAAATAGGCCATCAATAAATAGCCCATCGCCTGCAAAAAATTGATAAGATTTAAGCTAATGAGCGCATCTAAAATAAAAATTTGCATCAAGCTAGTCGCCGTTAGCGCGAGCGCATTACCTAACAAGATGACTAGCATTAGGAGATTTTCCTTCCAAAAATGTTTGATGAGCTGTTTCATTGATTTTTACCTACTTTCTGTTATGACATTTTCTAATAGTAATCAGATACAAATTCAAAAATAATAGGTCTTCGCATTGTATCATCACCTCCAATCCTTATTTACATTATTAATTCTATCGCTTAAACTATATGTGGAGGAAAAACTGTCGTAAACGACATAAAGGAGAATTACAGATGGAAATTGGTGAAGCTCTATATTATTATCGTAAAAAATTAGGCCTAACAATGGAAGAAATGTCCGTCGGTATCGTGACTCCTTCGTTTTACTCGAAGGTAGAAAAAGGTATCCACCGTATTTCAGCTGAAGATTTATTTAATATTCTTAATGCACATGGCATTGATATCACGAAATTTGTAAGATCTGTTAATATTTCAACCGATTCACTCGGTTTTGATCGCGCGCAGCATCAAATTCTTCAATACTACACACGCTATCAAAGTCAAAATCTAATTCAGTTGAAAGGTCAATTTCAAGGTGATAATAGTCTTAATCAACTTGAAAAAGATTTACTTACGGCAATTGTTGATGTTTATTTGGCCGACTTAAACGATGATATATCAATGGTTGCAGAAAATACCAAACATTTTCTGCAAGATAAGCTTTTCAACGCTGAAAACTGGGATAGCTATAAATTATCTTTATATACTAATATTATGGATTTATATGACCTAGAAGCTAACCGTCAAATGATTTTTTCTATACTCCGAAAAAATCTTGATGCTTATACAAGTAAACAACGAATGATGATATTAGCAATTCTAAACAATTTTATTTATACTTGTATCAGAGAGAATGAAGATGAATTAGCTCGCTACTGTCTAACAATCATAAATAAAGAAGTTACTTTATACGAAAATCTTCCAGAAAAAATACATGCGCTATTTTACCAAGAACTATTAGCCTATCGAGCTACTCCACACTCTTTACATGTAGATAAAATTGAACGCATCATTGATTCTCTTAGTCTATATGGGCTCGAGGAGACTAGTCATCAATTTCGGAAATTCTATGAAGAAAATAAAAGCTGTGAATGATAGCATTCACAGCTTTTATTCATTACCCAATTTCTAATTCTAACTTCACTCGAATCTTCACTGTGGTTTCCTCCTTCCAATCTATTAGGTGAGACTAGAAATCACAATGAATAGATAAGTGATTTTTAAATTCGATCACCTTGATATGATGCTAGTATATCCTCCAAATGGTTGATATTTTAAAATACGGCTAATTCGAATAATAATTGCCGAATACGAAAAAACCTTATTCCCAAGTAAATCGATAGGAATA
>CAUQEY010000070.1:0-2904 GCA_963517175.1 uncultured Candidatus Saccharibacteria bacterium | reverse complement strand
ACGGTGGGGACGCGGACTTTCGAAGATGGAAAACTGATTGGAACAGATTTGCCGAAGGCACGAGACAGAGATGGCCTAGAGGAAGAAATCCTGAAAGAAGTTGAGAAAACCAAGAAGATTAAAAGCCCGACGATGCAGTATCGACAGAAGAGAATGTTGAGTGCGAAACTTCTGCTCGACAGATATGGAAGAATACTCGGTCAGGATAATTAGATGAATATCAGGGGTAAATAGGAAAGAAAAAGGTTAACTTGATAGAAAAAGAAAAAGGCTAACCTGAAAAAAGAGTTTAGGAAAAAACGAAGATAAAATAAGAAAATAAGACATAGCTAAACAAGATAAAAGAAGAGACAAAAATGAGCGAAAATCCGGTGGAAAATATCATTATGCGAAAGAATGCGGCGGGGACGCCGGCGGATTCTGGTGCGGCAAGTGCCACCCCGAAAAATGGGCATAATGAACAAAAAAATAGTTCAATTTTTGCGCCAAAGCAGGGGGTGGATTTATCGAAAATTTTCTCGAATAATATCATAATTGGTGTACAAATTTTTATTCTAGTTTTAGTAGCAGCTCTCTTTGTGGGGGTGAAAATTTTGGCTAAAAAACGCAAGGCGAAGGAATATGAGCGTTCACTAAAATTAATTCCACTTTTGATTCATTTACCACCAGCAACCGATGATATTCAGGGTGGTGGACGCGACGAGCGTGATGTTAATGAGGAGGCGATTTCGCAGTCGACAATTATGTATTCAATTATCGCTTCGACGCTGAAAAAAGAGAGTTTTAATACAAAATTATACGGCCAGAAATATTTTTCATTCGAAATGGTAGTAGTGGATGGTTTGGTGAAATATTATGCAGTGGTGCCAGCAGTGACAACGGAAATTGTGAAGCAGGCGATTCAATCTTCTTACCCAACAGCACGTCTCGAAGAGGCAGAGGTGGAAAATATCTTCTCGAATGCAGGGTTGGGTGACGAAGCGAAAGAAGATGAAGATAGCCGTAATGTGGCAGGCGGTGAACTGATTTTTAAGAAGGAAGAATACTATCCAATCCAGGTATTTTCAGAATCGAAATGGGATGCGCAGCTAGCGATTTTGAACGCTTTTGCGAAAGCGAAAAAAGGTGAAGGGTTGGGGCTGCAACTGATGTTCCGCCCAGTGGGGGATGGTTGGCGAAAAAAAGTTGAAGAAATTGTAAAAAATTTACGAGAGGGTAAAAAAGTTAAGTCGGGTGGCGGATTCTTCGGACAAGGCCGAGTACTAAATTTAATCATGGACGTTATTCGTGCACCATTCGAAGTGCCGGAATTACATGAGTATGATAAAGGCAAGGAAACGACGAAGGAAGTTTCGCAGGCGAAGCTCGACGAAGCACAAATGATTGAAAATAAAACCAAGTATCCGGTTTTTGAATGTTTGATTCGCGTGGTAGCGCATTCTAGTAGCCATGAACGCAGTGAGGCCTTGGTTGGCGGTGTGGTGGCAGCGTTTTCACAATTGGATTCGCCAACCATGAACGGTTTCAAATATGATATGGCAAAAAAAATGGACACTTTGGTGACGAATTATATTTTTCGCTTTTTCCCAACTAAGAAAAAGGGGATGATTTTAAATACACAGGAACTGGCCTCGATTTTTCATTTGCCATCTGAGGCGGCAATTCCATCATCGGGGGTAGAGAGACAGATGACGAAACAGGTAGATGCGCCAACCGTACTGGTGGAAGAGGGTCTGGAACTGGGTGTTAACGAATATCGTGGTAACACAAAGATGATTAAACTAGGTGAAGATGACCGTAGGCGCCACACGTATATTATCGGTTCCTCTGGTATGGGTAAGTCGGTACTTTTGAAGAATTTGGCCTATCAAGATATGTTGGCCGGGAAAGGCTTCTGTTTTATTGATCCGCACGGTGATGTGACGGAGGAATTGCTCTCGATGGTGCCAGAAAATCGTATCGATGATGTGATTTATTTTGACCCATCGGATACAGATTTTCCAATTGGCATGAATATGTTGGAATTTGCGACCACGGAGCAGAAAGATTTTATCGTACAAGAGGGAATTAATATGCTCTATTCGCTGTATGACCCGGGACATACGGGTATTTTTGGCCCACGTGGTGAGCAGATGTTTAGAAATGCCGCCCTGCTTTTGATGAGTGATCCGAGGGGAGCGACTTTTCTGGATATTCCGAGTCCATTTATCAATCCAGATTTAGTGGCAGATAAGTTGAAATATGTAACAGATCGTGACCTCTTTGATTATTGGACGAAGGAATTTCCGGCTTCTCAGAAATCAAACGATGCAGGTGAGGTGGTGACGTGGTTTGCTTCAAAATGGAGTCCATTTAAGCAAAATACGATGATGAAACGGGTGCTAGGTCAGACTAAATCTGGCTTTAATATCCGTGAAATTATGGATCAACAGAAAATTCTGCTGGTGAATCTCTCCAAGGGTAAATTAGGGGAGCTAAACTCGAAGCTTCTGGGTATGATTTTTGTGATGAAGTTCCAGACGGCAGCCATGTCAAGGGTGGATACGCCAGAGCATGAACGTAAGGATTTCTGTCTGTTCGTGGATGAGTTCCAGAACTTCTCGACAGATTCCTTTGAGTCGATCTTGTCGGAAGCTCGTAAGTTCCGTTTGAATTTGATTGTGGCGAACCAGTTTATGACGCAGCTAACAGATAAGATCCGTGAAGGTGTGCTGGGTAATGTGGGTACGATTATTGCGGGTCGTCTGGGCGTAACAGATGCGGAAATGATGGAAAAAGTCTTTACGCCGACTTTTAAGGCGGAAGATTTGCATAAGCAACCAAACCATCACGCGATTGCGACGGTTTTGATGCATGGTATGCCGTCGGCGCCATTTACGATGAGGCTTTTGCCACCGAGGGGTA
>CAUQEY010000069.1:0-2951 GCA_963517175.1 uncultured Candidatus Saccharibacteria bacterium | reverse complement strand
ATATCGCATGGTGCGCCTCATCGACCACGATCACGTCGAACCAATCGGGCGGGAATTGACTTAAACGTTTCTCCCGCTGCATGGTTTGGACAGATCCAACGACCACCCGATACCAAGAGCCTATTGATGTGCTTTCAGCCTTCTCTAGTGCTGTACCGAGTCCCGTCGCGGTCTTGAGCTTGTCGCTTGCTTGATCCAATAACTCGGATCTGTGAGCGAGCACTAACACGCGCTTCCCTTCTCGGACTTGATCTTCAATGATCTTTGAAAATACGACCGTTTTCCCCGTTCCAGTCGGGAGGACGAGAAGAGTTCGTTTCCGACCTTCTAGCCACTCACGCTGGACGGCTTCCCGTGCCTCTTGTTGATAAAGTCGTAATTTCATTTATTCCCCCTTGACCTTATTTTTCTATATTCATATCCACAAACTCGATAGTTTGCGGTAAGATACCGTTGCAAACATAAATACTCTGAAAGTTAGGCTTGTTTTTTGCTTCCATTGTTTCGTCAAAAAAACATATCCGCCCTTTTGGTATCAGTAGCTCAAAATTATTATTTTTAAAAAGTTCATACCTTGCTTTGCTGTCAAAAAGCCCATTCATGTTGATTATCAATCCAAACGGCAGGCCTAAACTATACATTTTTTCAAAAATCGCTTGTCTTTTGCTAAAAGGTGGGTTGCTTACAATACAATCCACTCCATCAGGGGCTTGCTCGTAGCTGAAAAAGTCTTGTCCCGTTTCAATATGTCCGAAAGTGACTTTTTTACCTCTCTCTTGTAACGCTTTTACAAACTCACTATGTTTTTTTATCGAACGGGCACCAGATATGCTCGAATTTTTCAAGATAAGGCAAAATAATTTCTACTGCATATCTTGGTGTGTAATATTCGTCGCTTTTGCTTGTTTTTATTTGTTGACTAAAGTTCATTTACTCCTCCTTAGAACGGCCCTCCTGTGAAGCCTCCCTGTGCTGGTTGTTGCGGTTGTTGATATTGTGGCGCTGGTTGTTGTTGGTATTGTCCCGGTTGTGCGTTCAATACTTTTGTATAATCAACGTCTTCGGCATAGATCATACCTTTTACTTCGTTGTACTTGTTGCCGTTGTACTCGCGGTTTCCAACTTTACAAACTCCGACTTTGCCAATGATCGCGTTCCAATCCATACGAAGGGGCTCACCTTTACGTTTTTGCCCGATCGCTCCAAAGAACTCTGATAACATTCCCTCGGTTGAACTATGTAAGAATAAGTTATGACGGAGTTCTGTTTCGCCTTCATTCGCTACGATAGTAAGGTGTACTGTTGCTTTAGGACAAGCTGGCAACTTGCCGGGATTTTGAGGGTTTGGCGTGTGACGTCCGCGCTCGTACTCTTTAACTGTGAACCAATATAGGCCGTCTGGTAGAAAGACGAATTCAGAATCCTTTTGGATTGTGTCGTCCCAGCCGAATTCGCGATCAAAGTTGTTGTTGTATTGTTGTTGTGTCATGATAATTTTATCCTTTAATTCTTATAAATTGTTAGTGTTAAATGGTAATTCTGGATCTTTCCGGACTTGGTTTTGGATAACCTCAAGTGTAGCATCCCAATTCGCGACGATCATATCCCAGTAATTGCTCGGGAAATTTTCGATCGGCGTCCCCATTGGGAAGTGTCCCCGAATATAAGCGACCTCTTGCAATTCGTTTTCGGTCACGTTGTTCGGTGCCATTAAGTCGGTCAACGCTTTTGGCAAGAGCCCCGCTTGTGGAGCTCGTCCCATTTCTTGAGCCACTTCTTGAGCAGCCTCTTGTAATTGCTCGTTAATGTTTTGCTTTGGTGGCTCTGGTTGTGGTTGTGGCTGTGGCTCTGGTTGTGGAACTGGTGCCGGTTGCTCAGTCGTTGCTTGTGCCGGTGCGTTGAAGATATGGGCCACGCTATCAAACGTAAACGGAAGCTGATCTGGCAAGCCGTGACGGTTCTTTGCGTCCCACGCTGGGCGATGATTCGTGTACATGACACGCTCGCCTCCTTGAGCTTTCTTTTTGCCTGTATCTGTGGTCATGACGATTGTCTTATAATTCGCAAAGAGAACCATATCGGCCCATTCCTTGACCAGTGGGGCCGTCTTTGAGCTGGTCTTTTGCCCGAGTTTTAACTCGTATCGGTCATAAGATCCCATTTCGTCCGGCTGCTCGAATTTTTTGATCTGTGCGTGAGCTGTCAAAATGACGTTGATCCCGTTGTCCACTAGTTCGCTCAAGCTATTCAATAGACGCCCGATTTCTTCTTGGACGTATGTATAACCCTTACCCCAGCCGAAATCTTCGATCCCGTTCTTTTGGTGCTGTGCGCATACATAATCGACCGCGAGTTGTTCGGCCCAGTCGATCGTATCAATGACTAGCGTCTTACACGCGTCCGGATTTGCCTTAATAAACGCGATCTCATTCTTGAGCATTGCCCAGCTTGTGGGCTTGTCCATTCTGGCCACGTCCATATTATCGGTTGATCCCTCGGTATCGATGAATACTGGATCCGGGAATTGACTCGCAAAGCTAGACTTTCCGATCCCTTCCGGGCCATAAATCACGACCTTTTGGGCCCGTGCCTTTTTCCCTCTTGTAATCTGCATTTTTTAGTCCTCCTCGTCGTCGCTCAAAAGCCCACGAAGAAAGTTCTCAAAGTGTTTGCGTTTTGCTTCTTCGATCTCATCGGTCAGATCTTTTGGTTCTTTACCATCGAGGGTCTTGAGTGTATATTCTGCTTCTACGACCAAGATCTCACACCCCAAACCTTGGGCGAGTGCTTTTAAGTCTTGACCGTCATTTTCAACGATCTCGAGTGAATCAATCAAATTAGTTGCAGCGTCTTGAATTTCGCTAGTCAATCGCGCTGAGAATGTAAACGCGCCTTCATTGTTTTTGTAATTTTGGATATAGTCGCCAGTGTTTTTGTCACGCAATACGATA
>CAUQEY010000068.1:0-2983 GCA_963517175.1 uncultured Candidatus Saccharibacteria bacterium | reverse complement strand
GACGGCAACCTGATTGCCGAAACCGACGCCTTAGGCCATACCACGCGCTATACCTACGACCGCCGCGGCCTGCCGGTGGGCATTACCGACCCCTTGGGCAAAAGCAAAACCCTGGTGTACGACGCAGCCGGCCGGCTGACCGCCTATACCGACTGTTCCGGCCAAACCACCCGTTTCACCTATACCGCCTTAGGCGAGATCGAAACCGTTACCGACGCGCTGGATCAAACGACCCGTTATGATTATGACGAATACGGCAACCACATCCGCACCGACCATCCCGACGGCGGCAGCGAACATTTCGTCTACGACGCACTGAACCGCCTGACCGGCCATACCGACCCCCTGGGCGGCCAAACCCGCTACACCCTGGACAAAGACGGCCTGCCCAAAGAGCGCACCGACGCCCTAGGCAACCGCTTCTCCTACACCTACGACACCGCCCGCCGCCTCACCCGGCTCACCAACGAAAACGGCGAACACTACCTGCTCGACTACGACAACGCCGACCGCCTCGTCCGCGAAACCGGCTGGGACGGCAAAATCACCGCCTACGCCTACGATGCCGCAGGGCAACTGTCGCAGCAGACCGAATACGGCTGCCTGAAAGACACAGGCCGGCGCAACGGACCACACCCCGGCCGCACCGCCCTGCCCGAAATCTGGCACATCCACCACTTCACCCGCAACCTGCTGGGCCAGCTCGTCGAAAAAACCAGCCGCAAAATTGAAAAAGACGGTTCCCGGCACAAAGACCACGGCGCCGTCCGCACCCGTTTCGACTACGACCCCGCCGGCAATATGGGCAGCCACCGCCTCATCCGCGCCCGCAACCGCCACAGCAGCCTCGAATACACCTACGACGCCCTCGGCCGGATCACCCGCGAAACCCTCACCCACAACGGCCGCCAGACCGGCATCGCCTACCAATACGACGCCAACGGCAACCGCCTCCAAACCACACTGCCCGACGGCCAACAGATCAGCACCCTTTATTACGGCAGCGGCCACCTGCACCATATCGCCCTCGACGGCCAAACCATCGCCGACATCGAACGCGACCGGCTGCACCGCGAAACCCAAAGGACCCAAGGCACACTCGTCAGCCGGTTCGACTACGACCCCATGGGCCGGCTTCAACGCCAAAGCGCCGAGCGCCAAGGCACCCCCCATCCCGGCCCCCTCGTCGAACGCCGCTACCGCTACGACAAAGCCGGCAACCTCATCGGCAGCGCCGACCTCAGAAGCGGCACCACGGATTACCCGAACGCCCATCAGCCGTTCAGACTTCAAAATCAATATTTTGACCAAGAGACGGGGTTGCATTACAACCTGATGCGGTATTACGATCCGAGAGGTATTATCAGAAAAAATCAAGGCCAAAAAATATAACCTTAGCTTGCTGGATCGGTGTGCTAGGATCCGAGTGGGAAAATTTTTACTCAAGTTCGGATCACATTTATTTTTTTTCACGAACTCTTCTACTACGGCCTGCATAAAAATAAAAAGATGAAGGACTGGTCTGCAAAGAATTATTTATTAGGAAGAGACTCTGAAACAATATGAGCGATATATGAAGACTTCGGAAAAATCTTTCTTGGGAGGCAAAATTTTTATTGCTCTCCTCCCAAATTTTTTTGAAATTATAGGTCTAGGAAAAGTGGAGCTATGATATGTCCTAGATATTGCTTTTTTTGTTTAAAGCGCATACTTATATTTATATATACTATATAAGTACCTATTATAAGAATATATATATCATATATAGTATATATACATCGGTGATCTTAGAAATTTTGGCTGGCTTTCCCCATCGGGTTTGACACGATGGCCTTCTGGTTGGCGAGACGGGGTTCGGTAAGAAGCCCGTCGGCATGCTCTGAGCTCGGTCTCAACCGAGCGAGGGCGAAGCTGGTTTTCTTCCATCGGGTTTGACACGATGGCTTTCGGGTTGTCGAGACGGGATTCGGTAAGAAGCCCATCGGCATACTCTGAGCTCGGTCTCAACCGAGCGAGGGCGAAGCTGACTTTTTTCCATCGGGTTTGACGCGATGGCCTTCGGGTTGGCGAGACGGGATTCGGTAAGACGCCCGTCAGCATACTCCGAGTTCGGTCGTCAACCGAACGAGGGCGAAGCTGATTTTATGTTATCGGGTTCGGCTCGACAGCCTTCGGGTTGGTAGGTGGGTTGATGACAAAAAGGGAAATAGTCGAGTATGCCAATATGGAGATGTATGCAAACTGGCGGATGGAGCGTTAGTTATATCTGCCGAAGCAATAAATTCATCCTACGCTGTACCAATGACCAATGGGGTTAACCAAACCAACCCAAGAGCAGATTCGCGAGATGTATCTGTCCACCCAATAATAAAAAGGCCACCCAATCAGGGTGGCTTGTTTATTGGCTGGCGATTTGGTTAATATTGGTTCCACCAATAATTATCAGGATTGTAGTTGGGATTCTAGGATACCGATGATGTTTTAGAAGGGCGGGGCTGAATATCTCTGGTTGAATGTAGATAGGTTATGGAAAGGATGTTTGATGCCTTGCACCTCCTTCATGAGCGCATTGATATCACTACGGGTAGAACACAGTATCCGTTGCTGTTTTGTTGAGCGTACTTGAAGTAGAGAGGCCTGCGTACTGTGCTCCATGAGCTCACCCCCCTTAGTGCCATCTGAACCCCGTCAAAAACCCTCTGCAGCTGCGAAAGAGCATGTTCTGGTTTCAGCAGTGGTTCGGATGTGCCTTTGTCGGTCAGCTTGCCTAACTGGAAAGAGCGGTTCTTTTTTTAGTCGGGTTAGCGTATCTGTAAGCATCATCAGCTACTTCCTGTTATGCTCGCTGATCGCTTAATGCTGTTAACTCTTCACGCACCTTTTGTACCGCCGGAGAATCTACCGTGTTATCTAGCCCGGTCTCTATTGTTGATCACCTGCCTAACAGCCAGAATGAGCGGCGCATCACGCCCGAGGACTATGT
>CAUQEY010000067.1:0-3045 GCA_963517175.1 uncultured Candidatus Saccharibacteria bacterium | reverse complement strand
CCGTCAGCTTTGGTACCGAATCCAGCACTAGTGGAAGCGCGGGAGAGATATTCCTGATACTCTTTATTAATTAACTTAATCTTTTCTTCCCTGGAAGCGGCAGCTTCTGCAGCGAAGGAAGCGGCATTATCTTTATACTTTAAAATTAATTCCTGTTGCTCAGCTTTTTTATCTTCGATAGCCTTGCGCTGGATTTGTTGGTCTAAAATAATGCGGTCAATTTCAGTCTTTTGCTTTTCGAGATCGTCTTTTATGGTCTTTACATTTTGAGCTGAGGAATTCACCTGGTCTTTAGCGGTGTCAATGCGAGATTTCTTTTCGGCAAAATCTGAAAGTGAGTTACTGCTAGCTAACACCATGATAGCGTCGGTTTCACCTTCAAGGTGAATATTAACTAGCATATTTGCAAGAGCTGCACGTTGAAGTTTGAGTTTTTTAGTAGTATCTTCAATCTTGATTTTGAGGTCACTTGCCTCAGCTTCGTTCGCCTTTATACGTGCTTCGTAAACGATGATTTCCTGTTGCATACGTTCGACTTCACCTTCGAGAGTGACAGCGGCTTTAGCGGCTTGATTGGCTTTTTCGGCAGCTTCAACTTCAGCTTTTTTAGCGGTACGACAGGCGGCGCTAGTACAATAGGCCTCATTCTCTACTGCTGAAACGTTAGAGTCGTTCTTTTGAATGAATGGAATAGAGCCTAAAATGAGCGCAAAAATTAGGGTAAAAATAAGATTACGGCCTTTTTTCATGGTTTTGACTTTACGATAATTTCTTGTGCTTCTTCGAATCTTAAAATTGTTGTTTATTTTGCTCATTAAACTATACTCCACTATAATTTAATTTGTTATTTTGGCATCTTACGATACTTTTGCTATATTTTAGCACAGAATAATATGAAAAGGCAATGCTTATTTTGACTTGGTGAAGGAAAAAGCTCTGCTTATTTTTAAGCAGAGCGGAATAGTGCTGTTTGATATTTTAAGCAGATCGGAATGATGAGAGTGGATTTTTTAAGCTAAGCGGAATGTTTAGAGGCGTTTGAGATATTTGCGGACGGCAATGGAGGACGAGAGGAAGGCGATAAAGATACCAAGTAGGGTGAGGGCTAGGCCAATTAGAAAGATGCTTGGCGAATTTACGAAACTAGAAACTAGAGTGACGTCAATGTCATAGCCACTGAGTTTTGGGGCGATGAGGCGGAAGAGGAAGAAACCGATAATGGTTGATAAAATACCAGCAAAAAAGCCAGACATGATCGCCTCGATAAGAAATGGACCACGTATGAAATGATTATCGGCGCCAACTAGTTTCTCCATGTAGATTTCTTCACTACGAGAGTAAATGGCCATGCGGATGGTGTTGAAAATGACCAGAACGGAGATGACTAGGAGAATGAGCGAGATGGCGAGACCACCAGTTTTAGCAATGTTGGACCAAGAAGTAATGGTTTCAATAGCGGTATCATTGGTGTCGTAAGTCGGTTCCTTCTTTGGATCGAGATTTTCGTGAACTTCCGAATCGGTATTAACGATTTCTTTAATTGTATTAAGTTTATTTGTATCGTAGACTTTAATGCGAAGTGCGGAAGGCATGGAGGATAGCATAAGCTCTTTCATGTCTGGATCGTCGAGAGTAGAAAGGAGATTGTTTTCATTATTTTTCTTAGTTTCCTCGACGAATTTATTGAATTCTTCCTCGGTAGTAGTGTAGGAAATTTGACGGATATTAGAGTCGGCGGAGAATTTTTTCTTGATTTTTTCAAGCGTAATAATTTCGGTATTAGGCTTAAAATAAATGGTAATATCGACTTTTTCACGCATTTTATCGGCGGTAGAAGATAACACCAAGCTAGCAGTGGCGGTAGCAAAAAGCAGGGTTAAAGTGAGAGTCATCACAAAAGTCGAAGTGATAGAAAGCCAAATATTACGACCATAGCCAATGATGCCGTATTTCATGATACGTAAATTAGTGCGAAGGAGATGTCCGCGACTATTTTTCTGCATGGTTTTGAGTTTTCTTAAGGTTTCATTTTTTTGTTTCATAAACTTCCTTATTGGATTAAGCGATGATTGCGAGTGCGTTTATTCGAATCAGGACGAGGATTATTTCTGGTGTCGATTCCGCGATGAAGGTCAGTTTCTTGGCGGATGGTAGTTTCGCGGCGAGTGGTATCTTCGTAGGAACCGGTAGCTTCGCGACGAGTGACGACCTCGCGGTGTGGGATATTCTCACGACGAGGAGTAGCTTCACGACGGAGTTCAGCTTCGGCGGTTTTATAAAGATAAGAAGTCGGGCGCATGTGGCCTGGTTGTGGTAAGTCGGAAATACCGTCGTTATCGGTGTCGAGACGATAGATACCGTGCTCTTTTTGGTCGGAAATAATCTTACCATCACGCATGGTGATGACGCGTTTTTTCAAGAGGTTAACGATATTGGCGTCGTGGGTAGTGACTAGAATAGTGGTGCCGTAATTGTTAATTTTTTGCAATAAATCAATAATTTCCTTAGAAGTTAGGACGTCGAGGTTACCAGTAGGCTCATCGGCAATGAGAATTTTTGGTTGACGAGCAACAGAGCGCGCAATCGAGACGCGCTGTCTTTCCCCACCAGAGAGGTCGGCTGGAAAACGATTAGCTTTATCGGAGAGGCCGACAAGGTCAAGCACTTTTGGTACGGTATTTTCAATTTCATGATTCGACATGCCGGCAATCTCAAGAGCGAAGGCGACGTTTTCAAAAACTGTACGCGATGGAAGTAGTTTGTAATCCTGGAAAACTACACCAATACGGCGACGATAATCTGGAATATGGCGGCGCTTTACATAATCAAGATCGATGCCACCGATAATAATCTTTCCAGAATCTGGAGTGGCTTCCTTGGTAATCATCTTCAAGAGAGTGGACTTACCGGCACCGGATTTACCAACTAAAAAAACAAATTCATTAGCACTAATATGCAAGGAAATATCATCGAGAACAGCGCGGGTACCTTTACCGTAGCGCTTGGTGACATGATCGAACAATATCATACTCTTATATTACCATA
>CAUQEY010000066.1:0-3094 GCA_963517175.1 uncultured Candidatus Saccharibacteria bacterium | reverse complement strand
TTACCGTAGCGCTTGGTGACATGATCGAACAATATCATACTCTTATATTACCATAAACGGTAAGAAAATGGAAAAGGCAGAGAGAAAGCGTTTAGTTATTACTGCCGACTAGAGACTCGAGATAGGCGTCGATAAAATTGTCAATTTTGCCGTCAAGCACGGAATCCACATCGGTTTCTTCGTATTTAGTGCGGGTGTCTTTGACGAGTTTATAAGGTTGCATGACGTAGTTACGAATTTGCTGACCCCAACTGGCTGATTCGCCGGCACGTAATTGATTAATAGATTCGGCTTGCTGATCTTGCTGCATTTTAAGTAGTTTACCACGAAGAATTTCCATGGCTTTTTCGCGATTTTGAAGTTGTGAGCGTTCATTTTGAATGGCCACCACGGTATTGGTTGGCAAGTGGGTAATGCGAATAGCGGAGTTGGTGGTATTTACGGATTGTCCACCATGGCCACCAGCGTGGTAAGTGTCAATACGGAGGTCTTTTTCATCGATTTTAAGGTCGTCTTCGCTATCGAGAATTGGCAGAACTTCGACGAGTGAAAAAGAGGTTTGGCGTAGATTATCGGCATTAAACGGTGAAAGACGCACTAGGCGATGCACGCCATGTTCGGATTTGAGATGACCATACATCTCTGGTCCGTAAACTTCATAAACTGCGGTCTTAATACCAGCTTCTTCACCTGTACTACGTTCGATGAGTTCGACCTCGTAACCATGTTTTTCGAAAAATCTTAAATACATGCGCTCCAAGATGCCCGCCCAGTCCATAGCCTCGGTGCCACCAGCACCAGCGGTAATGCGAATAATGGCGTCTTTTTGATCGAGTGGATCGGTGAAGCGGAGAGATTTTTTGAGTTCAGCGTAAGTTTTCTCGTGAGCGGTAAGTTGAGCCTCGATTTCCTCAGCGAGATCTTCGGCGGAAAGTTCGATTAATTCGTGCAGATCGTTCGCTTGAGATTTAAGAATTTGCCAAGTGCTGAGTTCGCTTTCGAGTTTTTTGAGTTCAGTATTGACGGATTTGGCACGAGTAAGATCATTCCAGAGTTCAGGTTTGGCGGATTCTTCTTGAAGATGGGCGAGTCTAGCAAATTTTTCATCAAGATTTAGCTTGGCCCAGGTATCATCAATTCCCTCTTGCAAGAGAGTGAGGCGTTTTTCGAGGTTATTCATATAAATATTATAACTGATAAAGTGACAGGAGATGAGGAAATGTGGTATAATAAAAAACACATTGGAGATTCGCCAAGTGGTAAGGCAGTGGGTTCTGGTCCCACCATTCGGGGGTTCGAATCCCTCATCTCCAGCCAAGTTGAAATTATAATTAAACTACCGTAGGTCTATGGTAGTTTTTTATTTTGTATTTTTAATATTTTTTGAATTTATTTAATGTTTATGAAATTCTAGTTGTTTTTTACGATGCAGGCTTAGTTTTAAGATTTAAAAAGGCCGGCCAGGTGTATGATTATTCTAATCAGGTGCATGCTATTCTAAAAATTGGTATAAATATAAAAATTGTGGTGATTTTGTCTAAACAAAAAATCCCTAAATCTTGCGATTTAGGGAGCATAATTTTTGTGGCTGGATCGGCAGGATTCGAACCTGCGAATGCTGGGACCAAAACCCAGTGCCTTACCGCTTGGCGACGATCCAATCTGTTATATTTTAGCACGAAATCTGATTTTTCACAATAAAATCAGACTTCGTAATAGTGCAGGGCGCAGTTTGGGTAAGGTTCGTCGATAATATTATCGTAAAGGAATGAGTAAAAAAGTTGTTCAGCGGTGCCGCCACGCAAAACGAAGTCAATCAGGCGAAGAAAATCACCATGAGAGACAATTAAAATTGTGGCATCTGGGTCATTATTTTTGAATAATTCATTTTTGACAAAATCTTCTGCGCGGAGATACATGGAATGGATACTCTCCATGTTGAATCTTTCACTATTAAAGCGATCCTTCCAGCTAATACTATGAAGTTTTTGACTATCCTTCCCTTCAAAAACCCCAAAAGCGCGTTCGACAAGACGACGATCGTATTGAATGTGACAGAGATTCTGATGATCAATATGTTGGGTTTTAGGATCAAGGTGCCCGGTAACAATTTGAGCAGTCTTACTGGTGCGCATGAGAGGTGAGGCATAACAGCGGTCAAAGTGCACATCTTTTAATCGACGTTTAATTTTGAGGGCTTGTTTAACGCCGGTAGTATTGAGATTGGTATCGAGTAATCCGGCGCTGACACCTTGTTTGTTTGCATCGGTTTCGCCGTGCCTTAGAGTATAAATTTTCATGCTAATTTGCGGCTCCGTAATTATTTAAAAAATCTTTGAAGAAAGGTTGGTTTTCGTAGGTCTGATTATAGTCAAAATTACTTTCTGGCACTGGAAATGGTAGATTGGCATAGAGGGGCTGCCAGTAGCTAGAGTTATTTGAAAGTGCATTAGAAGTGCGTGAAGAGAGTGGATTTTTTAAGAGATTGCTCAGGCCAAGGCGCTTGGTAGCTTCGGAAAGGCCAGAGATGAGGCCGCCGTTATTTTCTTGATTAAATTGCTTAAGGTCTTCAATGAGAATTGGCGGAGAAGCCATGCGATGATGGTAGGCGGCGCGAAGCTCATCGACTTCTCCGACACATTCAAAAGGCTTCATGGTATTGCCGACTCCGAGTAGGCCCTTAAAGGTGTCAAAGAGTTCAGGTTTTTTGAAGAGATCTTCATCGTTGAAAAGAGATTGGAGATACTGAGGTGGGACAAAGGGGCAGAAAAGTAGGTAGGAATTGGCACATTTAGCACATCTGCCACACCATTTGAGGGTGGAGTTTTGATTCTTTTGCTTGTAGTTCGCTTCATTGCAGGAGCTGAAGCTATAGCCATACTCTTTCCAGCATTTTTGCACGAAAAGTTCAGCAATTTTTAATTCGGTGTATTGACGGATAATTGAGCCGACATGAAGTTCTGGTGAAAGATAGCGGCGCACATACTCGGTGAAAAAGCGTTCGGCGTCCCAGGTTTTGGACCATTGATGATTCACTGGTAGGTCGCCAATCATAGCATGAGGTTCGGCACCTTCGTGGCCGATACTAGTAAGG
>CAUQEY010000065.1:0-3131 GCA_963517175.1 uncultured Candidatus Saccharibacteria bacterium | reverse complement strand
GTGTGGGGAGACCTGCAGCGGGAGTTCGAATCTCCCACTCTCCGCCATTACATGACGTCGATTGGAAAAGACCCTTGAAAGGGTCTTTTATTATTCTAAAAATTCTTTTTAGAATAATGCGATTCTCTGTCTTCTGCGTCGTCGTCTCAAAAAAATATTAATATGTTATAATGTTAATAGTTAAAAGGTGCTAATATGGACGAAAAAATTGTAAAGTGGGAAGGTGAAGAATATATATCACATAATAATGGTGCGGGGTGGTATGTGGGGCTATTTTCAGTGACCTTGGTTTTGAGTTTGCTTTCTTTTTATTTACAGTGGTGGACTTTTTTGGCTTTGGTGATTGTATCGGCTCTGACGCTTTTGATTCTAGCGGTGAGACCAGCCAGAAAAATTTCCTACACTTTAACCGATAAGGGTTTTACGGAAGGTGACAAATTTTATGCGTTTTCTGAGTTTAAATCTTTTGGGATTTTACAAGATGATGTACATTTTGCGATTGTTTTGACACCGAGAAAGCGTTTATCGCCCGCGGTGACGATTTACTTTCCAGAAAACAAGGGTGAAGGGATTGTCGATATGTTTGGGGCGAAATTACCAATGGAGCCAGTGGAGTTGGATTTATTAGATAAAATTGTAAAAAGACTGCGTATTTAAAAAATCTAAATTTCAGGGGTACAAATCAAAAAGGAAATATGTTATAATATGAGTGTCGTAGTAATACGATGCTCATTTAATTTCTAGGTGAATATTACTTTGTGTGGTATTCACGCATGCACCCGTAGCTCAGCTGGATAGAGCGTTTGCTTGCGGAGCAAAAGGTCGTAGGTTCGAATCCTGTCGGGTGTACCAAATGAAATTATGAAAAAATCAGTTCCCTTCCGGAGCTGATTTTTTGTGTGAAATATTTTGACGTGGTAGGGTTTTTATGAATAAGCTTTTTAAATCAAAAAAATGAATTAAATAATAATGATGGAATTTTTTGTTGGCTCGTAATCTGTTGTAGTTAAGAGTAATTTTTGCTAAAATAAGAGGTGGAAGCGTGGCCGAGTGGTTGAAGGCGCACGACTCGAAATCGTGTGGGCCGAAAGGTCTCGGAGGTTCGAATCCTCTCGCTTCCGCCATAAATGTCGGAATCGAAAAAGACTCTATAGAGTCTTTTTATCTTTTTAAGTTGAAACTTAAAAAGGAGGATTCTCGATCTTCTGCGTCGTCGTCTCAAAAATGCAAGCACTTTTTCGAACTCCTCCTTGAAGGCGAATCCAATTTTTCCTGAGCGAGGAGGAACGGAAAGATTTCGCGAAGTAAAAGCTTAATCCTCTCGCTTCCGCCATAAATGTCGGAACCAAATAAAATTCTAAAAAGTCTTTTTAGCTTTTTAAGTTAAAAATAAGGATCACGAGGTCCTTATTTTTATTCACTTCCCTTGCCAGTAAAAACGGCAGCGACGGTTTTTATGAGAATTTTAATATCGTAGGTGATACTCCAGTGGTCAATGTAATAACAGTCGAGACGGACGATTTTTTCAAAGTCGGTAATTTCACTGCGGCCGGAAACTTGCCAGAGTCCAGTAATACCAGGCTTAATACTAATACGGCGCTTGTGGTGGGCGGCATACTGATTATATTCGTTCACTGTTGGTGGACGAGTACCAACGAGCGACATGCTGCCTCCGAGTACGTTAAAGAATTGAGGTAATTCGTCGATGCTGGTTTTGCGAAGAATCTTACCAATTTTAGTAATGCGTGGATCATTCTTCATCTTAAACATAAAACCTTGCATTTCATTTTGCTCTTGCAAATCCTTGAGGCGCTCTTCGGCATTTTGATACATGGAGCGGAATTTGTAAATGTTGAAGAATTTACCATTACGGCCAACGCGTTTTTGTTTGAAGATAATAGGTCCTGGATCCTCTAGGTAAATTAATGGTGCGACAATAATACCAAATAGAATACAAATCAGACATCCGACTAAGGCACCAAGAATATCCATGAGGCGTTTGACGATTAATTCCCCATCGGTAAAAATACGAGGTGAAAGGCGAATTACGCTGGAGGTGCCGAAGTCTTCGAGTTTAGTTTCAAGAGTTTCAATCGCAAAACTATCGATCGTGATTAGTGAATCGATCCCCATTTTACTAACTAGTTCGATTAATTCGCGGATCTTTTCGCGATCAGTATGAGCAACACTAAAAATTACAAAGTCGACCTGATGACGTTTGAGATATTCAATGGCCGGGGTGGTGAGCTCTTTTAAATCGTAAGCTTCGGCTGGATTAGTAATAGCTTCAGGAGTAAGTTTATTTTTGGTGAGGGGTTTTAATTTATAAAAAAGATCTTTACATTTACCAGAGAGTGAACTAACACCAATAATTTCACAATCTTCAGCGTCAAGTTTTTGGATTTTACTAATTACATTACGAAGGTTGCAACTATCAGTAAAAATTACAGTCTTTTTGGTATGATGTCCGAGGTATTCGCGTTTTAGAAAATGAATTAAATAAAGCGTAATGAAGGAAACTATGAAATTAACTGAGAAAAAAGTGCCGAAGAAGAGACGTGGAATACTGTTGCTCGTATGAGAGAGGTAAACGATGGCAGAGAAAATAATGGCCATAAACAGATTAGTGAGAAGAGCGGATTTAGCATGACGAAGAATACCACGTTTTTTAGTATCAGGATTACTGTGGTAGAAAGTAAAAACAATTAGATATGAAAGAAGAAGATAAAGATAAATAGAGACGGTGCGAATGTTGTAAAAGGCGATATCGTTAGGCTCCCAGCCGAAGCGATAAAAGTAGGTAATTAAAAAAGAAATGGTAATGGCAAAAAGATTAGCGGTAAATAACTCAACACGACGATGATTTGACATATTGAATTTATTGTAACATAAATATTCAGATTTTACAGATTAAATAAAAAAATCACCCCTGTTAATGCTTATGATTGCAGAAAAACAGAAAATATTTGCTAATAAAATATATCATATATGAGATATTTTGGTTTAGGCTAATTTTGAGATTTTTGGCGTTACAGGTGGAAATCAGGGGAGAAATTTAGTATAATTAAGAGAGAAAATTAATTGGATGGTGGGGTGAAGGAAGGCAAAATGGCAAGTATTTTTTCAAAAAT
>CAUQEY010000064.1:0-3142 GCA_963517175.1 uncultured Candidatus Saccharibacteria bacterium | reverse complement strand
CGGCCTGAGAGCGAGCTAATTCCTGCTTAGCGGCCTCAATGCGGCGACGATTATAGTCCATGGTTTGATTTTGGAGTTCAATCTGGCGCTGAATTTCCTCACGACGTTCGCGCTCTTTTTTTGCCTGTTTTTTGCGTTCTAGTTCACGTTCGGAAAGCGAATAAGTGTAAGCCGAAGTAAGAGTGCGAGCACGAGTAGGGCTAGCGATGGCGGAATTCGTGGCGGCAAAGGTAGAAGTACGATTGTTGGTGCCAGAAGCATAAGTGCGACCACCCGCACTAGGAGTAGTAGAATTCGCGGCAGCAGAAAAAGTGCCAGCAGTTTTGCGGACAGGAGAAAAATCCATCATGCGACCTTTGACAGTGGTATTTTGGGCGTTTTTTCCTTGCATATTCATGTTTAATTATACTCGATTTTCCGATTATTCACGGACCTTTTTTGCAGTTTTAATAATGCTAGTAAATGACTCGGAAACTAATCCGGCACTACCAATTAGTAAACCGTTCACACCTGGCACGGTAAGGTAGGCGCCAGCATTATTTGGATTGACACTGCCACCAAAAAGTACGGGAATTTCAGCGACGGTCTCCTCACCATAAACAGAAGTAAGTTGATCGCGAATAATTTTCACGGCGTCAGCAATTTCATCTGGACTGGCGATATGAGCGGCCTTGGTACTAGAGATGGCCCAAACTGGCTCATAGGCGATGATACATTTTTTAATATCGTCGCTATCGATTTCGGAAAGACCGCCAAAAATTTCGTCACGCAAAACATCGACGGTTTCACCAAAATTCCGTTGACTTTCAGTCTCACCGACGCAAAGAATTGGAGTGATGCCATTACGAATCGCAGCGGCGACCTTCTGAGAAATTTCTCGGTTAGTTTCACCAAAGACGAAACGGCGCTCGGAATGACCGATGATAGCGTAAGAAACTAAACCGCGGAGCTGAGCGATAGAGACCTCACCAGTATAGGCACCAAAATCACGGTAATAAAAATTCTGAGCAGCAAGCTTAATCTTAGATTTATTACGTTCAAGTTGAAGTGAAAGACTAGAAAGCGAAGTAAAACTTGGAGCAATCACAATTTCGAGGCCACGACTAGGTTTGATTTTTTTAAGTAATTTCTGCAAAAAGATAGAAGACTCACCGATGGTTAGATTCATCTTCCAGTTGCCCACAATATATGTTTTCATAATCTTATTATAGCATAATCAGTTTGGGATTTTTAAGGTTTTGATGAGGCGTGATTTTTGGTTTTAGCCACAAAAAGTAGGCGTTTTTGCTATAATAAGCAAAAGAAATACCGCAGAGAGGAATAGAGATGAAGAAAGTATTATCCTTTGATATCGACCAAACTTTAAATATCGCCAAGACACCAATTCCAGACGAGATGGCCTTTTTACTCAGCGAATGCTTGAACGAATTTGAGATTTGCCCAATTTCTGGTCAAAAATTTGAGCAGTTTTTAATTCAAATCGTCAATCGCTTAGTCGAAGTCGCTGATGTCACTCCGGCACAACTGGCACATCTTCATCTTTTTGTGGCACAAGGTACACAATATTATCGCTACCAGCCAACCGCCAACGGCAACGATGGGTCAACTTACAATGAGAAGAACTGGGAGCAAGTTTATAATTATCCATTAACCGAAGATGAGGTGGCAAAAATCACCGAAGCTCTGGAAAGTTCAGCCAAAGAAGTGGGGTATTGGGAAGAAGACAAGCTCCAGCCGGGTGACGAAATTATCGAAAATCGTTTATCACAAGTAACCTTCTCGGCACTTGGCCAAAAGGCGGGTACTGAGGCGAAATATGCCTGGGATCCAGACTGCAAGAAGCGTAACTTGATTGCTAAGCTTGCCAAGGAAAAGGTACCAGATTTCTCCTTCGAAGTAGCTGGAACCACTAGTATTAACGCCTTCCGCGATGGATTAAACAAATCTTTCGGCATGAACCATTTGATGGAAGAATTGAATGTCGAAAAAGACGATATTCTCTATTTTGGTGATATGACTCAAGAGGGTGGCAATGATTATCCAGTCGTGCAGATGAGCATCGATACGATTACGGTGCGTAATCACGAAGATACGGAATTTGCTCTGAAAGGAATTTTGGGAGTACTATGATTTTAGAAGCTTCAAAATTAATCGGATTTCGCATTTTAAGCTTAAGATCCGGTGGGGTGATTAGCACGATTGAATCAATTATTGTCGATCCGAATGATTTGAAGATTTTGGGATTTTTTCTTAATAAAAACACCGTAAGCTTTGACTCGGGAGCAATTTTGGACATCCGAAGTATACGAGAATTTTCTCACCTCGGGATGATTATAGATTCGGATGAAGAATTACTTAATGTGGGCGATGTAGTAAAAATCGATGAAATGGTGAAACTAAATTTTCAGCCAATCAACTTCAAGGTAAAGACCCAAAGCAAGAATAGCGTAGGGACAGTAATAGATTACACGGTCGATGTAAACGATTTTTATATTCAGCAACTAACCGTCAAACGTCCAATCCTGAAATCACTTATCGACCCAGAGCTGATAATTAATCGCTCAGAAATTCTAGAGATCAATGATGAGGCAATCATCGTAAAAGACGAACTAGCTAAGCAAAAGGGGCGCGAAAAACTAGAGCAGGAAGAGTTCGTGCCGAATTTCGTTAACCCATTCCGCCAAAATGACTAGCCAAAAGGTTTGATTTTAATCTTGAAGTTTTTCAGTGTCGATTACTGAAAGTTTAGATTTAATCAAATCATAAGAAAACCCTTGGCGAACAAGATAGGCCATTAGTTTTTCTCGGGTAATCGGACGACGCAATTTCTTTTCGATCATTTTGTCAATTTCCGTGTCATCTTCGCGCTGAGAAAATAATTCATCACTTTCCAAGACTTCGCGAACTAGAGATTCAGAAATCCCCTTACTTTTAAGTTCATAGAGTAATTTCTTACGGCTAATTCCCTTGCTTTGATTACGATTATCGATATAGAAGCGCGTAAAATTATAATCAGAGAGAAATTTTTCTTGCTTCAAACGTTCAATCACGAGATTAATCTGCGTTTCAGTAATTTCTGCGCCGGGCTTGGTCGGAAGATTAAGAGATTTTCGACCAGTATATTCATAGGTGTTATTTTCTG
>CAUQEY010000063.1:0-3193 GCA_963517175.1 uncultured Candidatus Saccharibacteria bacterium | reverse complement strand
ACTTGCTGGCCGATGTTAGTGGTTTTGCTGTCACCAATTTTGATTGGAGTGAGATCTTTGACGTCTTTGATTTTAACAATCGCAAAGTCATTGATTGGGTCGGTGCCGATAAGTTCGACATCTTCATAAGTCGAGCCATCGTCGAGGATGACGCCAATTTTGGTAGCATTAGCAACGACGTGCTTGTTAGTGGCGATATAACCATCGCTACTGAGAATAAAACCGGTACCAGCAGCCTGAGAGACTTGACCAGTAAAGAAAGAACCGGTGGTGCTAGTATTGGTGATAATTGAAACGACACTCTTTGAGACAGAATTGGCAATTTCAGAAATTGATCCTTCGGCAAAGGTAGCGGCATTATTGCTGGCCGAATTGTTACTGTGAAAAATTGAAGTAGTAGGACGGTTGTATGCATAATAAAGCGCGGTGCCCGATAAAGCGACGGCTACGAGACTAGCGAAGGTAGCAAAACGATTTTTGCCAGTTTTAGTTTGAGATTTCTTTTCGTTTTTTGATTCTGTAGACTCTTCGGTTTTTGCATCATCGGCAGAATTATTTTGGTCGGTGGTTTCTACTTCGTCTTTAGATTCAGCTTCTAATTCATCTTTAGATTCGGTTTCAGATTCAGATTTATCTTCAGTCTCAGATTCACCTTCGGTTTCGGAATCGGTTTCAGTTTTGACTTCATCTTCAATTTCGGTTTTGGATCGTTCTGAAGCTTCGGAATGTTCTGAGGTGTCGGTAGCTTCTGACTCTTCGACTGGATTCACGGATGAATCGGTAGATTCGAGATCTTCTGGCTCAGAAATGTTTTTTACTTCTTCTATATCAGTTGAGTCTTTTGGCTCAAAATTACTTTTATCTTCGTTCATTTTTTACCTCCTTAAACGTAAGATTAGACATTGAATAATGGTTTACTAAACCACAGCACGATTATCAGGATGACGGAAATAGCAAAAATAGTTGGAATGAGAACCTCTTTTTTCTCAATTTTTTGGTCATTTTGACTGGCGTTTTGATAAAGTAGGCCGGCGAGGAATGCTAAGATTGTCAGAATAATGGAAACTTGTGGAATAATTATCCCGAAGGCCTTGAAGGAATAGACAATGAGCCAGAATTCAGCTAACCAGGAAATCTCGGCAAAAATTAGACCAGAAATTAGGGTAATTAAACTATATTCAGTGTCTTCACTCTGTACTAAAACGTGGCGTGCTACGGCAAAACCGAGGATAAAGTTTAATAGGACGGTGAGACCGGAGCTGCTACTAGCTACCATCAGGGTGATGGCGGTACTGCCGAAAAATACCGCGAGAAGCGCCTGCAACTTGGTGGCAAAATTAGAAGACATTGGCTTGAGAACGATGAGCCAGAGTGAATAGAGAGCCGTTAATACGTAATGTAATGGGCTTAAAATATTTCCGGCACAGTAGGCGAGAAAGACGAAGGAAAAACCCATGATGAGGTCGACTAGATTGGATTTAATATTAATAAATAAATAGCGTGGACGCACGGCAAACATACGCCATTTGGAAAGAAGCACCAAGGCGCAGCCAGGAAGAAAACTTGCGGTAGCGAGGTTTAGAAAAATGGTGGCATTGGCAAGTATTAAATTCAGTAAGACATGAAGAATGGTACTGAGAATATTGCGGCCACGTCGGATGATTACATAATCTGCCATATAGAATATTATACCTTATTATTGAAATAAACGAATGTGATCGAAGGGATAAAGTCGCATAAGCACTGGTCCGATGATGCGGCAATATGGAATAGTCCCAAGACCATAACGGGAATCATAGGAGTGAGTCCCCTCACGATTGTCTCCGACCACGAAAATTTCACTATCTGGAACGGTCGTATCGACTTCACCGGAAGTATTGGCCTTTGGGCCATCAGTGGTGGACTTTCTGGTAGCGGCATCTGGGTCGAAGCCATTAGGGTTCTGGTCATTATAAACCGTAATTTTGCCGTCTTTTACTACCACGCGTTCGCCTGGAAAAGCAATGACACGCTTGATGATGTATTGATCCTTAATGGTAGGATCGACACTACAAGTTAGCTTGCCACTAGATTCGCCATTCAAGAAAACAATGATTTGGCCACGTTTTGGTACGTATTCCTTGCCTGATAGATGGCTCATACTGACTGCTAGGCGATTGACAATTAAGCGGTCATTTTCGCTTAAAGTGTTATCCATGGAATGTCCGACGACATTATAGGAGCGAAAAACGTAGGCATTTAAGAACATGGTGCCGAGAATGACACAGGCGACAAAAACAATTAAGTTAACAAAATCTTTGACAATTGGATATCTTTTGAAGAATGAAACTTTATTTTCCACTAATCTATTTTATCACGATTATGGTTCTTATTTTTGATAATAATCGTGTAAGAACTGTTTTTTGAATTCAGTAAAAGTTTGATTCAAAATACTTTCACGAATTTGCTCAGTTAGGCGAATGATGAAGCGTAAATTATGGGCGGTAGCAAGATTATAATACTGACGTTTTAACTCCGGGTCACCAGATTTCCAAAGCACACGCAGTTGTCCCCTGGTCCAACCAGCTCTACAGGTAGTACAGTCACAGTGGGCATCAAGCAATTCGTTGCTATCCTTAAATTTACGCAGATTAATGTCGCCGTATTTGGTATAAATTTTACCGTGGCGAGCTTCCCTGGTTGGTGCGACGCAGTCAAAAGTATCAGCGCCCATTTCGGTACCAATTAAAATATCGTCCGGATGGGAAAGTCCCAGTAGGTGACGAGGTTTGTTTTCAGGTAATTCCTCATTACACCAACGTAAAATTTCACCGAGGTCTTCCTTAAGAAAGGCGCCACCAAGACCATAGCCATCAAATGGCATTTTGCCAAATTTTTTGGCCGTACTGCGCCTTAAATCTTCCCAGCGACCACCCTGTAGAACTCCATAAAGGCTTTGACGGTAGCCGAGTGAGTCACGTAATTTAAAATGCTCGTCGAGACTACGTTTAGCCCAACGTTCGGTACGGGCGAGAGCCTCAACATTATATTCGTAGCTGTCGGCTAAGGAAGTAAGTTCATCAAAAGCCATGTGAATATCGGCGCCGATACGGCATTGAATCTGCATAGATTCTTCTGGGCCAATAAAATCTGGTTGACCATCGAAAGGGTCGCGGAAATTAACCCCATCTTCGGTAACGTGGGCGAGGCGTTC
>CAUQEY010000062.1:0-3294 GCA_963517175.1 uncultured Candidatus Saccharibacteria bacterium | reverse complement strand
GTCTGAAATAAGTAACGAGTCTCCCCGTTTTTAGTTGTATATTTTTTTATCATGTCTTTCCTCCGTTGGCTTGCCCGCACAATTGAAAGAACGAAATGATTTTGCTATACTTAACTTATATCATGTTTTCCCCGTGGCTTGCCTCGGGGCTTTTTTTGTTTATTCGAAAAACAGTTTAATATTATCTGCTTGCGCGTTGGTGATCTTGGCTTTAATTGTCTTAACTTCGTTTGTTTTGGTATTCCGCAAGTACAACTTAGCAAGTCCGGGTTTTTCTTCTGTAGTAGTGACAGAGGTCGAATCTATTTTACCTTTACGTTTTCCAGACGCACCGATCACACCACCTACAATTGTACCGACTGGCCCAAACGCTGAACCGATTCCGGCCCCTAAAAGCGCGCTCCCTTTTTTACCCTTTTGTTTGGTCGTCCCGGTCGTTTTTGTGCGTTCTATGATAGTAGAGCCCTCAAATTGAAAGCCTTCAAATTCAAATAGCTCCGGAGCGTCTGAATAAAAACCGATATAATATTGTCCGTCGATTGTCTTTCGAATCGTTGTGTTTCCGAATGAAATCTTTGTTTCTTGAGCAGCTTTTTTTCTCATTTCATTCATCGAAGAAATTCCGTCCGCTGTTTTTTCAGTTGCTTTTTTTGCGAAATTCTTGAATTTGTTAAAGTCCATGTTTTTTCTCCTTCTATCCAACTAATCGATAGTATTCATCTATTACCATTAATTCATCGGCCGTAGTTTTTAGTTTATGGCGTTCCATAAAATGCACATAGTTAAACTCGCTCGCGTCCCCAGCTTCTAACTCTTCCTTTAATAGCGCGTGAATCATGGCCCTATTGGCTTCATTTTCGCACTTGATCGGATTTATGGTATATTCGGCCGTCGTGTGGTTCAAGTGGCCCAACTCGTGCAAAATAACGCGCTTTTGGGCCTCTCTAGTTAGTGATTTATTAACAAAAATGATCTTCATATCAGATAAGATCATTCCGGGCCGTGGCCACAGTTCATTGTCAAAGTAAGCGAGCGTGACGCCCGCTTCGTGACAAATATCTTCTAGTCTCATAATCTTCCTTTAAAATAGATATCAAGTATATTTTCAATCGCTTCTATATCTTCTTCATTTAATGGCTTACCGTCGAATGTCTTCGCACTCTTGGCCAGCTCGCGCAGGTCCAAACTCGAAAGGTCCGGCTCAGAACTTGCCTCGCGTCCTCGAGGTACGTCATAGCCCATTAACCAAGCCTCAGAAACATTAAAAGTCAAAGCTAAAAGAGCGAGCTTCTTTTGGTCTGGCGCCTGTACCCCATTTACGTATTGAGAAAGAGCACTTTTTCCGAGTTTGACCCCTAATTTTTCTTGAAACGGTTTTGAATTATTGATAACGTCGACTTGTTTCCAATTCTTTTCGGTCATTAATTCCCGAAGCCTATCAGCGGTTTCATATTTTCTCATGGTGTTCATCTCCTTTTTTCTACTATAGTATAACACACAAAAAGAAAATAAAAAATAAAAAAGTTCAAAAAAAATGAAAAAAGTTGTTGACAAAGTTCATGACGCGTGATATACTTAATTCATCAAGTTCATAAGACATGAACAAAAAGAAAGGAGGGATAATATGAGCAACGATTATTCAAAACTCTTAGGAAAGATTACCGAGAAATTCGGGACACAAGCTGAATTCGCTAACGCCTTGGGAATATCAGAACGAAGCGTATCGCTAAAACTGAATAATAAAGTCTCTTGGAAAGATAGCGAGATCGCGAAAGCGGTTGAAATTCTCGAGATTGATCCAGAGAATATCCCAGCTTATTTTTTTAAGTATAAAGTTCAACAAGTATGAACTAAAAAACGCCGGACAAAGAATCCGACGCTTACTTAAATATCTACCTTAATTATATCAGAAAGTGCTTGCCCGCACAATTGGAGGAACGAAGAAATGGAGGAGCTATACTTGCCACCCTTGATCTCGGACGAGATCGCGAAAGTCTATCTAAAGCAGATGATCGAGATCGTGAAGGAAGAGCTCAAGGAAGAAATGAAAACAGAAAGTTTACCACTCGATCAGAAAGCCTTAATGAAAAAATTCGGCTTTGATCATGGCTATATCAAAAAGCTAGAACGTCGAGGACTTGCATTTCGGAAACAAGGAAAAAAGAAAATGTACGACGTCCGGGACGTTTACGAAATTTTAGAAAAAGAAAAGGAGTATTTGAAATGAATGAAATTATTATTTCTGGGCAAGTTGCCGGAACAGTCGCAATCGGGGGTGTATGCTTCATCGCTGGCCTAATCGTATCGTGGAAGGACCACAAGAAACGAATGAAAATCGCAAAGAATGAAACGCTCAAAGCTATCGAAGAAGGCCTTCCAGAGCACAACGCACAAGTCATTGAACAATACGAGGACGAACTCGCAAGTCGCCGGAAAAACATGAAGCTATACACTGAATCTCCGGAGGTACCGTTTCATGTTTGGTAAGAAAGCCCGCAAGATTGAGCAACAATCAAAAGCACTCAATCGCTTGTGGTTTATCAATCTGCAACAGACCGAAATTCTGAAAGCTACACTTGAGCGGGAAGAACGATTGCTTGACGAGCTCGCTCGTCTGAAAGGAGAGTTAAGAAATGGTAACAATTAACAAACTCGAGATCGAAAACGTGAAACGCGTTAAAGCGGTCAAAATCGAGCCGTCAGCGAAAGGGCTGACCATTGTCGGGGGAAACAACAACCAAGGCAAAACAAGCGTATTAGACGCGATAGCGTGGGCCTTGGGTGGCAATAAGTACAAGCCCTCACAGGCTCAACGCGAGGGATCAACGATTCCCCCAAGTCTTAAAATCACGCTATCAAATGGCCTTATCGTTGAGCGCAAGGGCAAAAATAGCGATCTGAAAGTCATTGATCCGAGCGGAAACAAAGCCGGCCAGAAATTGCTTGATAGCTTCGTCGAAGAGCTGGCCCTTGATCTTCCAAAGTTTATGGAGATGAACGACAAAGAAAAAGCGTCAACGCTATTGCAGATCATCGGCGTAGGCGATCAGCTCGTTCAGCTTGAAATGGAAGAGAAGACCAAGTACCAAGAGCGACACGCGATCGGCGTCATTGCGGACCAAAAGGAAAAGTTCGCAAAAGAGCAGCCGTACTATCCAGACGCACCGAAAGAACTCGTCTCGATTGCTGATCTTATCCAGCAACAGCAAGAGATCCTCGGTCGAAATGGCGAAAATGCCCGCAAGCGTCAGAATCTCGCGAGAATCGAAAACGACTATCAAGGGGCACTCGCAA
>CAUQEY010000061.1:0-3337 GCA_963517175.1 uncultured Candidatus Saccharibacteria bacterium | reverse complement strand
TGTTTGTTTTTGGTTTCTCTTTTCGGTAATGGATGTTTGCGAGGCGGAAGTTACCGCTTTTTTCTCTCTCTAAAATATGGTAAAATAATTTAGATAAATGTGTCCTCTTGGGGGCGGTAAGGAGTAAGTATGGCAGAAAATCAAGACAAGGTGATTCAGATTGCGGGTTCAATTACCGTAGATGAGCTAGCAAATGCGCTCGGTCTTTCCGTGACATTTTTGATTGGCGAACTTTTTAAGCAGGGAATCGTGGCGACGATTAATCAGCGCCTAGATTTTGATACCGCAAGTATTATTATTGAAGAATTGGGTTTGAAGAATGTGCGCTTGGAACGTAAGAATACTTCGACCAAAACTTCAGATCTGAGAAGAGAATTATCAGACAAGGCAGTGGTACGTCCACCAGTGGTGGCGGTGATGGGTCACGTGGATCATGGTAAAACGACTTTGCTTGATACACTTTTGCACAAGAAAACAGTGGAGGGGGAAGCCGGTGGTATTACCCAACATATTTCGGCTTATCAATTGAAACATAATGAACGCCTGATTACTTTTCTGGATACGCCAGGACATGAAGCTTTTGCCGCAATTCGCCAACACGGTGCGATGCTAACTGATATCGTAGTGATCGTAGTGGCGGCAGATGATGGTGTGAAACCTCAGACGGTGGAAGCGATTAAGTTTGCTCAAAGTGCGAACGCAAAAATTATTGTAGCGATTAATAAGATTGACCGTGAAGGGGCGGATATTCCACGCACGATGGCAGATTTGGCGCAGCATGGTTTGAATCCAGAAGAATGGGGTGGTGATATCACGATGGTGCCAATTTCGGCAAAACGTGGAGATAACCTCGAGAAGCTACTCGATTTGATTCTTTTGACGGCTGATATCGAGGAATTGAAAGCCGATGTGCAGATTCCTTCCGAAGGTTTGGTGATTGAGTCACATATGGAGGTTGGTAAGGGTTCAGTGGTGAATCTTTTAGTGACCGGTGGTGAATTGAAGACCGGAGAATTCATCGTGGCGGGTAGTGCTTATGGTAAGATTCGTACGATGTTGGATTTTCGTGGTAAGCCAAAGGGTAAGGCGACGCCTTCGACTCCGGTCACAGTGACTGGTTTTAAGGAATTGCCAAATTTCGGTGATAAATTTATCGAAGTAAAAGATGAAAAATCAGCACGCAAGATGGCGCTACTGAACGCGCAGAATTTGGTGGAAGAAAGTGCTTCGGCGAATGTGACGAGCTCGGATCTACTCCGCATGATGAATAACGCGGATAATGCGAAGGTCTTTAATGTAATCATTAAGGGTGACGTGCTGGGGTCGGTGACTTCAGTGGTTGATTCTTTGAAAATGATTGACACGAAGGGGGAAGTGATGCTAAATATTGTGTCTTCCGGTGTGGGCGATATTACGGAAAATGATATTTATATGGCCGAGGGTGACAATACCGTGGTTTACGGTTTTAACGTCAATGTGCCAACTAATATTGTGAAATTGGCAGCGCGTGACGGGGTAGAAATTCGTAACTATAAGATTATTTACGAACTGCTCGATGATGCCAAAACTTCGATGGAAAATCTTTTGGATGCGGAAATCGTGGAAACCGAAATGGGCGAAATGAAAATTAAAGGTGTTTTCCGCACTGAGCGCACGGCAATTATTGCAGGTGGTGAAGTGTTGACTGGTTTGGCGAAAAAAGGCTTAATGGGCCGCGTCTATCACGAAAAAGAATTGATCGGTGAAGTGGAAGTCGATTCGGTCCAAAAAGAAAAAATGGATGTAAACGAATTGGTGGCTGGTGAAACTGGTGGTATCGCCTTTAAGTTAGAAAAGAAGTTAGTGATCGAAGTGAATGACCGCGTGAAATTCTTTACCAGGGAATTGGTCAAAAAGAAGCTTTAAAAAAACAATAGAGCCTGAAGATATTTATTTTTTGAAAACACACTCAAGGCCGTTCGGCCAAGCTTACGGTTTTCAAAATAATAAATATCCTTCAGGCTTTTTGATGTTTAAAAAAATAGAATGGGGGATTAATATCGCTTTTGGTTTTTTCGAAGATTCTTATGGTAAAATAAGCTTATCATGGAGAGAAAAAAGTTTGATATTTTGAATATTTCTTTAAATAAGATTATTTTTGGATTTTTGATCGGTTTAGCGTCGTTTACGTTAAATTTTACGTTTAGCCAGAATTCATTTGCTGAATATAAAGCTACCCTTTCGGCTTCCGTTAATGAAACTACTGCCTCGATAAATGGTACCGAAATTATTGAATCTAGCGACGAGACTGCTGAGCACGAAATAAATCTTAAAATCAATACAACCAATAAAACTGGTTATACCGCCACATTTAGTTCTAAGACCGACGAAACGGCGTTACTAAATACCAATCCAGCGATAAATACTAAAATCGATTCAATTTCTTCTAATTATGCTCTTGCTAATTTTCCAGCGAATACTTGGGGATATAGGTTTGATGATAATGCTGTTTTTAGCCCAATTCCAGCAAAGTCCGCTTCAGTAAATTTGATTAAGACTACTGAAAAATCTACTAGTGAGGAGAATCATAATATTAAACTGGGTATGAAGTTAAACAGTAGCCTGAAGCCAGGGAATTATGAAAACAGACTGATTGTTTCAGTGGTCTCAAATCCGTATACGCCGAAAGCGGTGATGGCGGAGGGCGGGGACTTTAGCTATAAACTTTATTTATTATTGAAAAATGAAGCTGTCGAGATGAAGTATTTCAAGAAGAGCACTGTAGCGCCAGCTGCCTCCGTGGATGCGATAAATATTGAAGATGAAGATTCTGATTATGAAATTAAATTTTGGACAGACCCTACTACTGAATCGGTATATTATTATGCTGAACCGGAAAAGGTTTATTTAAATACAGATAGTAGTGAGATGTTCGCATCAGGATATCCTGGCCAAAAAATAAAAAATATTTTAGAGTTAGATCTCTCTGGTTTTGATACCTCCAAGGTGATACGTATGGGCTCTATGTTTGAAGGTATGCGTAATCTCACTAATCTAAATCTCTCCAACTTCGATACTTCTAACGTGACGGATATGATTGGTATGTTTGATGATATGCGTAACCTCACCACTCTTGATATTTCCAACTTCGATACCTCTAACGTGACAGATATGAGTCATATGTTTGAAGACGTGCGTAACCTTACCACTCTTGATATCTCCAACTTTGATACCTCTAAGGTGACGAATATGAATAGTATGTTTGAAAGTATGTCTAGTCTCACCACCCTTGATCTCTTCAACTTCAATACCTCTAACGTGACAAATATGGGTTCTATGTTTCAAGGCATGTCTAACC
>CAUQEY010000060.1:0-3344 GCA_963517175.1 uncultured Candidatus Saccharibacteria bacterium | reverse complement strand
GCCAGTACCTCCAGTAACGAGAATTTTCATGTGGGTTGACTCCTTTTTATTAATTTTATTATAACACTAATTAAGAGAGTGTGTTTTTCGTCTAGTAAAAATAGCAGAGATCATTTTGTAAATCAACTTAAAGATGAACTGGCGAATTAATTCAATCACAAGACAAGCCAGAAAGACACCAAAAATGGTTTGAATTGAATACAATACGAAATCTATTTTAGGAAGAGTAAGGTGACTAGCTACATTCATAGTCTGACCACGCCATAATTTATAATACATAATATTATTATCATGAATTAAATAAATACCAAAAGTAGCACCACCAATTAAATCCACCCACTTTGAGCTAAAATTGAAACTTTGAAAAATTATTAATATTGAGGTAATAAAAACCAGACTAGTGATTGAGGCAATATTAGTAAATAGATCCCCTGGAATATCATGATAACCTAGTTTAGAAAACAAGATTAAAACAAGTGGAGCTAAAATTAGGACTGCAGTAGATAAAGTAAAGGCAAAGATTGGCCAATTTTTATCCTGTAACTGATCTTTAAATCGATTAATCGAATAACCAATCAATAGGCAACAAACTACCGGACTAATAACTATATATGGAAACTCAAAGGTGGAAGCGGTGAGAAATTTAAAGGTCGCAATCACCGAATTAAAAGCACAGGTGATTAGGAGAAATATAATAATATCCCGCTGACTCATCGCATCAAACCATTTTTTAAGATATGGGGAAATTAAGAAAACAAAGGTATAGGCGGTCACGAACCAATAGCCATTAGCAACAACCGGCATCATCAATCTAAGTAAGCGAATATTTAGTGGGAATTGAATTTTAGTAATTGGGTCTTTTAAAATAAAAGCAATAATTAAAAAAATAAACGAATAGGTCCAAGTCGGAATGAGGATATCAAAAATTTTACGATACTTAAACGACCTACGATTATAAAGAAAATAGCCGGTAATCGCAAAGAAAACACCGACACCAATTTTGCCAAAACTTTTTAAGATTTCTACCCAATATTCATTAAAAATCAAATGGCCACCCGAAGCCCAGTTGGTATGAGTGCCAAAATGATGGGCAACAATCATTATCATAGCTATAATACGTAATAGCTCAATACTAGAATTTCTTTTTTTATGGACACGGGAATTCTCTGAAGATGTGAGACTCTCTGACATATAACCTCCTATATGCTTATGATTATATCATAATAGAGATATACAAGAGGTGATTTTTCCACTATAATAAAATTATGAAAAATATTCTTTATATTGTGGTTCCCTGCTATAACGAAGAGGCCTGCTTAGCGGAAACTAATAAACAATTAAATCAGAAGCTTGCGAGCCTAGTAAAGAAGAAAAAAATCTCTGAAAAAAGTCGTATTGTCTACGTGAATGATGGCTCAAAAGATAAAACTTGGGATATTATTTCTGGATTCAATAAGTCAACCACAGTGGGTATTAAATTATCAAAAAACTGTGGCCATCAAAATGCATTACTGGCTGGCTTAATGTATGCAAAAGAACATGCAGATATTTCAATCAGTATCGATGCGGATTTACAGGACGACATCGAAGTAATCGATCAATTTATCGAAAAATATAACGAAGGTTGTGAAATTGTGTATGGCGTACGCGATAGTCGTGAGACTGACACTTTCTTTAAGCGAAATACAGCCGTAATGTTCTATAAAATTATGGAAAAATTAGGGGTAAAAGTAGTATTTAATTCTGCAGATTATCGCCTAATGAGTAAGCGTGCACTGGAAGAATTAGCCAAATTCAAAGAGACCAATTTATTCTTGCGCGGAATTGTGCCAATTATTGGCTTCAAGACTGACAAAGTTTATTATGCTCGAGCAAAAAGATTTGCTGGTGAAACACATTATCCATTAAAAAAGATGTTGAATTTTGCTTGGGATGGAATTACTTCATTTAGTGTGCAACCAATTCGCTTGGTTTTATCGATGGGAATCCTTGTCACTTTTGTAAGTCTTGCAGTAATTATTTACTCTCTAGTTGTGAAAATTTTAGGCATGGCAGTGAGTGGCTGGACTTTCATTATCTGTTCAATTTGGCTACTCGGTGGGCTTCAAATGTTTGCAATTGGTTTGATTGGTGAATATATCGGCAAGATTTACTCAGAAACTAAATCGCGTCCACGTTATATTATTGAAGAAATTTTAGATAAATAATTAGACTATTTTACGAAAAACTCGATAAAATAAACCATTTAGCGGCGCCAATAAGATTAAATATAGACGTAATTTTTTAGTGAGATAAGGATTTTTGGTGAATTGAAATTTTTTACTATTTTGCTTCACCCAGATACGATTTTCTTCAAAATATTTAGCCGGAATCATTCCAGAAATACTAGCATCCATGAAGGAAAACTTAGCTAGAAGTATAGCCACTTCACAAATATCGTAATATTCTTCAGAAAGATAATTATATGCCTCCGTGGCAGTCTGTAATTTAGCCTGCAGACGACGCAAAGTTTTAAATTCTGAGTCCGCATTAGCCGTAATATTACTATTAGTGCGATAATAATAATATTCGACAGAATCTAAATAAGAAATTCTCTTAGCCTTAGAAAAAAGCTTATAGGTGGTTAAATTATCTTCATGTACCTGCCCTACTGGATATTGAATATTAAAATCCTGAAAGAGGGATTTTTTATAAAGTTTATTCCAAATTAAAATATCGAGGTCCTGCTGCTTAATAAAATAATTAGTTAGGGCGGTTTTTGAATCGAGAACTTGAGCAGGTGGCACAAAATCTAAACAACTCGACGCGCGAATTTCTTGATAACCACAGACGACAATATCAGAAGAATCGATAATTAATCTTTGATAGAGATGTTCTAAAAATGTTTCTTTAATTTGATCGTCTCCATCAATGAAAGATAAGTACTGTCCTTGAGATTCCTGAATGCCAAGATTCCTAACAGCGGAAATACCCTGATTTTTTTGCGAAATAACTCGAATGTTTGAATAGGTTTTTGCAAGTTTTTCGCAGACATTTTTAGTTTCATCAGTGGATCCATCATCGATAATAATGATTTCAAAATTAGAATAAGTTTGCTTTTCAATCGAATCAATACAGTCGGTGATGCAGTGAGCAAGATTATAGGCCGGAACAATTACGGAAATAAGTGGTTGGTTATTCATAATCCTCCTGATACAGCGGAATAATTTGTTCTTGAATAATTTTACTAAAGTTAAATTGAGCAAGATAATCTTCCCTAGCGATTTTAGCAAAAGCCTCAGACTTTTCTGGACTTCCGATAATCTCAATAAATTTCAGATAGAGATCTTCTGGGTCTTTTACCT
>CAUQEY010000059.1:0-3503 GCA_963517175.1 uncultured Candidatus Saccharibacteria bacterium | reverse complement strand
ACGCTATTGAAATCATTACAAACAGTGCCGAAGAAAATCTCCAGCACGAAAATCTCATTCTGCTTGCCACTATGCCACAACTCCAAAAACTTTTTCAGTCCGTTTATTTCCCTAAAATGCTTCTACTTTCCATGCCACTCACCTCTGTGATTGAAACCTTACATAAATTCACCATTAGCTATCCGCTCACGCTTATTACTCTGCATAGCGACCAAATTATTATGGCCAAAGCTGGCGAAATCTACACTATTCGTCTCGATCACACTAATTTCACTCCGCTTTCTCTCTGGACCGGTATGCTTCCCGCTAAAATTGCCGCCCTTGCCACTTGGAATCCGCAAGCTCTTCTCGACGTCGCTACCGCTAGTATTAACTGGGACGTTCGTCAAATTTAAGACTCCCATTGCCAATATCAACTGGGATATTCGTCAAATCTAAATCTTATCACCACTAATGTTAACTGGTACACTCGTCGAATCTAATTGCAAAATATGTTAAAATAAGCGTAAGCATTTATATAATATTTTTAATTTCAGGGTGGAAAAACTATGTCGAACAAAGTAATGATTATTGGAACAGGGAACGTTGGTGCCAGTATTGGCTTTTCTTTAGTTTCTTCCCATAATGCCATCAATGAACTCGTTCTCATCGATCAAGATCAAGCTGATGCTGAGGGCGAAGCGATGGATCTACGCGACACTCTAGCTGTTTCACCGAACTTCATGAAAATTCACGCCGGGACTTATGAAAAAGATAGTAAAGACACCGATCTCGTAATTATCACCGCCGGCGCCGCCCAGAAAAAAGGTGGCGAAACCCGCACTGAACTCCTTACCCGTAATGCTAAAATCGTCAAAGAAATTGTCGAAAATCTTGTAAAAAATGGCTTTCAAGGTATTTTTCTCATGGTCACCAATCCAGTCGATGTTTTATCCTACCTCGTCATGGAATATTCTGGTTTTCCAAGTCACAAAGTTATCGGCTCCGGCACCGTACTCGATTCCGCCCGTCTTAAATATAATATTGCGAACCGTCTCGGTATTTCACCAAAATCTGTCCACGCTTATCAAGTTGGCGAGCATGGGGATAGCGAATTCGCTCTCTGGTCGAATGCTAATATTGGCGGTCAACCGATCACAGATTTGATTTCAGCTTCTGAACTCAAAAATATTGAAACTGATACTAAGAATCAGGCTTATGAAATTATCAACAAAAAAGGTGCCACATATTATGGCATCGGTGCTTGCGTGACTCGTATCGTCAACTGTATTTTTAATGACGAAAATCGTGTTTTGCCAGTTTCTACTTATGATAATTTTTCCGACTGCTTCTTCGGTTTTCCGACCATCGTCGGCCGCAAGGGAATCGTGCGCCGTCTCGATACCGAACTTACCGAAATGGAAGCCATCCGCATGCAATCTTCCATCAATGTAATCAAACGTTCTCTGCGCGAAGTTCTCTAGCAATCAAACGTTACATACGCGAAGTCCTCTAGCTTTATGGTAAAATTAAACCATGAGGAAATTCTTTTTAAGGTTTATTTTATTACTATCAATTTTTACTCTCGTCTTAGTTCCTGCCGAACCGACTTTTGCGCGTAAAAAGCGCAGTAGCTCAAGCAGTGAAAATTCCGCCGTTAATGATTTTACTTTCAAAAATTTTCATGCCGACTATGAGCTAACCAAAGACACCGAAGGATACTCCAAGCTCGATGTGACCGAAACCTTAGTGGCCAATTTCACCCACGAAAACACCAATCATGGCATCATGCGCGTAATCCCGATTTTCAACCAAGCCGGCAGAAATCAAATTATTGACGATCCGTACGCTTTTAAGGCCACTGTCACTCGCAATGGTCAATCGGAAAAATTTGAATCCAGCGTTTCCGATTCTAACATTAAACTCAAAATCGGTGATGCTGACGCTTATGTCTCTGGCGAACAAACCTACGTGATTAAATATAGCTTCGACAATGTAGTCGCCGCCTTCAAAGATGTTGCCAATTCCTCAATCTCCGGCGCTTATCAAGAACTTTACTGGAATATTAACGGTGTCGACTGGAAGCAACCTTTTGAGCAAGTTTCCGGTACTCTTCATTTTTCCGATGAAATTGCTAGCACCATTTTCGGTGAACCGACCTGTTATTCTGGTGCTTATCGCTCCAACAGTACTGATAAATGTCAGATTGAAAAAGCCAAAAATTCCATTACTTTTTCCGCCAATAACCTTAAAGCTGGTGAAGGCGCAACTTTCGTTATTGCCATTAAAGCCGACACCTTCAAAATTCGTCCACCAAAATATAATTACATTGCCGTAGCAATCTGTATTATTATCGGGATTTTCTCTTTCTTTACAATTTTCAGCATCATTCGTAACTATCAAAAACATGTTCGCGAAAAACATCAACACTACAAGAGCTTAATCCGCGTTCCGGAATACCAACCTCGAAAAGATCTCACCGTTGGTCAAGCTGGTTTCTTTAGCTTCACTCCGCTTAATCAGAAGACTGCCACCGTGCTTAGCTTAGCCGTCCATAAGAAAATTGACATCATTAAAAATCCAATTGAAAAAAATTTCCTCGGCCTCAATAAGAAGCAATCTTGGTCGGTCAAAATCCTAAATACCGACAATCTCAGCTCCGAAGAAAAATCCATGCTTCGTGTCTTGACTCAATCTTCCACCCTACCCGAAGTCGGTGAAACTTTCAAGCTCAAACAAAATGACTCCTACTCGGTCAACCAACTCATTATGAGCTATGATACGAATATCAAACTTGATATCGCCGAAAAAGGTTTAACCGAAGACAACAAAAGAGCTGGCATAATGGGCGTTCTCGATAGTATCATTGGGGTTCATTTTATTATCATTTTCGGTGGTATGCTCTTCGGTGTCGCTTCATTCTTTCCATTCTTCCCGAAGCTCCTTTCCTGGCTTCTACGCATCGCCGATCAAACCATCCATATCACTTCTTTCTATATTTATAAGCCAGAGCTCTTCATCTTAGCTGCCGCTATTTTCATCGGTACATCTATTGCCGCCTCTACTTATAATCATTTTGCTAGAAAATATCGTGATTTCACTAACGCCGGACTCGAAGTTGTAGTCTACATGCAAGGCCTCAAAGATTACATTAATCTTGCCGAGAGTGAACGTATTAACTTCCTCCAAAATGTTAAAGGTGTCGACACCTCACCAGAGGGAATCGTTCATCTTTACGAGGAACTTCTACCTTATGCTACGCTCTTCGGCCTTGAAAAAACCTGGATTAAGAATCTCGACAAATACTACGAAGAACTCGGCACCGATTACACCATTCCAACCTGGTATGCTCTATCGTATGCCGATTTTGGCAGCTTTACATCTAGTATTTCAAGCTCGTCCTCAACTTATTCCACCAGTAGCAGCAGTGGCAGTTCTGGCTACTCCAGTGGCGGTGGCTTCTCCGGCGGCGGTGGCGGCGCTGACTAATGTAATAATTGTACTTGCACTGATTAATTTAAGGT
>CAUQEY010000058.1:0-3514 GCA_963517175.1 uncultured Candidatus Saccharibacteria bacterium | reverse complement strand
CGATGGCGTAATTTGTGCGAAGCAACAATGACATTATTTATGACCTTTCTTTTTTGCAGATTTTTTAGTGTGAGACTTGGTGTGTGCGGAATTAATTTTAGTGGATTTTTTGCCGAAATTAAGATTAAATTTGAGTGCGGAGTTAGATTTATTACGTTTGATTGGGGTAATGGTGGCAATTTGGGAAACACGCTCAGTTTTTTCTGGTTCATTTTCAGAAACTGCAGGCTCAACTGGTTCGGTTTCAGTTTTAGCTGGAGGGAAATATTCCTTGACTGGAGTAGAGGTTGGCTTTTTAGTAGAATTTGGAAGTTCGGAAATGGTACCAAGATTGTAGGAAAGAGGTTTTTCGGCGGATTTTTCAGTAGGTTTCTCTGGAGTATTTGGGATAAATTTTGGTTCAAAAGGATTAACGGTGGATTCTGGGCTACGGGTAATTTTGGGACGAGGAATTTCAGGTTTTGGTTCTGGTGCAACGCGAGGTATCTCAGGTTTAGTAACGCGAGGAGTTTCTGGTTTAGTGACGCGAGGTGCTTCAGTATTAATAACTTGAGGAGCTTCTGGTTTAGAGGTTTTGGAATTGAAGTGAATATCGATACGTTCTGGGAGATTGTGGTCGGCGACAAATTTGAAATCACGGTCAATCGAGCCGTCGATCATATGAAGGACACGAGTGGCGTACTTAGTAAGGGCTGGGTTGTGGGTCACCATAATAATAGTATTACCGGCTTGGTGAACACGATGAAGTTCCTGCATGACAGCTTCGGAACTCTTAGTGTCGAGACTACCGGTCGGCTCATCGGCAAGAATGATTTCAGGATTGGCGACCAGGGCGCGAGCAATGGCGACGCGTTGCTTTTGGCCACCAGAAAGTTGATATGGATAATAATATTCTTTGGTTTGAAGATCAAAATTTTTCAGAGTTTCGGAAGCTTTAATAATGGCTTTGGTGTGACTGGCGCCGGCGTAAATAAGAGGTAGAGCGACATTCTCGAGAACGGTGAGTGTAGGAATGAGGTTATATTCCTGGAAAATAATACCAATTTTTTGCGAACGAAGTTTGGCAAGGCGACGACTACTGAAATGAGAGGTTGGAGTTTGATTTAAAAAGTATTGGCCAGAGGTCGGGTGGTCGAGAAAACCGAGAATATTAAGTAGGGTGGTTTTACCACAGCCAGATGGACCCATGATCATAATAAATTCACCAGGTTTGACCTGCAAATAGAAATTTTGGAGAGCGTAAGATTCCGCTTCGCCAATTCCAAAAACTCGATTAATATCATGCAGTTCAATCAAATTGTTTGGGGATGTTTGTTGATTATTTACCTCTTGTGCCATTAGTCTTATTATAAACTAAAAAGAAAAATATGTTATGATTATGTAGAAATTTATTGGGTTTTTATGGCAAAGAAAAAAAAGTCGAAGAAAAGTGGGGTAAACCAAAAGAAAAATCATAATCACAGTAAGAAACAAATGGCTGTGAAGAATTTTTCTGAGGTTAAAAATTCGGTAGAAAAAGCAGAAGCAGTTTCGAATGAAGTTGACTCAAACGTAACGCCGAAAAAAGAAACTGGAAAAATAGCAAAAGCGGAATCGAAAAAAGCAGAAGCGGTTTTAGAAAAAGCAGAAGCGAAATCAAAAAAAGCGGAAGCGATTCCAGAAAATGCAGAAACTATTTCAAAAAAAGCAGAAGCGAAACTTGATGTAAAAGCCAAAAAACCAACGACAAAAAAATCAGACAAGAACAAGGTGCCACTTTGGGCAAAAATTGTGATGATTACATTGTCGGTGATTTTGGTTTTAATTATTACGGCAATCACTTTGATGTATATGTTGCTTTCTCATTCGACCGCGGTATTTAAGGGTAATCCAATGGATATTTTGATTAGTTCGGAATTAAAAAAGGATGAAAATGGGCAGACGAATTTCTTGATTTTTGGTACTTCGGAAGATGCAAAAGGCCACGGTGGACAAGAGTTGACCGATTCAATTTTGGTGGCTTCGATTAATCAGGAATACAAAACGGCGAAAGTTTTTAGTGTGCCACGTGATTTATGGGTGAATTATTCGGTGCCTGGCAGTGAGCCAATGAGCTGCACAGTGGGGAGTCAAGGAAAAATTAATGCAACTTATCTTTGTGCGCTGGAAGAATATAGAAATACAATGAACGGAACTAGCGCAAAAGAAGCAGCTTCGTTATATTTTGCGAAAAAAATCTCTGAGGTGACGGGTTTTTCGATGCATTATTATGTGGCGGCGGACTGGAGTGCGGTAAAAATGATTGTGGATAAAATTGGGGGAATCGATGTGGATGTTTATGCGGACGACGAGGATGGGATTCATGATTCATGTCAAGGAATTGATCTGAAAAAAGGCATGTATTACAACATGAACGGGGATCTGGCGATGAAATTAGCGAGAGCGAGAAATGCGGCCTGTAAACCTGGGGATTATGGTTTATCACGTAGTAATTTTGACCGCGAGATTAATCAGCAGAGAATTATGAATGCGATTAAAAACAAGGTTTCGAGTATCGGAATTTTGATGAATCCGGGTAAGGTGATGAGTATTATTGATGGGCTGGGGGACAATCTGCGAACTAATATTGTGATGTCGGAAGTAAGGACTTTGATTGATTTTGGTACAAAACTAGAAGGGGGAATTCAGCCAATTTCAACGATTGATCAATTTGGTACAGGAAGAATTGGATTATCGAGTGTGGTAATTCCGGCGGGTGCTTCAACTTATTCAGAAGGTTCGCTATATAATTACACAAATTTTCAGAGATATCTGCGTAGTCAGATTGTGGTGCTGAAAGAAATTAAAACGGAAACTTCGGCTGATGCGAAATAAAATGGGGGATTAAAGATTGCTGAAAACGCAATCTTTTTTTGTGAGGAATTTAGTATAATGAAGAAAAGTAACCATAAGGAGAAAAATGGCGGGAAGAGAAAATAAAAAACGATTTGTAGGATTAAATACTGGTTTATTATTAATTTTAGGATTAGTGTCCGGGGTTTTGACAGTCTGGGGTGTGAATCAAATTAAGACTGCAATGCGTGCAGGGGTCGAAGTGGATAATGTGCCAGCAATTTGTTTTGATAAAAGTGAAAGATTGGAAAAAGTAGTCTTAAAAAATGCCCGACTTTGCGAGAACTCAGAAGAGGAGAATGTCTCGGATGTGACGAATAATGAAGCAGCGTTATTTCTTTATAGTCGCATGACTCATATGACAGACATGGGAATCGCCGCAACGGCTACCGCGATTATTGTGCTTGGGAGTATGATGACAATTGGTTCATTTATTTCGGCAATAGTTTATTTCTTGCATAATAAAAATAATCGCTAGGATTACGAAAAATAAAATAAGACCCTCTGGGTCTATTTTATTTTAATGGCGGAAGCGAGAGTGTGAGGCTTTTGCTTCGCTTTATCCTTGTGTTCCTTCTCGGTCGTTAATATTAAAGTATTCTTTTATTTTATCAATCGCTTTGTCGTGAGGTAGTCTTTTTGG
>CAUQEY010000057.1:0-3515 GCA_963517175.1 uncultured Candidatus Saccharibacteria bacterium | reverse complement strand
CTGTAGTATACAGAATGTTCAACGAAGAGGCATTGATTCTAATTAGTTTCACACCATCTTCCAAATCGATGTTTACTAATGTGTGCTCTCCTTCTTTTTTGAATTTTACACCCTTAAGATCGGGAATACCGTCTGAAAAGCTGAAATAATAGTCATTTCCTCCTTTAAGAACAGTTACTGAACCATTGTCGGCAGATTTTTTTGTTTCACCATCTGAGTAAGAGATTTTACCCTTGTAGGTTCCTACAAAAATGTCATTGTCTGCCGGGTCGTCATGCTTGCTGCAAGAAGCGCAAGAAAAAGCCACTAGTGATAAACAAATCACTGAAAATAAAACGATTCTTTTCATGTTTGATTGGATTTAAAAAAATTAATATAAAATTTTACGGCAATAATGCCATGATAAATATTTGTTCAAATTAAATAGTTTAAAAACAAGTTTTTCAGTCTGTTATCGAAAAACAAATCTTATTAGAGATGTTTTTCATCTTTTTTGTTCAAATATCGTTTCGATAAAAATTGCATACCATATCCCAAAGCTATAGTTATCCTTCGTTTTTTATTAAATAAAAGAGAAACCCAAGTATTAGCTAATAATTTCTTTGGAGTTAAACTCTCTGCTGAAGCTGATTATAAATTCTATACTGCGTTGTTTCAGACTACAAAGATACAAACTTTTGAAAGCAATTCACAACCGACGGAATCTCGGTCAAAATACATGACACCAGCAGGACGATTGTAATTAAACTAATGCCAAAATTGTCAATACCGATACTTCTTATGAACAATTTTTCAGTTGAATACCAAAGCACAAAGCTTAAGAAGAACTTGCCAGAATACAGCGGAAGCAGCCTCTTCATGACAGCTCTTTTCATGATATGTCTAGTATAACTCTTTTACGGAGATTTGACACTGACTTTTATGCCGACAATTACAGAATATGCTAAAATAGCATTATACGAATAGGAGGTATTTATGGAAATAATGATAGTAATTTTAGTCATCGTGGCTATTTATGTGCTGAGCGGCATAAAAGTGGTCAATCAATACCAGCGCGGCGTGGTGCTGACGCTCGGTAAATTTACTGGCGTACGCGAGCCGGGCCTAAGGGTGGTGGTGCCGATTTTTCAGACGATGATGATGGTCGATGTGCGCTCCACGCCAATTGATGTGCCGAAACAAGAAGTCATCACCAAAGACAACGTCACTGTCGGCGTTGACGCGGTGGTCTACTTCCGAGTGATTAACGCGCCAAAGGCGGTGCTGGAGACGACCAACTACATTTATGCCACCAGCCAATTTGCCCAGGCTGCCCTGCGCGACGTCACCGGTAATGTCGATATGGACGATCTCTTGGCCAAGCGTGAGGAGATTTCACAGCAGATTAAAGAAATTGTCGATGCCGAGACCGACAAATGGGGTATCGATGTCGAGAATGTCAAGATTCAGAACATCGAACTTCCGGGTGATATGAAGCGGGCCATGGCCAAGCAAGCCGAAGCCGAGCGCGAACGCCGCGCTAACATCATCAACGCCGACGGCGAAAAAGCTGCTGCTGAAACGCTGGCGCAGGCGGCGGAGATCCTGGCAAAAAACCAGGGCGCGATTAACCTACGCACTCTAAACACCCTGGAGAGAATCTCCACTGAGCCAAGTCAAAAGACGATGATGCTCTTCCCAATTGAACTGATCGATGCAATTCGTGGTGGTAAAAAGTAAGGAGTAACCATGAGCGAGCAAAACCGTACCGAAGAATTTAGTGTTAACGGCGATCAAGTTGTCGAGAAGGTCAAGCAGCTTATCAAAGAAGGCAATGTCCGCCGCGTCATCATCAAGAACGAAAAAGGCGAAAGTATCATGGAATTCCCAGTCACTGCTGGCGTAGTCGGCGCCTTACTGCTACCAACACTCGCAGCACTCGGCGCAGCAGTGGCATTGATGGCGCAATGCACGATCGCGGTAGAACGGCGGGATTAGCACCAATCTTTACAAATAAACTGCTGGATTCCTCAGCGCAACTCTTCAGTCCGAAAACCTTGTCAATCAACCAGCTGACTGTCCAGCCAATCAAAAACCACGCTATGCGCCAAACGTAGATTATTCAGCTGACAATGAGCGTCAGCACCGCTTTGCGAATCGAACTCATGTAGCGTCGTATCAAGTCCGCGCCGGATAAATTCGTCGTGGAGATATCGCGTTTGCCGCTGGAGTTCAGCACCTTCGCCTTCCCCCATGAGAAACAGCGACGGACAAGTGATAGCTTGGTGGTCGACAACCTTTGCCTGTTCGAAAACTTCATTGATCGCCGAACGGAAGTCGCTCGTGCCGAACTGCCAAGCGTATTTTTTCAAATTGATATCGGCGACTTCATTGATGTTCCCTGCTAATTTTAAAGCAAGATTCATCAGCCAGCCGGGCGCTTTGAGCGCTGCGCCGAACTCACGACGGAACAGTTCTGCCACGTCAAAAATAGGCGTACTGGCAATCCACGCGCTAATCCTTATGTCTTTTGCCGCCGCTTGAGCAGTAAAATACCCGCCACCGCTAACACCGTATAGCGCAATGTGACGCGCGTCGGGATTTTCGGTTTGCAGCCAGTCGAGGCACGCAGCAATCGGTTCGCCGGCGTCAACAGTGAAAGTGAGACCTCTGGTGGGATTAGAGCCTTGACCGGGTAAATCAACCATCAGCACATTATAGTTCCGCCGCCACCCCGGCCAGCCAGCAAAATAAAACAAATCCTCCCGGTACGTATCACCGCCGCCGACCATGACCACGGTCGGACGCTTGCTGTCGCAGTGAAGATAGTAGCCGGGTAAATAGCCGGTTTGATACGGAACGCGCACGGATTTGATCGGTATATTTATCGCCTTAGCGGCACCAGCGAAAGCGTCTTCCATAGCGCCGACAAGCTTCGGATATTCCGGAGAAAACGGATCAGCGAACTGCAGTACTGCCCGATAGGCATAGGTTGCGCCAAAATAGCAGTCGACGGCCATTTGTTCACCGGTGGCTGCTTTTGCCGAGCGAACAAGATAATCAGCATGGTCCGTAAAACAGGATCGCCACTTACTCGGTTTTCCGTCGCGCCCGATCTTATGTGCCAGATAAAACAACTCACCATGCGACATCCCGAACAGCTCCGCCACACCGAGCATCCAGTTGAAAAAGAAATCGGTATCGTCATTATCAAAGAAGATTTTAGTCGATTGCCGTTTGAGGATTTTTTCGTTTTTTTGCATGATAATTCCCTTCAGACATTATTATACATGATTTCCAGGTTGTTTCAGACTACAAAGATACAAATTTTCTCAAAGCAATTCACAACTTCGTTTCAAATTCTTGTACTTTTCGTTTTGTTGTTTCAGACTACAAAGATACAAATTTTCTCAAAGCAATCACAGATACAAGGTAATCAAGCCAATAATGGATATAATTGCTATGAACTTAATGTACTTCACAAAAGTTATCTTAAAGCCTCTATTATTTTAATACAATCCATATCAGAGACATAC
>CAUQEY010000056.1:0-3535 GCA_963517175.1 uncultured Candidatus Saccharibacteria bacterium | reverse complement strand
TCATGTAATGGCGGAGAGTGGGAGATTCGAACTCCCGCTGCAGGTCTCCCCACACTAGCGATTTAGCAAACCGCCCCCTTCAGCCACTTGGGTAACTCTCCGTCTATCTCTATCTTATCATAAATTCGCCACATCTCTAATAGTTTTTCCAAATATTCCTCAAATATCTCTATTAACCCCACTTTTCGTTGCTTTTTCACGTATCTGTGTTAAAATAATATTGTCGAATTTAACCGCGAGATTCTATATTTCATGAAAAAAATTACCAAAATTATTACACAAACTTTTACCGGCCTCGGTGCTTTTGCTTGTCTCTTTTCCAGCCGTCTCTTAGCTTCTGCTACCAGCGTCCAAGAAGGTGCAAATGCTGCCCGTGCTGATGGTATGCCTACTGAACTCATCGGTGATAACGGCGTTTTCAGCCGCATTACTAATACCGTATTACTCATCGTCGGCCTCATCTCAGTTATTATGCTAGTTTACGGTGGCCTTCGTTATATTCTCTCTGGCGGCGACTCTAAAAAGGTTACAGACGCTAAAAACACCATACTTTATGCCATTATCGGCCTCATTATCTCAATGCTCGCTTACGCCATCGTTCATTTCGTTCTCAATTCCGTGATCGGTGTCGGAACTACTAATTAATCAACGTTCTTTCATTAATACTGCAGCCCAAACTTGTTTAGCCTGCAGTATTTTTTTCGCCGCCGCAAGGGAAGCACCAGTCGTCGTCACATCGTCCACCAATATATAAAGTGTATTCATATCTAATTTTACTCCTTCACAAATTCCATACGCTTTTTCCGCCTGCTTCACGCGTTCTGTCTTTTCTTTACCCACCTGCACTGTCTTATTTTTTCTAACTAAAAGACTCTGATACTCCACACTTATTCCAAAATCGTCTAATCTTTTCTGTAAAAAATTCTCAAGCTCAAAACAAAGTCGTAAAGTATGATCGAATCCTCTTTCCCGAATATGTTTTCGAATCGTCGGCAAGGGAACTAAAACAATTTGTCTAATCTCTTTTATCTCAGTCTCTACCTTTCTCAACACGCCGCACGTTACCTCACCCGACTTATTGCTCAGCTCATCACCAAATCTCATTCTCTTTATTTCACCTAAAATCACCTCCCCTAGTTTCTCCGCCAAAAACTCTCCATAATCTCGCCTCCCCTTATATTTAAAATCTCGCACCATCCTCTCAAACCAACCCTCCTTCAGTCCCGCCACCAATAATTTTTCAAACCCATACATATCTTCCATTACATAGCCCGGATTGATTATGCTTATATATTTTTTACAACGGTCACAAAAAATCCCGCCCTCTCTCTGGCACCGCACACATCTGTTTGGCAAAACCATATCTAAAATAAATTTTTCTATTGTAATTTTTACACGATAAAGCTGTTTACTCTTGATTTTTACCATAACCACTCTTATAATAGTTAACAACAATAGTTAATGTGGAGGAATACAAGCAATGGCTCGTACTAATGACGAAGACATGCTTATGGAAGATGAACTCGCGGCCGCTTTTCTGGATAATGATGGCCTAGACTCTGAACCAGTTTCAGCTCTAGAAGAACAACCGAGTCCACTTCCAGCAGAAGAAGATCCAGAGGCGTGGGAAGAAGAACCTGGTGATTTTCCAGGACAATTAGCAGTGGATGTATATGAAACTGCCGACAAGTTAGTTGTCAAAGCTCGCACCGCAGGCATCTCCAAAGGGGACCTCGATGTTACCATTTCTGACAATATCTTAACCATCTCTGGCGTCCTAAGTGGCGGCGAAGATGAACAGACCACTCGTTGGCACATCCAAGAGTGTTATTGGGGAGAATTTTCTCGTACAATCGCCCTTCCAGTCCAAGTTCGCGAAGACGAAGGTAGTGTAAAAGCAGAATTAAAAGACGGCGTGCTCACCATTTCTTTCGAAAAAGAAAAGACCGAAGCACCTATTCGCATCCCAATCGCATAACTCATTGTCTAAAAATTAAATATACCGTGAATTCGGTATATTTTTTTCGAATCCACTAACTTCAATATATGCCGTTTCCCAAATACTGCAAGCATGAGGGAATTAAATATAAATTTAAATTTAGCCAAAAATCTAAACTCAAAAAATCACCCGACAATCAAAGTACAAAAAAAGACCTCTATATTAGAGGTCTTTTCTAGGAATATATCTTAAATTTTTATTCCACTTTTCATTACGAAGTTTACAATTGCGTAAGCTAACATCACTAAGATTACACCGATAATCGAATAGGTAACTACATCTTTTCCACGCTTGATTTTTGCTGGGTCACCTTGTGCAGTGAGTAGCATGAATCCACCATAGATTATCATACCAACCGCAAGAAAACCCATCACTGAAGCAAACACATTAATCAGCATAGCCACATTCGACATCAGTGATTTATCGCCATCGGTTTTTTCTACATTACATTCCGAAAGTGCCGATACGGATTCACCTACACGTATTGTTTTCTCTGGGCAAGTAAAAGCTGAAACTGGCTTCACTAAACCTGCAAGTACTAGGCAGGCTGTAAATAGTAGGGAATAGATGATATTTCTTAAACTAAACTTATTCATGGTGCCGTAGTTGTGGTAGTACTATTTTGTGCTGCTGGTGCACTCATCGTAGTACTTAAGACAAAGTTAATAATCGACCAAGATAATAACGCAATTACCAAACCGATAATGCCCCAAGTAATCGAATCTTTACCCTTCTTAATCTTACCTGGATCACCCTGAGCAGTTAGAAAGAGGAAACCACCATAAATTACCACCACTACCGCGACTACCCCAAGTACACCAATTACTACATTAATGATTTTATTCGTATCATTAATTAGGTCGTCACCATTATGTGCAGGATCGATATTACATGCTGCAATATTCGTTGCACCCATATTTTTCGAACCTGGAGGGCAAATACCACTAGCTCCACCAGAACCAGAGCTACTAGAACTATCAGCACTTGCGCTACCTGCCGCTGATTTTGGTGTCTTCGCAAACACTGAGCTATTTAAAGCTCCGCCCGCGAATAATCCAGCCAACATAAATACGGCTAGAAATTTTTTAAAACTCTTCTTCATTTATTCTTTTCTCTAAAATTAATTCTTAAAAATACCCCCTATTAAGGGGTATTTTTATTAATTGTTACTTAAAAACGTTAGCAAGCACGAAGTTCACGATTGCGTAAGCAAGCATAGAAACCACGAGACCGATAATTCCGTAGAGAATAGTATCTTTAGCTTTTTTAACTTTACCTGGGTCACCCGCAGAAGTCGTATACTGCACGCCACCGAAGATAATGAAAGCCACAGCCACGAAGCCAATTACGCCAATTACCACGTTAATAATAGCGTTAGCTTGTGGCATTAAGTCATTCTTATTCGAGTCATTTTTTAATCCACCACAATCAGCTAAGCCATTTCCAGTAGAGGTAGAACCATCAGGACACTTCACTTTACTAACAGCAAAAGTATTGACGGAGTTACCTAGAACTGCAACTACGCTCGTGCCACCC
>CAUQEY010000055.1:0-3589 GCA_963517175.1 uncultured Candidatus Saccharibacteria bacterium | reverse complement strand
ATGCCAAATCTTTATTTCACCCGTGACCCAGCCGCTTCCATCGGTAATGGTCTCACCATTAATAAGATGCACTGGCCAGCCCGTCGTCGCGAATCACTCTTCATGCAGTATATCTTGAAGTATCATCCACGTTTTGCCAACCAAAATATTCCAGTTTGGTACAATCGCAATAATCGCTTCTCCGTCGAAGGTGGTGATGAATTAGTCTTGAATAAGCACACCGTCGCCATTGGTATCTCCGAACGCACCGAAGCTGAAGCTATCGAACGTATCGCTTCACGTCTCTTCCATGACTCCGAATTTACTCGCGTTCTCGCCATTAAGATTCCAGCCAAGCGTGCCTTCATGCACCTCGACACCGTCTTTACCATGATTGATTACGACAAATTCTCCGTCCATCCAGAAATCATGACCGCCGGTGGTGAACTCGATATTTACGTTCTTGATAAATCCAACACTCATGTTGGCTACGAAGTTACCCATCGTCGTGACCTCACTAATGTCTTAGCTGAATCCCTTGGCGTATCCAAAGTTCAACTCATCCAATGTGGCAATGGTGATCCAATCGCGGCCGCTCGCGAGCAATGGAATGACGGTTCCAATACCCTCGCCATCGCTCCAGGTGTTGTCATTACCTACGATCGTAACTACGTTACCAATGAAGCCTTACGTAAAGCCGGTCTCAAAGTTATCGAAGTGGCTGGTAGCGAACTCGGTCGTGGCCGTGGTGGCCCGCGTTGTATGTCTATGCCACTTTTCAGGGAGGAAATCTAATGTTAAATCTTAAAGGTCGCTCATTTTTAACCCTCAAAGACTTCACCCCACGCGAAGTTCAAACCATGCTTGAAACCGCCAAACAGCTCAAAAATAACAAGCTCACTGGCGTTTCCAATAAGAATCACGAAGGGAAGACTATCGCTCTTCTCTTCGAAAAAGCATCTACCAGAACTCGTTGCGCCTTCGTTTGTGGCGCCCGCGATCTCGGCATGCATGCTGAATATCTCGGCAAGGACGATATCCAACTTGGCAAAAAAGAATCCATTCGCGACACCGCTTTAGTGCTTGGTCGCATGTTTGACGGTATTGAATTCCGTGGTTTCGCTCACGAAACCGTCGAAGAGCTCGCCAAATACGCTGGCGTCCCAGTTTGGAACGGTCTAACCGATAAATTCCACCCCACTCAAGGTCTGGCTGACATGCTTACCATTCAGGAACATCTCGGCTACTTACGCGGTGCTCACTTAGCTTACGTGGGTGACGGCCGTAATAACGTTGCAAACACTTTGATGATTGCCTCGGCTCTTTTAGGTCTCCATTTTTCCATCGGTACCCCTCGCGAGCTTTTCCCAGAACAATCACTCATCGATGAATGTAATGCCTTGATTAAAAAATATCAAACCGGTGCCACCATTAAAATCGTGGAAAATCCTTACGAAGCCGTCGCTGATGCTGATGCCATTTATACTGATGTTTGGGTTTCTATGGGTGAAGAAGACAAATTCGAAGAACGTATCAATCTTCTTAAATCTTATCAGGTTAATCATGAGCTCATGCAAGCTACCCGCAAGAAAAACACTATTTTCTTACACTGCTTACCTGCCTTCCACGACAAGAACACCAAAATTGGTAAGGAAATTCTCGAACAATACAGCCTCGATGCCATGGAAGTCTCCGACGAAGTCTTCTACAGTCCGAACAGCGTCGTCTTTGATCAAGCGGAAAACCGGGTTTATACCATTGAAGCAGTCATGGATTTAACTCTCTAGAACTCTCCAAAAATTCTACCCAAAATCCAGACTGATTTCAGTTTTCCACAATAAAAAAGAAGCAGACCCCCTGCTTCTTTTTTAGCATAAGTGCTATACTTGAATCATATAAACCAAACTTATATGAAAGGACATATATGGTTGAAAAACCTCAAAAGGTGAATAAACAACCAAAACAAAAAGCCCCTCATACCAAGAAGGTATCGGCTTTTGCTGTTTTGTTTGCGATCATCGGCCTGATGGCGGCCCTGACCTGGGTTATTCCATCTGGTAAATATAATATGATTAAAGATCCGAATAATTCGTCTCAGGAAATTCGCGAAGCCGGCACCTACCAGCGCATCGACAAGGTCGAACACATCGTAGACGAAGAGACCGGAGAAGTCACCACTGTCGACCATCGCCAAGGGCTTTGGGATGTCTTTATGGCACCAATCAAAGGTATGGCTGATCGTCTCGATGTCATCGTTTTCGTCTTAATTCTCGGTGGCTTCCTCGGTATTACCATGAAAACTGGCGCCCTCGATGCCGCTCTCGGTGGTCTTCTCAAGAAGATGAACGGTAAAGAAATTTTCCTTATCCCAATCTTGATGACCTTATTCGCTATTGGTGGTACCACTTATGGTATGCAAGAAGAAGCTGTCGCCTTTTATGCCCTTATCATTCCAGTCATGATGGCTGCTGGGTATAATTCCATGACCGCCATGATGATGATTGTCTTAGGTGGCGGAGTCGGTGTGCTAGCTTCCACGGTCAACCCATTTTCTACGGGTATTGCCGCTAGAACCGCTGACGTTCAACTCGGCAACATCCTTTGGATTCAAATGCTCGTCCTCGTAGTCATGCTTGTTCTTGCCATTCTTTTTGTCATGAATTACGCCAAGAAGGTCAAAGCTGGTAAATACGCTGACGATTCTTCCGTCGCTTCCACTTTTAAGCCAATTAATCTCAATAGTGTGCCAGAATATAATTTCAAGCGCCAACTCATCATGGGGGTTTTCGCTGTCACTTTCGTGATTATGATTATCTCCCTCATCCCTTGGAGTGGTTTTAAAATTGACTTCTTCGATGTTTTACATGAGTTCTTTGCTGGGGTTCCAGTACTTTCCACTATGCTTGGCGTAAACCACAACGGCGCCCTTGGTACCTGGTACTTTAACGAAATTTCTACCCTTTTCCTCATTTCAACTGTGGTAATTGCCTTCATCTACCGCAAAGAATTTAGCAAGAAAAATGTCTCCATCACCGACACTTTCATTAAGGGATCGGAAGACCTCTTGAGTGTCGCCGTAATCATCGCCGTGGCAGCTGGCGTTGCTATTGTCATGCGCGCCGGTGGTATCGAAGATACCATTATTCACTGGGGTGAAAAAGGCCTCACCAATTTCAATGGTGGTCTTGTCGGCGTCTTGGCTTACATTTTCTACCTCCCACTTTCCTTCATTATCCCATCCTCCTCTGGCCTCGCTGCGGCTTCCATGCCAATCATTGCGCCAGTCTCTGAGCTCGTAGGTAGCAACAAAGAAACCATGGTGGTAGCTTTTGCTAATGCTAATGGTTTACTTAACATGTTTGCCCCTACCATCGCCTCATTAATGGCTGGACTTACCCTATCCGGTGTATCTTACAAAACCTGGATTAAGCGTGTGACTCCACTTATGGTAATCTTCGCTATTATTAGCTTAGTCGCCGTCTTCGTTATGGGGATGATTTAATTATGGCCAAAATCGTCGTCGCTCTCGGAGGTAATGCTTTAAGCCCAGATGGCAAAGCAACAGCAAAAGATCAACTCGAATTCGCCAACCAGACCGCCAAGGAGCTTG
>CAUQEY010000054.1:0-3707 GCA_963517175.1 uncultured Candidatus Saccharibacteria bacterium | reverse complement strand
GGGTTACAAGTTCGGGGCATCCACGAACTACGCGCCGATCCCAGCGCTTTCTAGTCCTGCCCAAATTCTCCAAACATATAGAAGATGCTGATTCTGATATTGAAATTAAGCTGTGGTATGATGCAGCGACGGAAACCGCCTATTACTACTCCGAAGCGGAAAAGATATTTTTAAATGAAAATTGTAATTCAATGTTCTCAGATGATATGTTTGGTAATTATGGATCAAATAATCTTGAAGAAAGCGAGCTTACCGGGTTTGATACAAGTAAGGTAAAAAATATGAGTCTAATGTTCTCATACTTAAGAAATCTTACAAAATTAGATCTTACAAGTTTTGATACGAGCAATGTTACAAGTATGTGGAAAATGTTTTGGGGGTCAGAAAAATTAGTAGATCTAAAATTAAATAGCTTCAATACCAGAAAAGTGGAAAGTATGGATGAGATGTTTAGTAGATTAAAATCTATTGAGCGGTTGGATCTTTCTTCATTTGACACAAGTAATGTGACCAGCATGAAAAGAATGTTTGCTGAAAGTAATAGGATTACAAGCTTAGAATTACCGTCTTTTGACACGGGTAATGTAAAAGACATGAGTGGAATGTTTTATGGTATGACGGCGCTAACTAATTTAAACATATCTAATTTTAATACTGAAAGTGTGACTAATATGAGTGAAATGTTTGCAAACTTAGCAAGTCTTACTAGTTTAAATCTTTCAAATTTTAATACATCAAAAGTCACGAATATGTCGGATATGTTTGCTTGGATGACGAGAATTGTAAGTTTAAATATATCTAATTTTGATACTAGCGAAGTGGTAAGTATGAAGAATATGTTTAAGAATATGGAGAAGTTAACGAGCCTAGATCTTTCAAGTTTTAACACTAAAAAAGTTGAAACTATGAAGAGTATGTTTGAAGGTAGTAAAAAAATAACCGAATTAAATCTTTCGATTTTTAGAACTGAGAACGTACGAGATATGAACAGTATGTTTTATAACATGGAGGAATTGAGCGAGCTTAATATTGAGAATTTTGACACAAGAAATGTAACTGATATGAATAAAATGTTTTGCTATACCAATCTCTCTAGGGTTAATGTGTCTAATTTTGATACAAGTAAAGTTACGGATATGAGTTACATGTTTAATAATATGAAGAAATTAACCGAATTGGATCTTTCAAATTTTAATACTAAGGAAGTGACTAGTATGTTTGCGATGTTTTACAATACGCCTAATTTGGTGTCTTTGAATATTTCGAATTTTAATACTGAGAAAGTTACTATTTTGGCATACATGTTTGCAATAGACAATCCTTCTGTAGATAAACTAGAAAAAATTTATGTAAACAGTGATTTTGATACTTCGAAGATTACTAATTTTTCAAATGTGTTTGAGTATCGCAAGAAGCTCCGTGGTGGCAATGGCTCATATTTGGAGGTTCCTGCATTTGCAGATTTGACTTGGCTGAGAGTGGATCGTCCGGGCGTGCAGGGGTACTTTACACGTAAACCGTAGGCAAGACGACATTCTTTTAAAAACATAAAGCTATTACGTTTATGGTAAAATAAAACTATATGCAAGGCCAAAAATCACATTCGTCCCACCCTCGCGGGGGGGGGTGGTTTAATAGGGAATTAAAGCTTATCCTGGTATTTTTTGGTTTAATTTCTTTTTGTAATTTTATTCTCGTTCATGACACTTCGGCTTTATTTGAGCCAAGTATCTCAGTATCTATAGACAATTCGAATTACTCTATAAATGCGACACCGGGCATTACATCGAATAGTGAAAGTCTAGAAATGCGGGCGAGGTTTATAGTTTCAACAAATTTAGAATCTGGATTTTCTGCATATATTAATACAGAGGGGAGCGAGACTGCTCTGGTAAATCAGGATTCCGCAAATCAGTCAAAAATCAAATCAATTGATTCAAAGAGAAAAATAGAGAGTTTTGCTAATAACACATGGGGATATAGAGATTTGAGGGCTACATCTTTCTATTCTCCTATACCTAAACAAAATAATCCCGATCTATTATTTGACATAACTAATATACAATCCTACGAAGATGGAATGATGATAGAGAGGAAGATGCAGGAATCAATCGAATGGTTGAGTTTCGGGATGAAATTGGGTAGTACTCTAGAGAGTGGTCGTTATTCAAATAAAGTGATTATTTCAGTGGTGACAAATCCATATAGAAAACGCGCAAGGATGACGACAGGCATTAGTTTTAATACAAAAATTAAAACTTTTGAAGCGGGCGGAAATAGGGTTGAACATATTGCGCGAAATGCGACGGCTCCGAGCTCGGGTATAAATATCGTAAGTCTTGAGGATGAAGTTAATTCGGATTATGAAATTAAGGCTTGGTATGATACGGTGACGAAGACGGTATATTATTACACTGATGCAGAAAAAATTATTTTAAATGTCGACAGTAATGCAATGTTCCATAGCCTAGCGAATCTAACTTCTCTAGATGTTTCGAGTTTTGATACTTCAAAAGTGAAGGGAATGGGAAATATGTTTTTTGGTGATGAAAAATTGGCCTCACTGGATTTATCGAATTTTGATACGCGAAATTTAACGAATATGGATAAGATGTTTTATGGGATGTCGAATCTCACGAGTTTGAATATTAGCTCTTTTGATACTTCGAAAGTGACGAACATGGATTCGCTATTTTATGGCATGGTGAATATTGAAAATATTAATGTGTCGAATTTTAATACGCGTAGTGTGACGAATATGAATCATATGTTCTCGAGCATGCATAAGTTAAAGCAATTACAGCTTCCTGCGACCTTTAATACTTCAATCGTAACCGATATGGGGTATATGTTCTATAATTCGAAAAGCTTAACGAGCTTGGACGTGTCGATGTTTAATACGGAAAAGGTGACAAATATGCGTGAAATGTTCGGTTATTTGGAATCGGTGACGAGTATTAAATTCGGTAGTAGTTTTAATACAAAGAATGTAACAGATATGTATGGTATGTTTGGTACGCTTTGTAACATGCGGGAATTGGATCTTTCGGGAGCAATATTCGATACGGCGAAAGTGAATGATTTTGATGCAATGTTTTCGGTGTTTGGTTGTGCTTCGGGTGTGGGAATGCTAGAAAAAATCTATGTGAATAATGATTTTGATTTGACTAGTGCGAAGATTTATAAGGTAAGTAATCCTACTTCGAATTTGGATATTTTTCATAAACAACCATTACTGCGCGGAGCAATGGGGTCGTATTGGACTAATCCAGGTGATGCGAATTTTGATGGATTACGGATTGATCGTGCCGGGGTGAAGGGTTACTTTACGCGAAAACCGTAGGGGTGTGAGTTTTATTCCGTCTTAACCTGTGATAAGATAAAAGTAATGGTGCAATTAGGTGTAAAAACAAACAAAGGTCGGGGGATTTTTGAATTTTTCTTTGCCAAAAGTCAGCCGGAAGTGGATAGGGAATGGGTGGCGGAAAATCAGTTGAAAATGGCACGACTGTTTATGGCGGGGCTGGAAAAATATAACCTGGAAAGCGGTGCTGGGACTAGGGGTGAGTTCGATAAAATGGGGGACGGGACACCTTATGACGGGGTGACACATCCGGTACGTGATGAGGCTGGGCGTCCGGTTAGTGAAACAGCGGAGCGGGTGCTTTTGCCGGAGCAATTTTTATTGGTGGCGGGCTATCACATCG
>CAUQEY010000053.1:0-3886 GCA_963517175.1 uncultured Candidatus Saccharibacteria bacterium | reverse complement strand
ACCAGATGATAAACTTCGAATTGGCGTTACCTTGCTTAAATATGGTGCCACCAATATTAATCGGGAAAAGCTTATAGAACTCTTTAATCGATGCGATTTATCGAAAAATAAACGCATCAAATACGCTAAAATCCTCAATCAGAAAGAAATCTAAGCTTCCGAACTCTACACCTTAGTTTTCGCGTCATACTTCCTAAAAATTCATCTTCATTCCTCTTTCATCGCTCAAAAATCCTCGGTTCGCCGGGGATTTTTTCATTAAAAAAGGCCCGGAAAAATCCGAGCCCGAAGATGAATGTCTTATAAGTCACGTGCAGAAGCTAGCCCCCTAAAACCAATCAGCATCCCCTCGTCATCCGTAACTGGAAACACCGGTAGATATAAATCGTCAATCGTTCGACCGAGATCTTTGGCCGCCCGCACCACAGTTGGTTTTACAATATAAAACACCCCCTCTTCATAACTTGGCAGACCCACTATTTGCGAGAACGCTATTTGAAAAATCGGTACCACGCCGATATGCTCACGTAGCATACTTTTTGCCTCAATTTCAATCGCCCCCTCCTCTGGTTGATATGTCGTTAGTATTTCGTCATTGTCATCCAAAATTCGGCAGACATGCGATAAGTAATTTTTAATCATCTCCCCACCTTTCTGAGTACCAAACTCTTAAAAATAGAACTACTAACATCAAGAATAATTCGTGAAACCAAGTATCGCCTAAAACCTTATCGACTTTAATCTCAGCGTCCCGGTCCGAAGCTTTGAGTTGTAATCCATCGAAAAACGAAAATTTCGATAAGTATTACACTTATTCATCGGAGATTTCACGTCCGCATCACAAGTTCCTTGGATATTAAAATCATATCCCGTTCGATCGGTATGAACTACGCCGAGAATCTGCACATTTTTCAGTGCCATAAATTCGCGCGTCGTTCCACCAGCAGGATTTTCTCGTTTTGCGAAAACCACTTTAAATTCCAGATCAATAGACATATTCTGATCAAAAGCATACATGTTTGCAATATGAATGCGATCCCTACTTGGTCCATTCATCACCTCAAACACCAATGAATTATCATTTCTTGCTGCACTATTCATAAACACCTCCTGTTAAAAAACCACCTCGGCATACGTTACGAGGTCAACCACTTAGCAATACAGCTAATTAGCATATTTTAACATACTTATGGTAATATGTCAATGTAAACCACATCGCTTGCCAAATCCCGCAAATTCAGCTACTTGCCGAGGTGTGAATCCGTCGGCCCCCTCAAGTACAACACCTTGACAAACCCCATATACTCTGCCATAATATAGCCGTTAAACTCATGTTTAGCTCGCGCAAATTTTTGCGAGCTCTTTTACAGAAAGGGGAATTGTTATGGAAGAAAAAGAATTCATCCACAATTCAAGGTACAAAACGCGTGGTATCTATCATCATTTCGAGGGAGAATCCTATCTCCTCATCGATACCGCCATCGCGAAGGATAGCGGAGAAAGAGTTGTAGTTTATTTGGCGCTTTATGGCGACCTTCAACTCTATACTCGTTCGTACGACGAATTTTTTGAGGAATTGGATCCGGTCAAATATCCTAACGCCAAGCAGAAACATCGTTTTGAGCTGCTGAATGTTAGTGATTTTGATTACAATATCTTCAAAAAGCAACCATCCCACAAATACCAATATGTGGGTTTACTATTCAATGATTAATTCAAAAAGGAGGGGGTACATGAATATCATTAATAAGTTACACATCTTAAAGGATACCGCAGCAATCGCTCGTGAAAAATTCAGTCAGAAGTTCTGGCATAATCTCTTTCAAGCATTAGAGCGCACGATTAATACTTCAGAAGACGAGAAAAAAATCGCATCCGCTCAAAACTTTCTTGCCAAACATTGGCGAAAAATGTATGCTGCCGGAATTAATCTAGCGGAAATTTTGGAGGTTATGAACCCCATAGATATTATTAATCAATTCGGGGAAATCCAAGCGGCCGACTTAAAACTTAACGTTAATCGAATTGCCGATTTCATCACCGCAGAGGTAGATTCTGAAGTTTTACATCGACTTCACGCCTTAAATGTTGACATGGATAAACTAGTTCGGCGCAGTCAACCTAAAATTCAGTCGCTCGACCAAATCAATGACCTAATTATCAACGGCGTTTCCGCTCAGACAATGTTCGAATTGTCTAAAAATTACATACTGAGCTGCATAAATAGCCCTGATAATCTTTTTAAGATTCTTGAATTCTTCCATCGTCATGGCATCACTATTGAGCAAATTCACAATTTTATAAACGGCGCTGTGCCAATAAAATTACTCAACAGATCTAAGCTTCCGTCTTTTGCTAACCTTATTAATGACATAGTATTTGACGATAGCATCAATAATTGGCTAGATATTGGCATTGATTATAGTGACTATATTGAAGCTTGGGTTGCCCTTAATCACGATGACTACCTCGGAATTGATAAGGATGACACCCTATCTCGCCTACCAGAAACCGTATCCGTGAAGGATTTTATTCACTACATCGACATTCAATACATCATGTATGAATTTGACCGTCGTGGCATGAATTTTCATCAGTTTATCAGATATAACTTCTTACCGGCCAAAGGTGACATTGAAGATCTTGCTAAAAGCGCTCTATATGCGAGACTACAGTATGACAATCCTATCGATTGGTTCACCCTAGCTGCCATCAGTAGTTTTGGAAGTAAACTAATTGATCGAAAAAAACTCCTCGAATTCGGTGACGCCTCAAAATACACTGGCGAGGAATATTATCTCGCCAAGAGCTTCATCGAACAGTTCTCAGCAGAGCAAAAAAATTAGCTCTTGCAGCAATTCTCTAAAAAATAAGCCTCGACTACTGTCGGGGCTTTTTATGTTAATTTTGTTCCTCTAGAAGATGCAGATATCCATCTATTAGATTAATCTTACCCCCAGAAGATACAAATATCCCTCCATTTTATAGGCCAAATTTTTCTCGATATAACCCTTTGCAATTTTACAAGCTTTCGACATCCGCTCGCCTTGCCATAACGGATCGATATAGCGCACCTTCGCCTGGCAATTCACTACATACACTCCGTCCGGACATTGCTCAAGACTTTTTACCTTCTTTATCTTCTTTGCCTTCTGCCAAGCCAAAAAAGCATCACCGTAATCAGAAGCTAAAATCAATTTAATCACTTCCGACTCTTTCATTTGGTAAAAATCCGCTACCGAAAGCTTACCAGATTCACTCATTTTCTTCAAAATATCCGCCAGAAACTGCATCGAGTAACGCGTTCGATTCTCACGGTAAAATACAGATAGTTGCGAAGTTAGTTTAACGAATTTTCGCGCGATTTTTTTCGTTTGAAAACCTAATTCTTTCACCCCATTTTCATCTGATTGCACTACAATATCCGCATACATTTCACGAATTTCTGCCAAATCCGCCACCCCGTACGTGAACAGCATATTCGCCAGTGAATATTCCAAACGATCCGCTGCTAACTTCGGCGTATCATTATCCGCAATCGGATACAAATGATAATCATCTACTTCTGAGACTAGAATACCGTCTCGCTTAAGCAAGCGACTGATTTCCGGCGACTCTGCAATTATCTCTTTTGTCAAATTCTCCGTCGACTCCTGTGTCAAATGGTCGCCATTCATAAAATCCACACAATGTTTAAAAACTGGGGTCGCAATATCATGAAAAAGTCCCGCCAAAGTCTGCTTTTTATCATGGGTAAAATACCAAACTATCAACGCTACCCCTATTGCGTGGTCCAAACTTGAGTAAAATCTCTGGCTTTCAAATAAATCCGAATAAATCGTTCCGCAAGTCGTACTAATATATTTCTGCTTCTGTAAGATCGGTG
>CAUQEY010000052.1:0-4088 GCA_963517175.1 uncultured Candidatus Saccharibacteria bacterium | reverse complement strand
AAATTTTCACTCTCATTCAATCTCTCGCGTAGGTCTGAAATATAATTTTCAATCTCCACTTCACTCAAATCTCTTCTCGCTCGCGTATCCACTGAAAAAATAATTTTATTGTTCAGATACTCTGAAATCGTCGCAAAACTATCCGCATATTTCGTCACTACCTCAAGCACTCCATTCGCCTCATTCGCACTCAAGCTAGTTTCCGTCAACATCCTGCGCACAATCCCCAGCGTCTCCTCTAGATTCTGCAATTTTTCGCTTTGCTCCGGCAGTTTCTTCACTAAATCATAATTAACTGCCACCCCTTCCGTCATATAACGCTTAATAATTGAAGAAGCCCAGATACGAAACTTCGTGGCTTTTTTCGAATTCACTCGGTAACCCACCGAGATAATCACGTCCAAATTATATTTCTTAATCTTACGCGCAATCCGACGACCACCCTCAAGACGCTCTTCCACCTCTTCCTTCACGCATTTTTCCGCTTCCAGCTCCTCATCAGCAAAAATATTACGTAAATGCCTGGAAATCACCGTACGATCCACCTCAAAAAGCTCTGCAATCTTCCCTTGCTCCGCCCAAATCGTCTGGTTCATTTCATCGACATCGAAAAAGACCTCCCCCTCTGCACCCTGATAAATTTCCAGCTTCATCGTCATAGTTCTCCGAGATTCTGCCCCGCCGTTACTTCTACTTTAAGTTTAATCTTTAATTCTGGTGCCACCCCTTCCATCTCTTTTTGTAAAATTTTTTTCACTGCCTCTTCGTCCGCCTGATCGCATTCCACCACCAAAGAATCGTGAATTTGCAGTACCAATTTCGCCCCCTCCGGCAACTTCTGATCCACCGCGATCATCGCCCGCTTCATCAAATCCGCCTCGGTTCCCTGAATTGGCATATTCTGCGCCGCCCGTTCTGCCGCATTACGAATAATAAAGTTCGAAGATTTTACATCTGGCGTCGGGCGTTTACGGCCATAAAAAGTCCTCACTTCACCCGTTTCCCGCGCCTCTTCCAGAGTCTGATTCAGATAAGCATAAATTTTCTGACGCACCTTAAAATATTCATCAATAAATCGCTTCGCTTCAAAGAAATTCATCTCCGTCGCATCGCTCAGTCCCTTCGGACTCATCCCGTACATAATACCAAAATTAATCACCTTGGCCACGCGACGTTGCAACTTCGTCACCTCTTCCATCGGAATCTGATAAACTTCCGCCGCCGTCTTCGTGTGAATATCGACATCGTGGTTAAAGTCTGATACCAAAGCTTCGTCTCCCGCGAGCACCGCCGCGAGCCTCAATTCAAACTGTGAGTAATCTGCCGAAACTAGCACTTTCCCCTCTGGGGCCACGAATCCTCGGCGAATTCTCTTCCCCTCTTCGCTGCGCACCGGGATATTCTGCAAATTCGGATTCAAACTCGAAAGTCGCCCCGTCGCCGTCACATTCTGTGTAAACGTCGAATGAATGCGTCCATCCGCCGCCACCTGTTCAATCAGCGGTGCAATATAGGTCGATAATAACTTCATCGTTTCTCGGTAACGAATAATTTCCGCGACTACTGGATGCTCGTCTTTGAGTTTTTCCAGCTCTTTCGCCCCTGTCGAATAACCTCGCGAAGTTTTCTTAATACCTTTCACTGGTAGACCCAGTTTTTCGAATAAAATTTGTGACATTTGAAGTGGCGAATTGACATTAAATTGTTCGCCCGAAAGCTCATAAATTTTTTGTTCAATTTCTGCTACTTTCCCCTCAAATTCCGTCTTCAATCCCTCAAAATATTCTCGGTCCAACAAAATCCCCGCCGCTTCCATTTTGTAAAGAATCGGCACTACCGGCATATCAAAATCCGTAAAAATTGTGTTCAATTTTTCATCCTTCAAAAAAGCCAAATATTGTTCACTAAATTTGTTCAATGTCGCTTCCGAATACACGCCAGTCAACGCCTCTTCCATCGTACCAACTCCATCCACCCCTGTACGGCGCAATGGATTTAACAGAAAATCTGCTTGATCCAAATCCCAAAGCCTTTCCGCCTGAAAAACCCGCTCACGAAACTCGGCATTTTCATGCATCAAGTCCTTAATATTGCTCGCGACTAGCATCCCCTCCGGAATTTCCACTCGAGGCACCTCTCTAACTTCCATCTCAGCATCTCTATCCGAAAAACCATTCTCAATTTTAAGTTTCTTCAGTAGATTATTGAATTCTAAACGCTTAAACACCTCTGAAATTCGAGAAAAATCTAGCTTCAAAGCCGGAATATCCGAAAGCTTCACCGGCGCATCTGTCATAATTTTCGCGAGCGTAAGAGACATCTCAGCCGATTCTCGTCCAGCGATCAATTTCTTCTGCGTCGCTCCCGAAATTTCCTCAATATGGGCATAAATCCCCTCCAAGCTGCCATATTCATTCAAGAGTTTCACCGCAGTTTTTTCGCCAATCCCTGGTACGCCTGGAATATTATCCGAATTATCCCCCTTCAGCGCCTTCAAATCCAAAAATTGTGACTTCAAAATCCCATATTTTTCTTCAATCGCCGGAATATCCATCTCTTCGAGATCCGAAAATCCCCGCAGAATTCGATACATCTTGGTATTTTCATCCACAATTTGCAGCATATCGAGGTCCGAAGACACAATATAAGTCATATAATCCCCCGCCTCATCCGCTTGCCTCGCTAAAGTACCGATAATATCATCCGCCTCATATTCATCCACTTCCATAAAGCCCCATGAAAGTGCCGAAATTAATTCCCGAAGCAAAGGAATCTGCGCATAAAAATCTTCTGGCGGCCTTACTCGTCCTGCCTTATAATCCTTAAAAATCGCGAGGCGCTTCGCCGTCGAAGTCCGCGCCTTATCCCAAGCCACTACCACCCGATCCGGCTGGATATTACGCACGATTTCCATCGCGATTACCGCAAAACCATACACCCCCGAAGTCGGTTCCCCCTTCGAGGTCGCCAAATTTCCCATCGCGTAGTAACCACGATAAAAAACGCTTTTTCCATCAATGATTACTAATTTTTTCATTAAAATTCCATCCTCGTTAAAATTTCTGCCATTTTTTCGTTCATTTCTGCCACACTGCCATCATTCAAAATGTAATAATCCGCCATCGCGATCGGACCACCTTTTTCGATATTTTCCACTTCCGTATAATCTCGCTCCTGAATTTCCTTCAAAGTGAATGGTCGTTCCTCACGCCTGCCCACTCGAAAATGCCTCAGCGCCTTCGGCACCACAATCGCTACCACCGTCAAAAGTCCCGGATATTTACTCTTAAGCTCCTTATATTCCGTCCAGGAATATAACCCATCCAGCACAATTCGCTTCTGTCCCGAAGCAATCAAGTTATCAATTTCCCCCATCACCTGTCGCACCACCCAATCTTTCCCCTCAGTCTCGCGAATCATCTCTCGAAATTGCCGTTCACTCGATCCGTCCGCTGTGCGTTGAATTCCTCGGCGCTCCATTTCTTTGTAAATCATCCCCCCGAAGTAAACTTTTGGCACACCTTTTTTGGTCAAAAAATCCACCACCACCGATTTACCCGAACCACTCATCCCCACTACCGCTAAAATTTTTACCTCACTTTTTTCGCTCATTTTTGCTCCCAGTTATTAAAAAATTCTACAAATCGCTCTCGCATTTTCGCCTGACTCATATAAATTAGTACCGGATTCCCCTCCACATCCGTCAAAGTCCCCAAACTTTCACTCGGCACATAAAAAGTCGTGCGATGCTTCGCCGAGAGTCGCATCAAAATCCGCTCATACCATTTCTCTGTCTGGTCATAGATCTCGAAACGCTCGATAAACCTGCGATATTTTTTCTTCGCAAAATCTTTCGGATAAAACACGAAAACTTCACCAAATCGCGTCAGGTCCGCATCTACTTTCATCAACACCAAACACTGAATTTCCGAACTAAAGCCCACTAGCAAATTTGTATAAATCGCTTCCGTCACCGTACGGGTCTCGAGCTCCTCATTCGCATCATAAAATTCCCGCGTCTTGGTATCCTCATCGATGTGATAGCCCGCCACCAATAAAAATTGCTCCGGCAAAAGCACCCGCTCCGC
>CAUQEY010000051.1:0-4094 GCA_963517175.1 uncultured Candidatus Saccharibacteria bacterium | reverse complement strand
CTAACTACCATAAATACCTACGCAACCCCAAATAACCCAAACAATTCTTCTAACTCATCCGAAAATTCTTCCTCCGAAACTACCGATTCCGAAAGTAATGATTCCGACGAAACCGATTCTGAAAAAGCTGAAACTCAAAATCAAACTCAAAACCAAAACCAAACTAACAACTCTAATAACCCTGAAGGAACCGCTAATTCCGAAAATCCAGATTCTGAGAAACAAAATGAACTCAGCTGTTCTGAACAAATCGGCATTCTTTCTTTTATCATCTGTCCGACCACCGGTCTCCTCGCCAAAGGAATCGATGCACTTTATTCTACCATCGAAAATTTCCTCATAATCAAGCCAATTACCACCGATAATAAATCGCCAATTTACATCATCTGGTCTTACGTTCGCAATATTGCTAATATTATTTTCATTATCTTCTTGCTTTTAATTGTTTATTCTCAGGTTACTGGCCTGGGTTTTTCTAATTACAATATCAAGAAAATGTTGCCGAAACTCATCATCGCCGCTATTTTGGTTAACTTTAGCTATCTGATTTGTCAGGTCCTCGTCGATATCAGTAATATTATCGGTAACGCCCTCAAATCTTTCCTTGAAGGCATCGCCACTACTGCTATTCAAAGCCAACATCCCGAAGCCAAGCTCGACGAACCTCTTAGTCTCTATGATATTTTCCTTGCCATTGCTGGTGGCACCTCGCTCACCATTCTCGGTGGCGTTGGTATCGCCACCGCCGTTGCTGCCTCTGGTGGTTTACTTAGCGCCCTCTTTACACTCATCCCAATCGTCCTCGCTGGTTTTATCGCCGTAGTTGTCGGTCTCATTACTATTTCACTTCGCCAAGCCGTGGTAATTCTACTTACCATTACTTCACCACTTATCTTCGCACTCTATGTCTTGCCAAATACCCATAAGTACTATCTGAAGTGGAAATCGATTTTTGCTCAAATGCTAGTCTTCTTCCCAGCCTTTAGCTTCCTTTTTGGTGTTTCTAAGGTACTTGGCTACCTCTTTATTTTCAGCTCTGAAACCCCTTTTGGCGTAATTATTGGTATTGCCGTCCAAGTCTTACCAATTATGTTCGCTGTTAAAATGCTCAGTATGTCCAAATCTGTCCTTGGTGATGTCAATCAAGCCCTTAGTGGCGTCAGCGGTAAGCTTAACAAAACCGTTTCTAAAGAATTTTCTACCGCCGCCGAACTTGCTCGCGCTAATTACCAAAAACGCGCCCTCGAAGGTAAAGGTGGCGCCCTTCGCCCAGACATGACCATTAGTCGCATTGCTATGCAAAATCAAGCCTTCCGCGAACATAGAAAAAAACGCAACGAAGAAGATAAAGATCTCTTACTAACTGAGCAACTTTTGGCTCGCCAAAATAACACACCAATTATTGGTTATCATAAAAACGGTAAACCAATTTATTCCAAAGCTGACCCAATCAAGAAGAATTCTGAAATGTTGGACGAATATCGCCACCGTGAACTTAAATACCGCACTGAAAATGCCGGCAAGCGTGTTGAAAATTTCATGAGCAACATGGGCGACTATATCGATAAGCATGGCTACCAAAACAGGGAATTAAAAGATCTCGCCAAGCGTCAGACTCAAAATTTCCTCGAGCAAAAGACTGTCGATCGCGAAATCCATAACAATGATGTTGCTTCCGATAAATTCTATCTCAATAAGATGAAGGAAATTAACGAGAAATATATCGATTCTCATTCTGAAAACAGTGCTAAACGTTTCAATCTTACCGAAGCCGAAATTGCTAAAAACGATAAAGAATATCAGAAATATATTGTGCGCGCCGCTGGTACCAGTGCCTGGGATTATGATCCAGCTCTCAATATCAAAAATCCTAAGCATGTCATTGACGCTATTGACAGTGTGCTGGGTGACATTTCCGTCGATTATGATCGCGAATACCAGGCCAGCCTCAACCGCCGCACCACTTATTACAGTCGTATTCACTCCGGTGTACTTAATAATGACTTCAAGAAAGCCATTAATGACGCCGACTTTGAACGCGTAATTGCTACGATGCGCGTCATGGCTACTCGTGGCGACTACGATAAAGTTCTCGAAGGTATCATAGATCTTTCAGATAATGGTAAAATCATTGCTGGTACCGAAAATGCCAACGTTCTCTTCAAGGAATTAATGGCCTTCAAAGATGCTGATCCAGTGCTTGGTCGCTTCGGTAAGTTCGGTAATATCGAAACCGCTGCCTGGAGTACTGGTAAACGTCAAGATAACCGTATCACCTTCGAGCAGTTTGCTACTGGTAAACTTAAAGACCTCGATGGCGAGGAAAAGACTACTAAATTTAATCTTGCTCAAGCTCTCAAAGGTACTTCTCTCGTTAAAGCCGAACGTACCGTCTTCGGTGAAATTAATAACGTTTCTCAAAAATACGGTGTCGACCTCTTCGATGCTACACTTTCCAACGTCTCTAGTGCCGCTCTTAACTTCCAATCTGGTGGTGATCAAATGTACTCTCTCATTAATATGATCACTGGTCTTGATGCTGCCGACTGGAACAACGCCGATACTCGCGACGATAAGGTTCTCGAGCTCACTCAAGATCCTAAGAAGAGTAGTATTCTCGAAACTGGTCTGAAGAAAGCCACTACCTTCCTTTCTAAGCAGAAGGCTGCCAATATTATTTCCATGAAATCTGATGTCTTCAATGGTATTATGCAGCTCTTCACTGCTAAATCCTTCAAGGATCTCACCGCCGATGAATCTGAAATTCCTACCGATCCAATCGAAAAGCAGAAATACTACGAAGAAAAACTTGCTGAAGCTAAGAATGCTGCCAAAGAAATCTTCGTCAAGCAAATTGAAAGCTCTGATGCTCGTAATGTTATTCTCTCCAGCCAGAAGAGTGGTGCCATTGCTCAAATGGATAACAATGTCCGTGCGCTCGTCTTCTCTGATGAACATGGTAATTTAGCCGAAAAAATTAAGACCATGAAGAATAGTGAAGAAGGCCGTCTCGAACAAGACGCTAAAAAATATAATCACAAAAAATCTTCAAAGTAATCCTCAAATTAACTCTAGCCTTTTATGCTAAAATAGTATTATGGCTACATATAAGGTCCCACAAGACGTTGAGGCAGAGGATAGACTCCTTGGCCCCTTCACTTTTCGTCAATTTATTTATCTTTTAATTGCCGCGATTGCCGGTGCCTTAGCTGCTGCTCTCTTTCAGATTTTTCCTCTACTTGCGATTTTACCATTACCGGTTATCATTTTCTTTTTAATTCTAGCCCTACCTCTGAAAAAAGATCAGCCGATGGAAACCTACCTTGCCGCCATCGTTAGTTTTTATATGAAACCCAATAAGCGTTTTTGGCGTCCCGGTCAAGGCGAAACCACCATCCAAATCACTGCACCTAAAATTGTCGAGAAATCTCGCACGCGTGATATTAGTGAGGAAGAAGCCAGTCACCGCCTGAGTTTTCTTTCCAACCTCGTCGATTCCGAAGGTTATGCTATTCGTGGTAATCACAATGGTAATTTTACCGAGAATTTCATCGCTGACACCGAAGATGTCAATGATTTTATGGATGATAGTCAAAACCAAAATCTGATTAATCTCATGCAAAAAGAAAAAGTCGCTCGTCATGCTGAAATTATCAATCAAATGAAAGCCGCTATTAATAATACTGAAAATGCCATGGGCCCTGCCACGATTTCTTCCCATCAAGCCACTCTCGGTTCTAATTCATTCAGTCAAAATCAAACTACTATGAGTCAAACCTCATCGAACCAACCTACGCCAAATCCGTTTACCCAAAATCAGACCATTCAAAACACCAATACTCTCGCTAACCGCAACCAATCAATTCTAAATTCTAATTATCAAAACCTCGCCAATAATCAGAATTTTTCCATTAATACCATTAGTAAAGAGGCGAATCGTTATCGCGAAAATCTCGCACCAAATGCAGCGCCTCAAACTTTCGTCACCCAAACCCCTTACACTCCGAATTTTACTCAGCCACCGACCACCCCTCCTAATATTAATCAAAATCCATTTATTCAACATTAAAGGCGCCTATGAATCAAAATAATTT
>CAUQEY010000050.1:0-4094 GCA_963517175.1 uncultured Candidatus Saccharibacteria bacterium | reverse complement strand
CAGTATTGTGAAAATATTGCCACCAAAAAAGGCTCCAATGACCGTGTCGAATTTGCCGTTAAAATGCCTGGCAAAGACGAAACCGCCCAAGTTTTCCTGCCAATCGATAGTAAATTCCCTGTAGAAAATTATCAACGCCTAGTCGCCGCCTATGAGCAGGGTGATAAAACCGAGATTCAGAAATATCAAAAAGCCCTAGCTATCGACGTCAAAGAACAGGCCAAGAAAATTTCCACCAAGTACATCGATCCGCCACACACTACCGAGTTTGCTATGATGTTTTTACCGACCGAATCACTCTACGCCGAAATTCTTCGCATCCCTGGCCTCGACGATGAAATCCGCCAAAAATTCCATATCACCATTGCCTCACCAAGTACCCTACCAGTGATTCTTTCGGGTCTTCTCATGGGCTTCCGTACCCTCGCCATTGAAAAACGCAGTAGCGAAGTTTGGCAAATTCTAGGTGCCGTAAAAAGTCAGTTTGGTAAATTTGGTGACCTGCTCGAAGCCACCAAAAAGAAACTTCAAGAATCCGCCAATAAAATCGATGCTGCCGCTACTACCTCTCGCGCCATCGAGCGTAAGTTAAAAAATGTTGAATCCTTACCAAGTAGCGAAAGCCTTAAATTGCTCGACGGGCTCGACGATCAAAACTTCGATGCCGAAGAAAATTAATTAACCTAAAAAAATATAGTGCTCATCGCACTATATTTTTTCATTTCACGTCCTTATTCCGCCAAAATCAAGTTTGCGCGTTCGATCATTTCGCTTGTTTCATCCGTACGCACTACATAAATTGGCTTAGATTCATCTTTCGAAATCAAAGTATGTCGTTCTGGCATTTCACCGGTATTCTTCTCCGCGTCAAGCTCAAAACCAAGATACTTCATCTTTTGAATTACCTGTCTACGCACATCATCCGAGCGCTCACCAATCGTTGCAGTAAAGACCAAAGCATCAACGCCGCCCATCGAAGCAATCATCTGACTAATACAAGCCTGCAAGCGATAAATATAGAGGGAATAAGCGAACGACCCCATCTTATCACCTTCATCACGTAATTGAATTACCGTACGAAGATCATCCGAGACCCCAGATACACCAAGCAAACCACACTGCTTATTCAAGTAGCGCTCAAGTTCGACATCATCTTCAATTTTCAGCGCACGCTTCATTGCCATTGCCGCCGCCACATCCATTGAGCCAGTACGTGTCGCCATCATTACCCCCTCAAGCGGCGTATAACCCATCGTCGTATCGTGAGATTTACCCTTATAAACTGCAGTAATCGAAGCTCCAGAACCAATATGACATACCACTACTTTCTCTGGCAAAATTTCGCTTTGCTTCATATAACGTACTACCGAGCCAACCGACAAACCATGGAATCCCCACTTTTTAATATCAAACTTTTCTGCCAATTTTTGATCAATACAGTAAGCCTTAGCCAGCTCTGGTCTGGAATTATGGAAATTCGAATCGGAAATTTCAATCACTGGTACCGAATCAAAACGTTTCTTTAATTCGATAATTTCATCCATCACCACTGGGACGTGAAGCGGCGCACGAGTTCGCGCAATTTCTAGCTCTTTAAAACATTCTTTATCGACAATGTGGTCATTAGCAAAATAGGCGCCCGGAGCCACTACACGGGCTAAAATCGCACTTAATTTCGAAACGCCACCTAAAAATTCTTCATCGATTAAAATTTTTTCCAGATTTCCCGCCACCTCTGAGAGTGCCTTAAAATCTGTTACTACTTTCTTCTTCTGGTCACCAGATTTCAAAGTGTAGACAATTTTCTTACCTTCAAATTCGAAATGTAAAGAACAAAGTTCTTTCATGCCTTTATAGAGCGCGTACTTACGAGAACTACTGCCCGGATTGGTAATTAAAATCAGTCTTTCCGATTCCATATTCTTTTTCTTCTCCTTTATCTTAGTCTATCATAAAACCAGAGATAAAACCGTAAGTCTCGCCCACCTCTTTAATCACATATGATAAAAAATTAATATAAAAATACAACTCTTCTCCATTTAATCCCATTCACAAAAAATCATAAAAAATTACTAGCACTCTTGCATTTTGAGTGCTAAATATATATAATATTGCTATGTCAAAACGTGATTATTATGAAGTTTTGGGCGTTAATAAAAACGCTTCTGATGATGAAATTAAAAAAGCTTATCGCAAGCTCGCTCTCAAATATCACCCAGATCGTAATCCCGGTGATAAGGAGGCGGAAGCTAAATTTAAAGAAGCTTCCGAGGCCAATGAGGTGCTTTCTGATAAGCAAAAACGTGCGCGCTACGACCAATTTGGCCATGCCGGCGTAGGGAATGGTAGCACTGGTGGCCCTAGCGGCAATCCTTTCGGTGGCTATTCTTATGGTGGCCAAGAATTTAATTTCAATTTCGGTGGAGCCGACGGCTTTGACGATATTCTAAGCAATCTCTTCGGTTTTGGTGGTGGGCGTACTCGCAGGAATCGTGGCTCTGATTATCGCACTACCCTAGTGATTGATTTTAAGGATGCAATTTTTGGTACTACCAAAAAGATTTCCGTCGAAGGCAATGAAATCACCCTAAAAGTCCCTGCCGGTATTGATGATGGTCAAGCGATTCGCCTGCGTGGTCGTGGTGGTCCTGCCCCAGAAAAAGGTGGCGAGAACGGCGATCTTTTAGTGCAAATTCGTGTGCAACCACATAAAACCATTAGTCGCGAAGGATACATTCTCTTATCCGAACAACATATCTCAATGGTTGATGCGGCGCTCGGTACCGAAGTCGAGGTCGAAACAATTGATGGCAAAATCACTATGAAAATTCCTGCCGGCACTCAATCTAACACTCCTTTCAAACTATCGAAACATGGTGTACCGATGAATAATGGAGAACGTGGTCCGCATATTATTAATATCGTAGTCGATACTCCGACCAGTCTATCGAAAAAGCAAAAAGAGTTACTCGAAGAATTTAAGACTGCTAAAAAACGCGGATTCTGGAACTAAGCTTAAAATAATTTCTCATATTTGATTATTTCTCAAATCCTAAGTAAAATTACTCGTGTTTTTGCACTAAAATTAAGCACGAGTACATTCACTTTAATGCTATAATTATTTACAGATGAAAGAAATCAAAAATTTTAAACCAAAAGAATCTAAAGTTACTGATCTTTTTCTGATTCTTGTAGCCTTTCTTTTGGTTTTTATTCTTTTTAATTCTGTTCGTGTTTCTGCCGACGCTCCTAAAATTAAACTCACAGATGATCAGCGTGGCGAACTCTCCATGAACTGTAGTTCAATCAAGTCTAGCCTCAAAAAACTCCAAGTTAGTGATGCCAAAATCCGCTCTCTACTTGGGGCTAATTACCAAACAATTCTCAATTCTTACATCACCCCCTTCAACCTTCGCCTTGTCAAAAATAACCAGAATCTCGGCGATCTTTCTGACCTACAAAGTAGTTTTGTCTTGCAAAAAAATGACTTTAGTTCACTTTATATTGCTTATAGTCAACAATTTGAAAATCTCCTTTCTATTGATTGCCAAAAAAATCCTGACGATTTCTACAATCAGCTGATCGTCACCAGGGAATCCCGCAAGGAGCTAAACCAAAAAGTCGAAGATCTTACCAAAACCGCAGAAAAATACCTTGCATATATTAAAAAATTTAAAATTGATGGCGAAAATATTCGTTTTACTCCCGAAAAAACCGACGCTACCAAAGCTTCAAGCATTACCAACCCTGCTAATCAAGTGGGGGGACGATAATTATGTCAAAAATGTCCTCCGGTGGTCGCAATCTCATGCGCTTAGGATTAATCGCAACCCTAATCACCATTCTTACTACCACCATCTCTCTAATTATTTATCACAATAGTGGCGACATTTATCTGGATCGCTCCCGCCCGGGTTTTTTACCAGAAAAACACGAAGTCAAACAGGAAGACCAACCTGAAAAATCTTATTCCTTCCCAGAATCCGGCAATCTCGATCCAAAAACTCTTGAAGAATTCCGCGAGAATTTCAAGAAAACCCTCGAAGATACCAAAAATCTTAAAGACCCATTTTCCGCCGAAAATCTATCTGATG
>CAUQEY010000049.1:0-4117 GCA_963517175.1 uncultured Candidatus Saccharibacteria bacterium | reverse complement strand
AAAAACATTTAATTCTTTATGGTACTGGCAATGAAAAATATGAAGTCAAAATTTCTGGCTCTGGCAAGTTTAAGGACGGTGCGACCTATGAATCAATCTACGAAGGTGTCATCCCGACTCTTGAGCGTCGCCACAAGGAAACCGACTCGGATTTTATGCGCAAAGACATCGAGCGATTCATGCGCGTACATGAATGTCAGACCTGTCACGGAGCTAGGTTAAAACCCGTCGTGCTTGCTGTGACTATTCACGGTCTAAATATTAATGATTTCTGTAATTTAGACGTTGATGCGATGCTGGATGTTTTATCTCAGGATCTCGAATTTACCGAAGCAGAGGCCTTAATTGCGCGCCCAATCCTCAAGGTAATTCGTGAGCGCGTCAAATTCATGCAGGACGTTGGTCTAGGTTATCTTGAGCTTAGTCGTGCCGCCAATACTCTCTCTGGTGGGGAAGCTCAACGCATTCGCTTGGCTACCCAAATCGGCTCTGGTCTCCAGGGGGTGCTTTATGTGTTGGATGAGCCATCGATTGGTCTACATCAACGTGATAATGATAAATTAATCTCCACCTTGAGACATCTGCGTGATCTTAGAAATACCGTACTGGTAGTTGAACACGATGAAGATACTATGATGAGCGCCGATTATCTAGTTGATATTGGTCCAGGGGCTGGTGCGCGCGGTGGTCAGGTGATTTCCGCTGGTACGCCAGAGGAGATCGCGCATGACCCTGAATCTCTCACCGGTAAATATCTCTCTGGTACCAAGAAAATCTCTGTGCCAAAAACTCGTCGCAAGCCGAAGCTTAATCAATATCTCACCGTGGTCGGCGCCAGGGAAAATAACCTAAAAAATCTCACGGTTAAATTCCCCCTCGGGGTGATGACCGTGGTTTCTGGCGTCTCTGGTTCCGGTAAATCTACCCTAGTTAATGAAATTCTGGCTAACGAATTACTCTCTCGTCTTCATCGCGCTCAAACCGTAGCCGGTGAACACGAGCGCATCGACGGTATTGATAATCTCGATAAATGTATTGTGATTGATCAGAGCCCGATTGGTCGTACCCCTCGCTCGAATCCCGCCACTTACACCGGGGTCTTTACCGCCATTCGTGAACTTTTTGCCACTCAGCCAGAGGCGGAAATTCGTGGTTACAAGGCCGGTCGTTTCTCCTTCAATGTTAAAGGTGGTCGCTGTGAGACTTGTCAGGGTGACGGTGTGAATAAGATTGAAATGCACTTTTTGCCAGATGTTTACGTGACTTGTCCAACCTGTCATGGTAAACGCTATAATCGTGAGGCACTCGAGGTAAAATACAAGGGTAAAGATATTTCTGATGTCTTAAGTATGACTATCGACGAGGCGGTGGAGTTCTTCGAAAATATTCCTGCCATTGCTAATAAACTGAAGACTATTCAAGAGGTCGGTCTCGGCTATATTCGTCTCGGACAATCCGCCACTACTTTCTCGGGTGGTGAAGCTCAACGTATCAAAATCGCCACCGAGCTTTCTCGTCGCTCTACCGGCAAGACCCTCTATATTTTGGATGAGCCAACCACTGGTCTACACACCGATGACGTAAATCGTCTCTTGAAAATCCTAGATCGTCTAGTTGCCGGCGGTAATACCATGATTATTATTGAGCACAACCTCCATGTCATTAAAAGTGCTGACTGGATTATCGATATGGGGCCAGAAGGTGGCCAACATGGTGGTCAAATTATCGCCGAGGGTACGCCAGAAGAAATCGCTAAAAATGATCAAACCCCAACCGGCGTTTATCTCCGCGAGTTTCTTAAGTAAAAGCCGCCTTTAGCTTAAGTATTGTAGCATTAGAAAATCCCTAGTCAGACTAGGGATTTTTCTTTATCTAATTGCCAAGGCTTCGCGCAGCTTATCGGATAATTGATTAATTTTCAGAGTCTTGTTGGCCTTTGAATTTTCTACATTAATTTTCGAAAGCATTAATGCACGTTGTAGATTCCAATCGGTGATGAGAGCTGAGAAAATAGTGCCCGCAATAATCGTCGCGGCGACATCGCGTGTCACTTTTATATCCTTGTTTCGAAAATCTTCCTTAAAAACCCCAGCTAAAATTTGATTTTCAGTTACATAAATTAATTTCAAGGTCGAAAGCGTGCTGAGGATTTGTTTGATTTTTATCATTTGGGATTTTTTACCCATCACGAATATCATTTCCGCTCGCTGCATGAGGCGATAAAAAGTCGTTAAATTTGTCTTGGAGAGATCTGGCGCACTCAGTAACTTTGGTAATTCAGATCGATCAAAACACCACGCTAATTTAGTTTTTGGATGCGCCTCTAAGTAATCCAAAATCGTCTTAATCTGTACATTATTTAATTCTGCCGACCAATCAATGTAAATGTAATCAAATTTCGCCGTGCGCTTTTCTAAGATTTTGCCATTAAAATCACACTGCTTGACAAATTCTGGCGCCAAATTAATATAATTATTTTTCGAAAGCAAAATGTATTGAAAATCATCACAAGTTTCTGGATTTTCCGGGCTAAAAGCCGTCTCAGTCTCGATGCGAAAATTTGAAATTACTTCATCTGCAAGTTTCTGGCCAGTCATGATGCTAAAGCGATCGTTATAATATTTTTCACTCCCATCATAAACCAAATCTAGGTGCGCATTCTGGTTTTTATCCAGTTCGAAATTTTTGGCATCCAGAGAAAGATAAACGTTTTTAATGTTTTTACCAATAATTAATACTTTCATCTTTTCTCCACCTCTTTAAATTCACCATCTTTTAAGTTTTCTAGCGTGTATCGCCCAAATTCAATGCGATGTAGCTTCACGACTTTGTATCCTACCGCCAGGAAAGTGCGACGAATTTGACGATTCCTACCTTCGCTCATTTCCACTAAGAATGTGCAACCACTCGGCTCAGACTCCTCTTTTTTAAGAAATAATTTACTCTTGCCATCCGGTAAATCGATGCCCATATCAGAAATCATTTGCTGGTGTAGTGGCGCAAGTGGGCGATTTAATCTTACGATGTAGCTCTTAATCTTAAAAAATTTCGGATGGGTCATTGAAAAAGCAAAATCACCGTCGTTGGTTAGTAAAATTAATCCCGAACTATCTTTATCGAGTCTTCCCACAGTTTTCAAACCCTGATATTTTTCGGGTAAAAGTTCAAAAAGGGTCGGCGTGTCACCCTGACGCTTCTTGGAGCAAACATATCCTACGGGCTTATTTAAGATTAGGTAGGTGAAGCCTTTACGCTCTTCAATTTTTTGACCGTCCAAAAAAATCTCATCGCAAGTTTCATCGAACCGACGACCTAAAATGGCGACTTCTTGATTAATCTTCACGCGGCCATCCGCGATTAGGTTGTCTGCTTCGCGACGTGAAACGCCAGTTTGTTCGGCCAAAAATTTATTTAATCTATACATTACCTAAAAATGGGTTAGGGTTATTAATTGGTGGTTGAGCCGGCGCGATAGGTTGCGCTGGGTTTTGCATTGGCGTAGCGGTTTCAGTTGGTGTAGTTGGCTGAGCTTGCATAGTTGATTGTGTTGGGGCGATCGGCTGAGTTTGTGCAGCTGGCTGTGTTGGGATAGTTTGCTGAGCTTGTGCAGCTGGCTGCGCAGATACAAAAGGTTGGGCTGATGCGACGGGTTGTGTTGGAGTTTGTGCTGGAGTTTGTACTGATGTAGCCGCAAATTGTGTCATCATATTTTCTGTAGTTGGAGCGGCCGTTGTAGTTGTTGGTGCGCCATTTGTGTCATTTAAGACTTCATGTACAGCATTCACTACATCTTCGATACCGACTTGGGATTTTACGAGGAAGCGATCCGCCCCCAATGATTCACCACGGGCTTTTTGATCATCCGCTGAAAGCGCGGTCATCATGATCACTTTAATATTCGCGGTCTCGGGAGTCGAACGCAAAATGTCTAGCATGTCAAAACCTGAAATTTTTGGCATCATCACGTCAGAAATAATCAAATCTGGGCGTTCTTTTACTGCTAGGGCTAGAGCCGCCTCACCGTCACCTGCAGAGGCGATTTCATAACCTTCTGCAGTTAACCTAATTCCGTAAATCTCGCGTAAGCTTTGGTCGTCTTCAACTAATAAAATTTTTG
>CAUQEY010000048.1:0-4201 GCA_963517175.1 uncultured Candidatus Saccharibacteria bacterium | reverse complement strand
CCATCGTGCAAATGATCTAAAATATAGTTAAATGCACTAATTGAGGAATTTTGCACTCCGCAGATTTGGAAAAAATCTGCTCTGCCATTGGCCTTACCGTGACGCACGGTGTGAACACGAGTAGTGGTAGAAATCAAGGCCTTACGCAGAATAGCTGCGCTGACCGAATTGATTACCATAAAAACGATAATCCACTGCCATATTCTCGGTAGTTCCGTGAAACCTAAAATTGCAATTGTTTGATAAAAAAATGTACTCATTTTGTCCCCCTTTTTCTTGTAAACATGCAACAAAAATCAAAATGTATCAGGGATATATTACCACATTTTAATGGTTATGTCAATCTGTCGTAATAGCTCAGGACCTTTGCAGCAAAAAGATAATGTGTATCGATAAAAAATAGTTTGATTGATTCATTTTTAGTTTGATAGCTATGTTAAAATAAAATAAATAATACACGATAAAGGCGATGCAACTTGTCGGAATTTCCGACAAGTTTAAATTGAAAGTAGGCATGAGCCTGCGATGTGAAAAAAATAGGATTAATACTATGGTTGATGGTGTAATTGGTTACAATATTATTTATGAGGATTATGGAAATATCTTTCTTGATGATTTTGTAGATTGTTGGCCAAGAGAAGCATCTCGGGGGGTTATACAGTTTTCTGACGGTGATATCTTAGTTTTCTTTAAGGAGCGGATCGGTCAATACAAGCTACCAGGAGGTGGTAAAGAAAATAATGAGACTCCTGAGCAGACTTTTATACGTGAAGCTTATGAAGAAACTGGCTATAAGGTAAAAAATATACGCAAGATTGGAGTTGTAAAAGACCAGACGCAAATTTCCTATATATTCATGGCGGAGCCAGATGGGAAAGCACAAGAAATCCAGCCAGATGAGGATGAAATTAAATTTGGTGCCAAGTGTTTAAAGATGAACCCAGTGGATGTCTTAAAAAATATGAAAAAGTTTATCATTGATCATAAAGGTGATTCAGATGAAAGCTCGTTGCTTCAATGTTATTTCACTGAGAGAGATTGTAAAATTTTGGAATACGTACTAGATCACAATCTGTTAGCGTGAAATAGTTTTCTGTGTAAAATATTCTATTTTTATGCTCTTCGTGAAATTAGGCCTTTTTGTAGAGCTTGTATTGGTCGGTGCTTCCCTGGTTCTTGATGATGGTATTAATGGCGTCAAGGATTTGCTGGTCGGTTTTGGTGTCGCCAGAACTATAGCCGTCGAAAATCTTATCACCGATTACCATAAATGGTACGCCGCGCACGTCCTGGTCTAGGAATTTACCGAAATTCTTCATGAGGGTTTTATTATCCTTGTCACTCCAAACTTCGAAAGAATAGATATTAACTTTATTTTTGATTTCAGCTGGTAGTTTGGAAATGAATTTGGCGAGAGCTTTACAATGTGGGCAACCGTCACCCCAGAAAATATAAATATTTGATTTGTTACTACCAAGATCGATGTCGGATTCGTGATTAAAGGCGAATTCGGTTCCTTGGGATTGTTTTGAAGTTGATTGATTGGTATTCTCGGTCTGAGTGGATTCGGTGGATTCATTTAGGCTTGATTCGGCTGACTTGTCTGAGGAGTTTTTATTCATAAGCGGCATCACAACTACAGCAATGGTAGAAAGAATGGCGAGAATAGCGAGAACGATTAGGGAGGCGAGCTGGGCGCGTTTTTTGTTAGCAGACTGAGTATTTTGAGGTGTAGAATTTTCCATAGATTTATTATAACTTTTGGTGGGGAAAATGTAAAAAGTTTATTGATTTTGATAATGTTTATGGTAAGATAGAATTTGTGTGTTTTTAAACGACTCTTTTTTAAAAGATTTTTCAGGAATTTTTCAGATTTTTGTTACATTTTATTTTGTTTGTGCTAATATAGATTTAAGGATGCCATTATTGAATAAATTTTGGGAGAGAGATTTATGATAAGTGTGATTTTTGGCGATCCGAGAGGGTCTTTATCATGTGGCTTGACTAACAAAAATGGCACCCTTTTGTGAAGCAAGCGTAGCTCCGATCGTCAAGGTCGGAGCTTTTTTCTCTTCAAGGAGGAAGTGTTTTATGGTGATACATGATTTGTATCCAAAAAAATCAAAGGTAATGCTTTTAATACACCCAATGTTGGCTTCGAGTGAGTCGATGAGGGGATATTTGGTGGAGAACATCCTGAAAGAAACTAATGAATATCGATTTATTATACCGGATTTATCGGGGCATGGTGAGGCGATGAATGAGGTGTACGTTAGCGCGGCGGAAGAGGCGCGGATTTTAACGCAATATTTATTAGAACACGGAATAACTAAGATAGATTTGGGCTTTGCGGCGTCACTGGGTGGAGTGGTGTTATTTGAGGTGTTGAATCGCGATGAAATTAGGTTTAGGCGACTATTTTTTGAGGGTGTAAGTTTTTATGAAAAATCGAGATTGGGCGGATTTTTAATGACGAAAATAATGCTGGCGAAGCAGAAGAAAGGTCTAAAAGACCCGAAGTTAGCGGTAAGGAAAATGTCCAAAATGTTTGGAAATCAAGCTGGTGGGGTAATGGCGGAGAGGTTTTTGAAGATGGACCCTCTGAGTATAAAAAGTGTTGTGCGAGACTGTTCGAATGTGCGTCTGCCGGAGATGAATGCGGAAATGCAAAAGTCTTGTGTATTTTCTTATGGTGAAAATGATTCGGATTTGAGATTGGCAAGAAGAAAAATTCCGAAGAGGTATCCGGAAGCAAAATTGGTGATAGCTGAGGGGTATGGTCATTGTGAGAGAATGGTGAAAGATGCGGCGGGGTATGCAAAAAGAATGATGGGGGTGGATTAGGAGCGCGTGTACGATGTACGCGCGGCCACTCGTCGAAATAAAAATACTTCACTACGTTCAGCATTATTTATTTTGAAAGATAAAATTATAGAACAAGTTCTAAATTTTACTTTTCAAAAAAAATAATAGAGTTCGATTGAACTCTATTTTTATTTCTCCTCGTGGAGCCGCGTGTGCAAAAGCACACTTGCACCACTTCTTCAAATTCTTTGAAAAGTAAACTTTTCACGATTTTTCATCCGTGGAGCCGCGTGTCGGCTCTGCCCCGACGACCTGCCGCTTACAAGGTGGCTGCTCTACTAACTGAGCTAACGCGGCGTCTCGTACTCATAAGTACTCTTTTATTTTAGCATGAGTTTAGGTTCTTCACAACCGCGAGATGAGTGAAAATATTAGATCGAAATAATTATTTAAAAAAGAGATAGCTATCCAAGTAGATTCTTTGAATATGCCTACTGAATCATCTTGCGACGACGAGTAGAGGTGCGGGTAGCCGCCGGACGAGAAACGGCAGTGGCACTAAGTTTGGCATCTTGGATGGTACGTTCAGTGCTGGTTTGACTGGTGGATCCACTGGATTTAGCGGTGGGTTTTTTAGCTTTCGGATAAAAAATCTTAGCTGGTCTCGCGGCGCGTACGGGTTTTTTAGCTACCGTGCGTTTTTGCTTCTTAGCGAGTTCCTGTTTTTTCTTTAATTCATCCTCGGCGACTTGTTGCTCGATTCTGGCGGTGACGATTTGGATATTCTCAGCGTCACCCATATCTTCATAAATACTAAGGATGTGGCGGAGGGTGGAAATTGAATGATCGAGAGCATAGGCGGACTCAAGTGCTTCGACGGCGGCCTTGCGGTGGCCAAGTTTTTCTTCGGATTTAGCGAGTGCGATAAAACGAGCCGGCACATCACCTTCAAGTTTTAAAGCTTGCTGGAAAGCCATACTGGCTTTTTCATAAGCACCGGTCTCGAGGTAAATGAGGCCAACGTTATGTAGAGAAGATGGGTTGCTATCGAGGGACTGGGCAATTTCAAAACATTCGATGGCTTCGTCGTAATTTTGTGATTTGGCATAAAGAATACCGAGACGGTTGTAGGCGGCGGCATTGGTTTCGTCAAATTTCAAGATAGTGAGCAAGGCTTTTTCGGCACGAAGAGTTTTGCGCTCTTTCATACTGACCTTGGCAATATCCCAAAGTTTTTTCATTTGAGCATCAAAATTCTTGTTTTCTGGAGCCGGTTTTTTGAGCCTGGCTTCGATTTTTGGTTCGAAAAAAATCAGAAAAATTACGAAAAGTAAGATGAGGAAAATTCCTAGCATATCTTATATTATACATGAAAATGCTTAAAATACCAAAATTT
>CAUQEY010000047.1:0-4627 GCA_963517175.1 uncultured Candidatus Saccharibacteria bacterium | reverse complement strand
CAATTTTTCTCGGTGTGACATTTTTTGAAGCAGAACGTCGGATCTTGATTAAGGACTTGTTTTTGAAAAAAGATTTGGTGGAGAAGCTGCCGAGCTTGATTAATACGCCACATAAAATTGTATTGCTTGAGACCAAATTAGATAAACGTGGGGCGATTTATAAAGAATTAATGAAGCTCGCAAAAACTAATAAGGAAATTAAGTTCGAAACTTTTGCCGCAGCTGAACAGGCGGTGGATCGCAATGCAGTGTTTCGAATTTTTGATTTGGCGATGACGGATGGCAGGCGCGCGGTAAAAAATTTGCAATCTATTGAATCCGATAACGATCCTTATGCGACGATTGGCGCTTGGACGAAAAAGGCCTGTGATTTACTGGAGCGAAATCCCAAAAAAGCCAGAGTGATTCTAAAAGAATTAGCTAAAATCGATGTGCTAGTAAAATCGACGGATTTTAGTAAAGAACCCTGGGTATTACTTGAAGGATTATTGCTCAGAATTCCTAATCTTTAAAATTAATTTTCAGATTTTCAGATTTTCAGATTTTCAGATTTTCAGATTTTAAGATTTTAAGGTTTTCAGATTTTCAGATTTGAGATTTTTGCACAAAAAAAGACCTCCGGAGAGGTCTTTTTACTAAGCAGCCTTTTTGGTAGTCTTCTTAGCGGTTGTCTTTTTAGCGACAGTCTTTTTTGCAGTAGCCTTCTTGGCGGTAGCTTTTTTAGTGGTGGTTTCAGCCTTGACGCCATTAGAGGTCTTAGCAATTTTCACCAAGCTAGCCTTACGACGAGAAGCAGTATTCTTCTTGATGAGGCCTTTCTTTGCAGCCTTGTCGTATTCAGATTGAGCTTTGGAAAGATTTTCAGCAGTTGGGTTAGCTTTGAAAGCTTTAAGAGCGTTCTTGATGAACTTCTTAATCTGTTGATTCTTTGCAGTGCGTTTGACTGCTTGACGAGCTGCCTTTTTTGCAGATTTGATAATCGGCATTATAGTTTCCTGTTTAAAACGATTTAATGATTAATATACTTGTGGAATATTATACATGATTTTCATAGATTGTAAAGATGGGGGCCAGAGTCTATAATAAAAATATGAACATTTTAGAATCGACCGTCTTAGGTCTTGTACAAGGTATTACTGAATTTATCCCAGTGTCCTCCTCTGGGCATCTCGAAATTACGCAGCGTATTTTGGGTGCGGGTGGACGCGCGGAAGATTTTCATTTCTTTTTGGAATTAATTAATTTTGGGACGCTGTTTGCGTTGCTTTTCTATTACCGTCAAACGATTTGGGAAATTTTACAACGCGTGTTTGTGAAAAAAGATTATAAATTAGCACTAAATATCCTAATCACTTCAATCCCAGCTGGCATCATCGGTTTAGTACTTTCAAAAGTGATTGAAAAACTACCATTCTTCTCAAGCCTTGCTACAATTGGCTTTGCGATGGGCTTTGTTGGTTTAATTATGATTTTCGTGAATAAATTACCACATTTATCGAAGCTGAAAGATGAGAATGAATTGACTGCAGGCCGCGCTTTGGCGATTGGCTTAGCGCAAACTTTTGCTTTGATTCCTGGGGTTTCCCGTTCTGGATCTACGATTATCACGGGTCGCGTAATGGGCCTCGATTCAAAGTCGGCAGCTAAATATTCTTTTCTGGCTAGCCTTCCAATCATGATTGCAGTTTGTGGTAAATCCCTACTTTCAAGTTCTTCGAGAGCTTACATTACTAGCAATCTAGGCATGCTTTTACTCTCGAACTTAGTAGCCTTTGTTTCTGGATTAATCGCACTACAAATCGTAATGAAATATTTCAAGAAAGAAAATTCAATCCCAAGCTTCGGCGTTTATCGTGTGATTTTATCGCTTGGAATTTTCGCCGCACTACTACTCTTCTAAAAGATTCTGCCTAAAAAATCCGGCCTTAGAGCCGGATTTTTATTTGCTTTGATTTTGATTTTTTGAAGTCGGATTTTTGATTCTTTTTATTCCTCATCTTCCACGATTTGAAGGTGGGCTTCTTCGAGCTGGATTGGATCGACGACGGATGGTGAGCTCATCATGAGGTCGACACCAGAACCGTTCTTCGGGAAGGCTACGATATCGCGAATATTTTTATTGTCGTTTAGAACCATGAAAATACGTTCAATACCGAAGGCACAGCCAGCATGAGGAGGGGCGCCGAACTTAAAGGCATTCAGCATACCACCAAAACGGGCTTCAACATATTTCTCGTCATAACCGAGAATACCGAAAACCTTATACATCACTTCTGGACTGTGATTACGTACGGCACCAGAACAAATTTCAAAACCATTCATCACCATGTCATATTGGTCGGCGACAATGGCAAGCTTTTCGGCATCAGTTTCGGCGGCTTCGAGCGCTTTGAGTCCGCCTTTTGGCATAGAAAATGGATTGTGACCGAAGTCTAATTTATTTTTACCTTCGTCCCATTCATAGAATGGAAAGTCCACGATCCAACAAAGTGCGACAACATTATCATCCTTCAAATTAAAGTGATCGGCAAACGCGATACGAAGTTGACCGAGCACTTTATTCACTTTTGCGAGTGAATCGGCGCCGAAGAACACGGCATCGCCATTCTCAGCACCGGTGAGTTCTTTAATTTTAGCTAATTCAGCTTCAGTGAGGAATTTAGCGATTGGACTTTTAACTTCATCATTTTCATAGATGATATAAGCCAGACCGCCTGCACCGAGTTTACGAGCTTTTTCGGTGAAATTATCAATTTGGGAGCGCGAAAGAGTGGCGCCATTTTTTACACAAATAGCCTTGACAGATTCAGTTTGGAAAACTTTAAAAGCGGTATCCTTCAGAGCTTCTTTCAAATCAATCAATTCCATGCCGTAACGTAAATCTGGTTTATCGACACCAAAACGATTCATGGCTTCCTGATACGGAATACGTGGAATTTCTTCTGAGAGTAATTTCTTGTGAGCAAAATTGGTAACCAAAGATTTAATCAATGGTTCCATAGTGGTGCGAACTACTTCACCCTCTTCCACGAAAGACATCTCGAGATCGAGTTGGTAGAAGTCACCATAAAGACGGTCGGCGCGTGGGTCCTCATCGCGGAAACATGGGGCGATTTGATAATAGCGAGGAACGCCGCCAACCATGAGGAGCTGCTTAAACTGTTGAGGAGCTTGAGGCAAAGCATAAAACTGTCCTGGACGGAGTCTGGATGGTACGAGAAAATCACGTGCGCCTTCTGGACTGGAGTTGGCCAAAATTGGGGTAGTGACTTCGATAAAATCATGAGATTCCATGTAATCGCGCATGAAGTGATAAAATTCCGCACGACGACGAAGCGTATGCAACATACTTGGGCGACGTAAATCAAGATAGCGATATTTAAGACGAAGTTCTTCGCCAGACTCTGCACCATCATCATGAGTATTAACCGGCAAAGGTTCAGAACGGTTTAAGAGTTCCAGTGAGTCGACCACTAATTCAATGTCGCCCGTAGCAATATGAGGATTACGAAGAGCAGGGTCGCGCTCACGAATTAGACCAGTAGCCGAAATGACAAATTCATCGCGCAAACTTTCGGCGATGGCAAAATTTTCAGCATTTTCTGGGGTAATCACTAGCTGAATAATCCCCTCGTGGTCACGTAAATCAATAAAGATTAACCCACCGTGATCACGCCTGGAATTTACCCAACCAGAGACTGTAACATGTTGATTGATTTGTTGTTTTAGTTCTCCAGACAGTTTTCTCATAATCTCTATTATAACATAATAAACCAGTCAACTTTTCAAATTATAGAATCAAGAAAAATATCGCTGGATAGCGATATTTGTCCTCAAATATTAATCCTTAAAATTGAATTTTGACTATTCAAGACTAATATTCGATATACTCTTGCCATGGGGCAGGAGGAATTTTCGACTTTTTGCGCGAAGATTCACGTTTAAGTCTACGCATATTTACGAATGCATCTCCTTAATAATCATTGCACACGACCTAGCCCCCACCAGCCACCGAGTGACTAAAAAGTGCAATAGACATTATTTTATCAAATATTTTATTTTTGGCAAATTTTAGACATTGACAATTATCTTTAAGACGCTTATGGCTATTGACAAATATAGCTAAATTATTGTTTGATATTTATTTTCTGGATTAAATATGATATAAATTAGGCATGGATGAGATTAACCTCGGAGAAATGTTTGCCTATTTTAAGGCTAAGCTCCATATTCTACTGATAATTTTTGCCCTAATTTTTGGATTAGGATCTTTTTACGTATTTTTTATGCAAAAACCAAAATACGAAGCGACCGCTACGGTGATTGTAAGCTCAGATAAATCCAATGCGAATCTGCCGGGTGAAGTTGCAACCAATAAAAACCTGATTGATACTTACACGCAAGTAGTCAAATCACACCGTGTGCTCGACAAGGTCAAGAATGATATTAATATCGAGAAATCTTATGATGAGATGTTAAAAATGATCGAAGTATCGGCGATTAAAGGTACGGAAATTATTAATATTACCACGACGGACCGCGACGCAGAATTCGCCACGAAGATGACCAACAAAATCGCCGAGCATTTCGTGAAGGAAATCGCGAAGATTTACAACGACCGTAATAT
>CAUQEY010000046.1:0-4803 GCA_963517175.1 uncultured Candidatus Saccharibacteria bacterium | reverse complement strand
GTGAGGGTTTTAGTTTTACCAGAACCAGCACCGGCCAAAATCAAGAGCGGCCCAGAAAGAGTTTCGACGGCGTCAGCTTGGGCGGGATTTAACTCCGAGGTAAAAAGATTCATAGATTAATTATACGCTACTTAATGACAAATATCTGCTGAATCATTTGCTGACAGATAGGCATGGAAGCGAGATAACCGGCGAGAAAAAGTAATAACGTGGTAGTAAAAATAAAAATGCGCCATCCCATTAAGTCGTAGAGAAAATAATTTAGCACAATTAGAGCGAGGAGGCTAATCAAGATAATTAGAGTGAGAATATCCATGTATTTCTTGGTAATGGCAAAATTTTGTTTTATCTCATGGATGGTATCGTGCATAGTGAGTTGACCTAGGTAAACTTGCACAATATAATGCGTAGTGGCATTTAATACGGCAGGATTAATCGATTGGCCAGATTCCGCGAGAAAGTGGTCAATCTTGGCAGAAAAATTATTCATCAGAGTCTGTTCGAGATCAATATTACTTGGAATTTGATAAATATTATCGATGATGAGATTCTGATATTTTTGATATTCCTCTGGCAAAATCAGCTGGCCGAGAATTTTCGGAAAATTATTTTGCAAAGTCTGGAGATTATACATCACTTCGCCCGGCATGATTTGATTATCGGGAAGATTTTGAGCGAAATTAACAATCTCCGAATTCATAGTACTAGTAAATTCTTGAGCGCCGGTGCCATAAAAGCGATCGATGATAGCGGATTTAGTTTGAGATACTTTGATCGCATAGTAAGTGGGATTTTCACTAAAATATTTTTTGACAAAATTGGCATTCATAAAAGTCTGATTGGCTTGACTAATGAAACCAGCAAGAAGAGCTACGACAAGCAAAAAAATCAATGCCAAAAGATGACGAACTTTGAAACGCTTGAAATTTTGCTGAATATTATTAAGCATTACCTTTATTATAGCAAAGAAATATCAGGCCACGTGAGACCCGATATTTTCACACTACAATGGACCCTAGTATTTTTAGCTAAGAAACTATCTAGCTAAGTGTCTAGATGCCAACTAACGGTTTAACATCGGCACCTAGATGATTGAGACGACGAGCAAAATCTTGATAACCGCGGTTGATGGAATAGACATTACGCAAGATAGAGACGCCAGGGGCGGCCAACATACCAAGCAGTAACACCACGGATGGGCGAAGGGCTGGAGGCGAAACTAATTCAGCAGCACGCCAATTAGTCGGACCAGAGACATAAAAGCGATGGGCATCAAGTAGTTCAACTTTAGCGTTAAGATTAGTCAAGTAAGTGGAATAAATTGCACGATTTTCAAAAACCCAGTCATGAATCAAAGTGCGGCCTTCGGCCATGGCGGCAATGACGGTAAAGAATGGCAAGTTATCGATATTGAGTCCCGGGAAAGGCATCGGGTGAATTTTATCAGCCGGAGCAATGAGGTTGGATTTCAAAATATGCAAATCAACTAGACGAGTACGGCCATTATAAGAGAAGTATTCTTCGGAACGCTCAATTTTAGCATGCATGGAACGTAAAACCTCGAGCTCAATTTCCAAAAATTCAATCGGCGCACGCGTAATGGTAATTTCGGATTTGGTGACCAAGCCAGCTGCCAAAAAAGACATTGCCTCAATCGGATCTTCGCTTGGAAAATATTCCACGTCTTTATCAATACATTTTTGGCCATGAACTACGAGTGTTGTGGTGCCAATTCCCTCAATTTTTACTCCGAGATCCTGCAAGAAGAAACAAACATCTTGCACCATGTAGTTTGGTGAAGCACCCACAATCGTAGTTTTTCCCGGATAGAGTGCGGCCGCCATGAGAATATTTTCTGTCACCGTATCACCACGCTCAATAAGAACGATACGTTTGCCGGATTCGTCACGAAGCACTTTTTGATCCACCTTGGCCTCATAAAAACCAGTATGAGTAGTGGCGTCGACATTGAGACCAAAGACCGAAAGAGCGCGAAGATGTGGCTCGACAGTGCGGGTGCCAAGAGAACAGCCACCAGCATAAGGCAGAGCAAATTCTTTATAAAAATGGAGGAGTGGGCCCATCAACATGAGGACCGAGCGAGTCTTACGGGCGGCATCGAGGTCCATTTCATCAAGCTTAAGTTCACGTGGAGGAGTGATTTCTAAATCTTTTTGACGATTCACCCAACGACACTTCACGCCGATCGACTCAAGAACTTCAATAATACGAAAAACCTCTTCGATACGGGCGAGTTTTTTCAGCGTAGTGCGACCATGGTTAAGTAGAGCCGCGCAAAGCAGAGCCACCCCGGCATTCTTAGAAGAATTAACTGTAATAGAACCACTGAGGGTTTTGCCACCATTAATGCGATAAGATTGGAAAGAAGAGTCGCTGACGGCCAAAATCTGGTGACCGAGTGCAGAGGAAATTTTCTTAATCATTTCAAGAGAAGTATTTTGATCACCTTTTTCGATGCGATGAACGGCGGACTGAGAGGTGCCAATCATCTTTGCGAGTTCACCTTGAGTGATGCCTTTTTCACGGCGAAGATTGGTAATAATAGCGCCGATTTCTTCTTGATAAGTTTTTTGTTTCATAAGAGCCTTTCCTAATAAACCATAAATATTATATCATGGATGGTATATTTTTAAAATAAAATAAGACCCCGTGAACGAGGTCTTACTCGGAGAATTTTTCAGATTTTAGGCTTCTTTGACGCCACAAACAACATTATTAGCGTGCACCCAACCTTCGACAGATCCACCATCGAGATATTGACCAGAGGTAGAAGCGACGCGCATGGTTTGACCTTGCTTAATGTAGTCATAAATTGGATCGGTGATCATGTATTCCTGATCAGTTGGACCAAAATCGTGCTCATTGACATAGGCGACAATTTTTTGCAGGAGATCCGCAGAAAGAATGTATTTACTAACATTAATCAGATTAGATGGGGCTTCTTCAACTGATGGTTTTTCTACCACATTGGTAAGCTTACCGTCTTGTACCTCGAGCACACCATATTTATCAACTTTTTCCTTAGGAATTTCGACACCTAAAATAGCCGAATCGGTTTCAGATTGAAGAGAATTAATCAGAGAAGTGGCAGCAGATTCGCCTTCTGGATTCCAAATAAAGTCATCACCCATATAAACAATTACTGGCTCATTGAGATTATATTCTTCGGCAGCCATGGCGACAGGGACGGCAGTACCATATTTACTATTGGCATCTTGAGCGATGTAATGAATTTTAACATGCTCTGGAAGAGTCTTGGTGAGAGCGACACGATCAGCCTTACCGCGAGAAATCAGATAATCATTTAGTACAATATTATCCGAGTAGAATTCACGAACTTGGCAAGGTTCAGTATTGCTAACCACCATATAGATATCAGTAACGCCTGCTTCAATGAGTTCTTGTACAGAGTAGTCGACGAGTGGACGGTTGCCAACTGGTAACATGGATTTTTCAATAACTTTAGTAATCGGTAGACGACGGGTACCCCATCCGGCCACAGGAATAATGGCTTTGGTAATTTTCTGCATTTTTTCTCCTTTTCTGCATTATACCATATTTTCCCCAGTGGTCGACTAGGGACGGCTATTTTAGCTCAATCAATGAGTCGCGCCAATACTCAGAATGCTCGCTAATTAAGAGGTCAGCGACAGTAGCAGCGATGTTAGTTAGGCCGGCGTCAGGTAAGTTTTTTAACTGATAATGTTGGCTAAACTCTGTATTATCGTAAAAATAACAAGGGACAAGATTAGTGGTATGTGAGGTCTTGGCTTGGTGGGTGGTGGCATCAAAAAGCTCTTCCGCATTGCCATGATCAGCGGTAATCAACATCATACCCTTCAACTCATCAACCTTTTTGGCAAGACGCTGAAGTTGTAGATCCATTGCTTCCATAGCAATCACAGTCGGCTCGAGTTCACCAAAATGCCCCACCATATCGCCACCGGCAAAATTAATTCGGACAAAATCAAATTCAGACATTTTTTCAAGCACGGCGTCAGTAATTTCCGCGGATTTCATCCAAGGACGTTCGTCATAGGGGCGCGTATCGGATTTAATTTCGAGAAATTCTTCGCCAGTGAGCGGCTCATAACTATTGCCGTTAAAATAATAGGTAATATGGCCGAACTTGGCGGTTTCGGAACAGGCTAGCTGAGTAAGATTTTTGGCTGCCAAATATTCATGCAGAGTATGTTTGATTTCGACCGGCTCGACTAAGGTGTGCTCTGGAAAATGGCGATCGACATCATATTCGGTAAGACTGGCGAAATAGACTGGTAATTTCTGATTCTGCTCGGTACCACGATTAAAACCTTGAAAATCGTTGAGACAAAAAGCTTCGGCGATTTCAAGTGCACGGTCGGCCCGAAAATCAAAATAGACAAAACTGTCGTGTGGTCGAACTAGACCAATCGGATGCTTCGCCTCATCCACCACGACAAAAGCGGGAAGGTATTGATCCTGCAGACTCTGGTCAGTTTCACGAAAATGCTGAATTGCCGCATCGGCAGAGTTAAAATAGTGCTCGGCCTGCCCATAGACTAAGGCCTGCCAACCACGTTCGACTATAGTCCAATCGGTTTGATAACGGTCAGCAATGAAGACCATGCGACCACCACCAGAGGCGATTTGGATATCGACGTCGAACTCGGCTTTGATTTTTGCGACCGTTTGATTAAACATCGTGAGATATTTTTCAGCCGACTGCGGTGCCACATCGCGACCATCGAAGACGGCGTGTATGCGCATAGTTTTGATACCTGATTCGGCAGCACGTCTCAA
>CAUQEY010000045.1:0-4831 GCA_963517175.1 uncultured Candidatus Saccharibacteria bacterium | reverse complement strand
TTGGAAACCATATTATTGATATCAGCCTGATCTGGATCCTTACCGGCCTTGGCATCTTCCATCATTTTCTTCCATGTGCTCTGCTTATTTTTGTTAGAGCGAGCAATTTGCATATTAGCCATATAGTAGCTAGTGACAGCTACAAGTAGGACGAGAGCCATAACGAAGAGGCCGCTCTTAGTCTTCAGGTCGGCACGAGTAGAGAGATCGATAGTGCCGAAGAGCTGAGGCTTAAAATCGTAGGATTTTTCCCCAGTATTTTCAAGGAAAGATTTTTGAAGATTAATCACTTCATCAATACGTTCAAGTTTAGCAACTACCGGATAGGCACGCTTTTCTACATTATCAGAGGTAGAAGGTAGAACCATCACGCGGACAGCGAAAAATAACGCAAAGAAAATTGGTAGCTGAATAAGGAGTGACCAGATAGAGGCCATTGGCTTAATATTATGTTTCTTATAAAGATTCATCATCTCGAGAGATTCGAGTTGTTTATTACCGTTAGCGCGCTTACGAATTTCGACGAGTTCTGGCTGAATTTTTTTCATTAATTTAGTCTGGTGATATTGTTTTTTAACCAGTGGCCAGGTAGCTAACTTGATCACGACAGTAAAGATAATCACAGCGAGACCAAAATCGCCAATGTAGTTATAAACTACAAAAAGGATATTAATAATAGGATTAACAATTAAAAAATCAATTAACTCAAACATTTGATTAATTATATCATGAAAGATATTTTATTTCTTGGCAATCTTCGCCTGTTCGGCAAGCTTCAAGACTAATTTCTCGATTTCAGTGAAATCCATGGTTTTAAGATCTTTAGAAAAAACAATAAAAATATAGTCGTTCGATTCTGGGATTTCAGCAAGATTTAAACGAATCGCTTCATAAATACGGCGGCGTACACGGTTGCGACCAACCGCAGATTTGATAACTTTTTTCGAAATAACTACAGCAAAACGTTGTTTTCCACGTTGATTCGGTGCAAAAACGAGGGAGAACTTCGGAGTACGAATAGTCTTTCCCTTTTGATAGGTATATTTAACGCCACCTCTGGAATGAAAACGGTATTTACTGGCTAACATTACCTTATTTTATCATAGAATTAGAGATAGAATCGAGCGGAATAATATCAGACGAGCGATCGCTTTTTTCGAATTCTTTCTCATCATCAGAATTTTCCACAAAAGTAGCAGTGCGAAGAGTACGATAGAGAGCGGATTTGGAAAGCACATCTTTATTTTTACCCTTAGAAATAATCTTCCCTTCCTTTAAAACAATCACTTGATCAGCAATTTTCATCATCTCAGGACGATGCGTAACAATAATAATGGTATGATCTTGCTTGAGGTCTTCGAGAATTTCCACAATTTCTTTAATGGTTTCCGGATCAGCATGAGAAGTCACTTCATCAAAAATTAAAATTTCCGCATTAGTTAAAATAGCGCGGGCAATGGCAAGTTTTTGAAGATCACCATCGGTTAAAATTTTCGATTCAAGATCAATTTTAGTATTAAATTGGTTCTTGAGGCTGGTGATTTTTTGATAAATCCGCGCACGCTTCAGGGCCTTATTTTGTTCCTTAATATTGGGATTAATAATATTGAGGTTTTCTCGAATTGAGGCAGAAAAAACAAAGGGATTTTGAAAAACACCAGAGACATTTGAGGCGTAAACTTTTTTCGAATAATGATAAATTGATTCATTATCGATGAGAATTTTACCGGAATTTGCCGCGTAGAGACGATAAAGTAAATTAATAATCGTGGTTTTACCAGAACCTGGACGGCCAACGATAGTAGTGATTTCATTAGGGCGAGCACGGAAAGAAATATTATCAAGAATTTTCTTATTTTTTAATTTGAAGGTGACGTGATCAAAAACCACTTCGCCTTCGATATAATCATTATCTAGATCACCATAATCAATTTGATTATCACTCTTAAACTTCAAAATATTATCAATACGTTTAATGCGAATACTGTAATTACTGAGGTTAAGAAGCTCCTCGAGTACACTATCAGTATTTCGAATTACCATTTCATAATAACCAACGAGAAGCACGAGTTTATCGATAGTGAGCTGATTATTAAAAACCAGATAACCCAAAAAAACATAGATGGAAATCTTGCCAATCTGAGTAATTAGCGGAATTTTACAATAACGAGTGCTGAGAATTTTATAGCGCTTGGAATTTTGAATATCAAAAACTTCATTATTCGAAACGATTTTAGAGGTGAGACTCGGCATGAGACTGAGGCTCGTGATTTGTTTTAAATTATTGAGAATCTGAAAAAGCAGATCCCAGTTTTTATCCTGACTTTTTCGAATACCATCAAAACGCACGGCGGCGGCTTTGGAATTTTGATTCATTAGATAAATATAAATGGCGTCCACGACGAGAGCGAGGAGACCGAGAAAAATATTATTAGCACTAAAAATGAGAAAAATCAAAAAGAGCTGGAAGAAACTGGTAAGAGCATAAACCCCAGAGCGCACCGTACTATACATATAGCTGACATCTTCGGTAAAAGTATCAGTGATACGACCCTTAGAAATCGACTCAAGAATCAGAGGGTTTTTCGCAATATGATTAAAAAGAAGGTGCTGAGTGGTGGAATAATAATAGCGAACCAGACCAGTTTCCAGGTAATAACTCCAGGAATTCACCGAATAATAAAGAATTGTAAAGAGAATAAATAGAATCACATAAAACCAGATGGCATTAAAATTAGAAGCCCGCGTAACCACGGAAATAATACCGGCGGTAGCGAGTGGTGGAAGAAGTTTGATGATATTGCTAATAGTATAACTGAGGATCAATTGAAAAACTTGCAGACGCCTGCCAGGGGCAATCCGCATCACGGTTTTAAAAACATTAATATAAGTTTTCACTAAAATAATTATAGCATAAGAGGTTTTTGTGATTTCAAATAAAAAAACACCAGACTAGCTGGTGAATTTTTTAGTAAGTTAAACGAGCGCGGCCTTTAATGCGACGACGCTTGAGTACCTTTTGACCGTTTTTGGTCGCGTTACGCTTCATGAAACCATGTTCTTGCTTGCGTTGGCGCTTGTGTGGTTGATATGTACGCTTTGGCATTATTTTTCCTTAAAACTAATAAAACTATATTACAGAGTTTTATCTGATTTGTAAACTTTGAATAATTATACCTTAGTTTTCCACTTTTTTCAATAAGTTTTCCACATGGGTATATCTATTAGGCAAAAATTGTGGAAAACTCTTTCCCTGTTAAAATTTGTATAGCTATATAATAAAAAATATATTTTTAAACCTGTGGAAAAGTCTGAAGGTCTGTTATAATAGAGGTAATCAAGGTTAGTTAATGTTTGGAGGTAGCGTCGGTGTTTGATGTGTGGAATAATGTGCTTGCTGAATTAGAAAAGAAACTGCCAGAATCACATTACTTAACATTCTTTAAGGACTCGAACACCTCCTTAATTTCCAATAAGGATGGTCATATCCAAATTAGTGTGCCTAACACTTTTATGCAGACTAATATCTGTAAAAAATTTGATGCCGACATACGAACGGCTCTAAAAAATAATAGCGTAGAAGTTTTAACTACTGAATATATAATTGCAACTAACAAAAACAATAAGTCTCGCGAAACTACAAATTCTCGTGGTAGTAATTTTAAAAATCTCTCGGATCGTGTAGGAACAGTGCAGCGGATTGACTTGGAGAGACATTCTTCTTTGAATACACGCAGTCAAAATCGGACCGGTCTAAGTGAAAAATTCACCATGGATAATTTCATTATTGGTACGAATAATGACCTCGCAGTTTCGGTGGCGAAAAATATTATTGAAAATCCAGGAATGAAATATAATCCGTTCTTTCTATATGGTGGGGCGGGTCTCGGCAAAACCCACTTAGTGGAAGCCATCGGTAATGAACTGTCGAGAAGACATCCAGAATTTAAGATTTTATATATTCCGATTAATCACTTTTATAATGATTTTATTCAATCAGTACGTAATGGTAAAATGGATGATTTCCGTCGACGTTTTTCCGAACTTGATGTTTTAATTGTGGATGATTTTCAATTCATCGTGGGCAAGGAAAAAAGTCAGGAAGAATTTTTCAATATTTTTAATGACATGCAACAATTAAATCGCCAAGTGATTATTACTTCCGACCGTTTGCCAAGCCAACTAAAAACCGTGGACGAACGATTAGCTTCGCGCTTAACTCAGACCGGAGCTTATGACATCCAATTCCCTTCCTTTGAAGATCGCTGTGCAATTTTACACGCGAAGGCGGAATTTAATGGGGTGGAAATTGAAGATAAAGCAATTGAATATATTGCAAAAAGTGTGGAAACTAATATTCGCGACCTGGAAAGTATGTATAGTAAGGTCATCGCGATGGCGGACGTGAAGTGTATTTCTCCACTAATGGTGATTAATGAGGGGATGGTGGGAGTGGTTGGCAATACGACGCGCTCGAAGGTCTTTTCACCAAGTACTGTGATTGAAACCGTAGCTAATTTCTTTAATATTTCTCCAGAAGAAATTTGCGGACGCAGTCGAGTAGCCCATATAAAAACCGCTAGACAGATTGCCATGTTCATTATGTCGCGGGATCTACAGATGAGTACAACGAAAATCGCCAACGAAGTGGGGTTAAAAGATCACACCACGGCGATGCATGGAATTAAAAAGATTGAAACCGATACGAAGACGGATTTTGTATTACGTGATCAGCTAAATGAAATTCGTGATCTATTAAATAATGGCATCGTTTAGGTAATTGTGGAAAAGTGGTGAAAAACAATGTGGAATAAAATGGAAAAGGTTGCTA
>CAUQEY010000044.1:0-4891 GCA_963517175.1 uncultured Candidatus Saccharibacteria bacterium | reverse complement strand
ATTCAGAACGACTCAACCTAGAGGTTTTGACGCATTATTTTAAATCTCTTCCGCGGGACAGTTCAATCTTACTGCTCGGGCGTTTCCAGATTGACCGGCTTCGTCTTCTTCATTGTACTCAGTTTAAGCTAACCTCAGATAGTATAGAATTTCAAACGCGGCCAGATCTAAAAATTCGTTTTCTCACCGTGCACCAATCTAAAGGCCTGGAGACTGATTATGTGATTATCCTTAATAATCGCGAAGCCAAGCTGGGTTTTCCTGCTCATGTTAAAGATCCGCCACTTAAGGCTGAGTTAATAAAAATCGCAGAAGAATTAGGACTAGACCAGGTTTCAGTCAATGAGGAACGTCGCCTCTTTTATGTTGCTCTTACTCGTGCCAAAAAGCAGGTGATTTTACTCACTGTCGATGGTAAGGAATCAAGCTTTATTAAAGAGTTGCGTCGAAAATTTCGTGAGGATTTCACCACCTATTACCTTTCGCATTTTGAAAAATATCTTAAGGTAGAATAGCCTACTTCTTCGGTTTAGTAATCGAATTAATTTTGTTGCCAATATTTTTATGAGTTTTTTGGATATTTTCCATTGCGGCTTTCGTCATGTGACGTTTAAATCTAGCCGCACGCGAATAATATTCACGGGTCAGCTTTTTGATTTCGGAGGTTACATCAATTTTGGTAGAGCCAAATTTGGCACTGAATTTATCACGTAATTTTAAAGTCGCTACCGTAGTAAAAATAATATCAATCACCAAAATTGTCAGTAGTACCCCATTAATCGATTCAATCATTGGCCAGGAAAGTGGTGAAATCAAATGTAGAATGAATGGATGCAAGCCGTATTTAATTGCCATCCCACCCAGACCAAAACCAAGAGAAGTTTCGAGCGAGACTCGGCCGTTTATGTTAAAACGTGTGGTTTCTGAGTAATCCCACCAACGCACTCGAAAGATTTTTTCCATGATTACGCTAGTAGTATATTCAATCACCGTACAGATTAAAGCAAAAATAAAAAATTCAATATACCATTCGAAATGAATTTCTTGCGTTAAGATTAAGAATGAAACCATACCTACGCCGTAAATTGGGCAAATTGGTCCGAAAAGAAAACCACGGTTTTGCAGTTTGCGTTGCTCGATGCTGGTCCAAATACATTCGAAGATCCAGCCGATAAAAGAATAAATTATGAACATCAAAAACCAGAAGCTGATAAACCTGAATACTTCATGAAATTCAAACATTACTTATCTATTTTAACATGAGAGGTCGGGATTTGTTTATGTTAAAATAAAAGTAATGATTTAGTTATTTTTTGAATTTTAAACCATTGTTAAACTTAATAAAAATAAGGAGAATAAATGTTAATTTCCGAAAATGTCCCGATTAAAAATCTTGTTACCATGCGCATTGGTGGTCCAGCCAAATATGTCATCGAAATCAAGTCTAAAGATGAAATTCCAGAAGCCTATCAATTCGCCGCTGAAAAAAATCTTCCAGTCACCATTCTTGGTAATGGTGCTAATACCTTCGCCACCGACGCAGGTTATCATGGTGTGATTTTGCTCGATCGAATTCTCGGCATCTCGCAGCTTTCAGAGGAGGAAATTGAAACTGCTTACGGCGCCGAGGTAAGAACAGAAGCTGAAAAAGAAGGCTACGGTTATTTCCGTGCTAATGGTGGTGAAATTTGGGATTCCTTAGTCAATTTCACCGCTGCCCTTGGCTATTCTGGTATCGAAGCGATGGCTGGTATTCCAGGCACCGCCGGCGCTTCACCTGTTCAGAATATCGGTGCCTATGGCCAGGAAGTTACTCAGGTGATTGTTTCTGCTGATGTCTACGACCTACAGGAAAAAACTTTTAAGACCATTCTCGCTGAAGATATGAAGATGAGCTATCGCAAGTCCATCTTTAATTCTGGCGAAAGTGTGGGTCGTTACTTTATTTATTCCATCGTGATTCGTTTGAAAAAAGGTCAACTCAATCCACCATTCTACCGCTCTTTGCAGGCCTATGTGGATGAACATCAGGAAACTGATTTTTCGCCAACTAATATCGCCCGCATGGTTCGTGAAGTGAGAAACTCTAAGCTTCCAGATCCAGAAAAAATCGCTAGTGCTGGTAGTTTCTTCAAGAATATTTACCTCACTGACGAAGAAGCTGACGAGGCCGAGGCACGTGGTATCGAAGTTTGGCGCAATGCTAAAGAAGTCGGTCCAGATTCTCCAGAAAAACGTACTAACTTAGTCAACTCTGGCTGGCTTCTCGAACATGCTGGTCTTAAAGGCCAGGTCTTCCATGGTATGAAAGTCAGTGAAAAGGCCGCTCTAATCTTGATTAATGAATCTGCCGAAACTTATGCTGATCTCGCCGCCGCCCGCGCCAAAATTGCCAAAATTGTCTTCGATAAATTTGGCTTAATGATCGAACAAGAACCGGACGAAATTAAGTAAGGAGCTCCATGGTCAAAGAATTAAACGGTCGTGAACTAGTTGGATTCATTAAGGAGCGCCAGGCTCATCAAGTAAAGGCTCTCCGCTCACGTAAAATCCGTCCGAAATTAGTCATTATTCGTGATTCAAATAATCCCGTCATCGAAAAATACGTCAGCCTGAAAAAAGCTTACGGGGAAGATATTGAGATTGAAGTAATTGATCAGGTGGTAAATCCCACCAAGGAAGCTATTCAATCGGCTATTGAATCCGCTAACCAAGACGCCTCTGTCTCTTCGGTGATTTTGCAGCTTCCACTGCAAAATCCCGAGTGGACTGAGGAGCTGGTCTCCCTGATCGCCCCCGAAAAAGACGTCGATGGTTTAACCGGCAAAAGTCGTTTTGATAGCGCCACTGCTACTGCCATTAACTGGCTTCTCACTGGTTACGGTATCGAACTGAATAATAAATCTATCGCCATCGTCGGTCGTGGCCGCTTGGTGGGTGAACCGCTCATCCGCATGTTCACGAATTCCAATCTTCGCGTATCGGTTTTTCACCGTGGTTCCGATTTTTCTGAACTTAAAAATCACGATGTCATTATTACCGCTACAGGGAACCCTCATCTCATTACTTCCGAAATGATTCGCGAGGGTGCGGTGATTGTTGATGCCGGTACGGCCAGTGAAGGCGGAGTGATTCTCGGTGACATTAATGATGAAATTCGCGCTCGCACTGATATCTCTGCTATCACACCAAAAATTGGTGGCGTAGGTCCGCTTACTATTGGTGTACTATTCGAAAATGTCCTGGCCTCTGCCGCAGCCAATCAAACGCATTAATTAAGCAATAAAAAAGGGTGAGTCATGCAAACAAAATCAAAGAAAAATTATAGCGGCCCAGTCGTCCTCGTGGTGATGGATGGGGTAGGCATCCGTCAGGAAATCGAAGGTAATGCTGTGGCCTTAGCTTACACTGAATTTCTCCATCAATTAGATCTAAATTATCCTAAGTTAGCCCTCCAAGCTTCCGGTGAGGCGGTGGGCATTTTGGCTGGTCAAATGGGGAATTCCGAAGTTGGACATAACGCCCTCGGTAGTGGCCAAATTATTAAGCAAGGTATCGCTAAAATCAACCAAGCTTTTACCACTGGAGAGATCTGGCAATCTCAAGCCTGGCAGGGGATTATCGAAAATCTTAAAACCCACCAGTCCACCCTACATTTTTCCGGGATTTTCTCTGATGGTGGGGTACACAGTGAGTTATCTCATCTATTTGCTATGCTAAGACGCGCCGCCGAATCTGGCATCAAAACCATGCGTATACACGCAGTCTTCGATGGTCGCGATGTCGCTCCGCAGTCAGCTGAGAAATATCTCACGATGTTCGATCAAGCTGTATCAGAAATTAAAAATGATTTCGACGTCGATATTCAAATCGCCTCTGGCGGTGGTCGCATGGTCTTCATTGCTGACCGTTATCAAACTGATTGGTCGATGGTGGAACGTGGTTGGCGGGCCTTAGTTCATGGCCAGGCTGAGCATTACTTTAACTCTGCCGATGTGGCAATTAAACATTTTCGTGAATCTGAACCTAGTCTCCAAGATCAGTATCTTCCAGCTTTCGCGGTAACGGATGAGGCGAAGCATCCAATTGGTCTAGTCCAGCCACACGATAGTTTTATCTACTTTGATTTTCGTGCCGATCGCGCCCTTGAAATTGCCGAAGCTTTTTGTCTCGATGATTTTCAAGGCTTCAATCGTGGGACCGAACAGAATCAGAAACTTCCGATTTACTTTGCCAGTCTCACTGAGTATGATGTGGATCGTCATTTTCCGGAGCATACCTTAGTCGCTCCAGTCGAAATCAAACACACTCTGCATGAATATTTGGCAGCCAAAAATCTTACTCAGCTAGCCTGTTCCGAAACCGCCAAGTTCGGCCATATTACCTATTATTTTAACGGCAATAGTTATGAGCCGCTCACTGGCGAAGAATTTCTCGAAATTAAATCCGATACGCGCCCCTATGACGAACGTCCTTGGATGAAATCCGCGGAAATTACTGACGCCGTGCTTGAAAAAATGTCTGAATTTGATTTTGTCCGAATTAATTTTGCCGGCGGCGATATGGTGGGGCATTTTGGTGAGCTTGAGCCAACCGTGGTTGCTATGGAAGCCATCGATCTACAGCTTCAGCGTCTCGCCAAAAAGGTTGATGAGCTAGGTGGTATGATGTTGATTACCGCTGATCACGGTAATGCCGAGGAACTTTTTGATGCTAATACCCACCAAGCCAAGACCTCACATACTACTAATCTTGTTCCTTGTTATTTTTATGATAATACCGAGTTTAGCCAACATTATCGACTAAATAATTTGCCTGACGCCGGCCTAACTAATATTGCTGCCACTGTCGCTGACCTCTTAATTAGCGAACATTCTGAGCATTGGCGCGA
>CAUQEY010000043.1:0-5268 GCA_963517175.1 uncultured Candidatus Saccharibacteria bacterium | reverse complement strand
ATTCTCGGGCTTGTTGTCGCCGGTTTAGGTTTAATCAATAGCCAATTCGGCCAACAAATAAATCAGTTACTAAACACGGTAACGACTAAAGGACCACAAATTATTCAAAATCTTGTTACGGGTATCACGTCACAAATTCCAGCGCTTATCACTTCCGGCGCGGACTTGATCGCAAAACTGGCGCAAGCCTTCGCGACAATGTTTCCGGTTATCGTTGACGCGGGAATTCAGCTTATCGCTAGCTTAGTGCAAGGGGTAGGGCAAAATGCCGGCTCTTTAATATCTTCAGCGATAACGATTATCGGAACGCTTGTAAATACGTTGCTATCAGCATTACCGCAATTACTTTCTATTGGTATGCAATTACTGGTAAACGTGACACAAGGTATTTTGCAAAATATCCCGCAATTACTTTCAACAGCTCAACAAATTGCGACGAACTTTATCAATAACTTGCAAGCGAATTTCCCTCAGATTTTAGAACAAGGGATTCAAATTTTAATGAATATCGTAAAAGGTATCGTTCAAGCGTTGCCAACGATTATTCAGATTGCGACACAAGTTATTATTGGATTCATCCAAACGATTATCCAAAACTTGCCGGCTATCTTGCAAGGTGGTATTCGTTTAATTGTGACTTTGGTTCAAGGTTTAATTCAAGCCTTACCACAGATCGCGCAGAGTGCGGTTCAGATTATCGGTCAATTTATCAATGGACTTACTCAAGCATTACCGCAACTTATTGTGGCCGGTTGGCAATTAATTGTCCAACTCGCAATGGCGATTATTAAGGGCTTGCCAAACATCGTCAAAGCAGCTTGGGATATTATCACGGGCTTCGGTAAAGCATTGCTCGAGTTCATTCCGAACGCTCTTAAAGGCGTAGGCGAAGCAGTAGGGAACTTCTTCGGTGGTCTTTGGGACTTTATTTCCGGTAAGTCTGAAGAAGGCGGAGCGAAGGTTCAAGCGACAATCAGCGCGACATCGGACCATATCGAAGCTCGAAGCGGAACGACAACGGCTAAAATTACCGCAGACGCTTTCCTTGCGAATACGGGCGTTAGTACAAATTACCAACAAATGCAGTCGAGCGTTACCACGTCCACGGACGCTATGTTAATGGACGTCAATAACAATATGCTAGGTATTACCGATAGCGCTACAACTCAGACTACGACAATGCAGCAAAATGTTTTGTCGAATTTTGGTCTTATGAACGCGAACGGGACTTTGCAAGCTCAACAATTCGCAACAAATAGCGATATGGCGTTTACACAAGCGCAAACAAACGCGACAGCTCAAACGAGCGCCATGAGTTCAAATGTTGTTTCAAACGTTAGTGATTTAAACGCAAACGCAAGCTATCAACTGGATCAGTTACTTAATAATGCCAACGCTAGCACGGCCGGCGTATCAAGTACCGCGAATACGAACGCTTCTATTGCTAATTCTGGAGTTGTTTCCAATTTCCAACAAATGCAAGCGGGCGCAGCAGTCGCGACGAGTGCGCTAGCAACAAGCGCGGAATCTGATTTCAATCGCGTTTCACAAAGCGCGGAACAATCAAGCGCGCAATTATCGCAATCGGTAGCTAAGAATTATCAAGAAATGCAAAATACCGTTGATAAAGCTATGCAAGCAACGGCTCAAGCAGTTCAAACTGGACTTGATAAAATTTCACAAGTTAGCACTCAAAGCGGAACGCAGATGGCTAAAACGTTTAATGAAACGTTTAGAAATGTTACAACAAGCGCAACAAGCGGAATGAACTCTTTTGTTAGCACAATGCAATCGGGACTTTCTCGCGTTACGTCGCTAGCTTCTAGCGCGAATAATAACATTGCCGCAACGTTTAGTAGCCTTCCGGGCTTGTTGAGTAGCGTCGGTTATAATGCTGGAATCGGTCTATATAATGGTCTTGCTTCAATGGCTGGATCTCTATATTCGCTAGCAAATAGTATCGCTTCAAATATTGCTAGAACTATGCGGTCTGCTCTTTCTATTCATTCACCTTCACGGGTTATGGATAAGATAGGAGGCTTCACGGGAGAAGGTCTTTATAATGGTATGTCTAGCTGGGTGAAAGATATTAACGACGTATCGAAACAATACGCGCAAGCTATCACGGATCAAGATTACCAAACAAATAGCGTACTCACTACGTCGGCAAGCGTAACAAGTGCGGGCGTTCGTTCTTCACTTGAAAACTTGAGCGACGACGTTAAGAACTCGCAATTATCTGAGCGTAAGTTTGAAGTCCATAACGAAATTGTGGGCGATAAGATTTATACAACAATCAAAGAGAAAGACGCTAGACAACAAGCACTTTCTGAATATTTCGCGTAAGGGGGACTCATGGATTTATTGATTGAAAAAGACGGTCAGGCTCGGAGATTGTCCGAGCTGGGCTTATATAATATCACGGTCGATGATTCTTCCCCGGCCGTGGATATTTCGACACGAACGGTAAAAGGTCGCAATGGTCGAATTTTTGACGGCTTGACCTATACCGAAAAAACAATAGAAGTAAAAGCAAGGCTTACCGTCCCAACGATGGAAGCCTTTTTTGATAAAAAAGACGAATTAAACCGGTACGTCTTGGGTGATGATGGTTTTTACATTACAAAAATGCACCCCGAGCGTGATGATTTATACGATTTCGAGTTGGCCGGACAAACAACGGGCGAATTAAACCTTAAAACGATACCTCATAGAGCATGGAAATATCGTTATAAGGTCGTCAATAATGGTTCGGTTGAATATGAGTTTATCGGAAAATCTTCCGCCGGATTGAAATATAACGTTTCTTTTGGTTTTGTGACTTCGGAATTACCGTATGGTGAAACAGTTCCGAAGGATATCACGCTTTTAACAAATACGTTTGATTATGCGGGAACGGCTACACTTAGTCAGTTAGAAGTTCCATTTATTGTTGAATTAACAGCGAACGCTCAACAAACGAATTTCTTTCTTGAGATTGACGGGCGACGATTCTCATATAATCATGTCGAAACGCCTATCCAATCCGGAAACAAATTGCGCTTGTCTGGCGTTGAGTATGGACTTAGTACGGGAACTTTTTTTGAAAATATTAATAATCGGACAAATTTCGAGTATTTCGTGATTAAACCGAAAGCAAATAAAAAAATCCCGTGGTCTACGAATTTTAAAGGCACAATCAAGATAATCGGATTTAAAGAATTATACAAATAGGAAGGAGGGAAACATTGCTTACATTTTACAATGAAAAAGGCGAAGGTTTCGGAGCGCAAGTTGAATTCACGGTCAAAAATGCCGTAAATGGAGAGCGTTCAGTTTCTGGGACTATTATTTCAAATGATAGAGTTTTATTTGAAATTGGTCGTGGATGGAAATTTGAGCTTGACGGCGAATATTATAATATTGTTTATGCCAAGCCTCGGGACGAGGGGCGCAATCTTTCCGTATCCTTCGACGCAGTTCACCAGTTCTTTTATGACTTTGAGCACTCGAACTGTTATACCGAATTCAACGGATCACATCGTTTTGAAGTGTATATCGAGGCCATCTTTAAAAATAGCGGTTATCGATACCAGATTGAGCCAAGCGTAAGAGTGAATTCTATTCGTAAAGAGAATTTCGGAAACGCCAAGCGTTTAGAAATGTTTAAAGATATTATAAAAGCTGCTGGGCTCGAGTTTTCAGTTTCCGGGAAAGTCGTCTTGATTACTAAAAAAATCGGTGCGGATCTTTCGACGGTCGTCCGAAAAAATTTCAATATGAATGAACTGGTGATTGAAAAGAATATCAACAAGTTCATTACATATAAACGCGGACTCGGTGCGTGGAAGGATGAAGAAGACCATAGTAAGGGGCGATATACGTCTGAATATGAAAGTCCACTAGCTCGTATCTATGGACGTATCGAAGGCGAACCGGTAAGGGATGAACGTTATAAAGATACCGGCAAGTTGTTAGAACGCTTAAAATTTGAAGTGGATAACTCATACTCGATATCAGTCCAGCTCGATATGGAAGATTTAACCCGAGCCGGTTATCGATACACACAACCGCGGGCCGGTGATTATATTATGGCTATCAATGAAACGATAGGATTCCGTGAAAAAATTCGGATCGTTTCGTTTGAAAGTTCTTATGACGTTACGGGGCGCTTAATTAACCATAAAGTCACTTGTAATGATATCGGAAGCGTTCAAAAACAAATAAGCTCTGAAGGCTCAATCATTCGCAGCGTGGGACAAAGTAAAGAATTCGCAGAAAGCGCTCTGGCGGTAGCTACAAGGGCGCTTGTTAGTGCGGATGGTAAGAATACGGTCTATTATGGTGCAACTAAACCAAAAGACGATCCAATCGGAACATTAAACCGAGGGGATATTCTTTATTTAACCGCTGGCGAAAATACAGAAATGTATATCTGGAACGGTTCGGAGTGGGAGCTTAAAAAGTTAAAACTTGATACATCGGAACTTGAAAAAGAATTCGATAAAGTCAAGAAAGCGACAGAACAAGCAAGCGAAGAAAGCAAACGCAGAAGTGAAGAAGCCTTAAAAAAAGCTGGTGCAAGTGAAGATTTAGCTAAAGAAGCTAAGAAAATTGCAGACGATAACGTCAGAAATTTAAACACGTTCAAGTCAACGGCAGAAAGAGCACAAACACAATTAAGTCAAGACGTTACGAACTTTAAAAATGAATATGGTTCAAAAATGCTTGAAGTCACACAAACGACAGACGGCATAAAGACTAAAATTGGAGAAATCACATCATTCATTGATAAGGACGGCCAACGTCAAGAAGAATTGAAGCGATACGCTAGAGAAGAATCAGCTAAGCAAACAAGCGCCATCCGTGAAACTTTATCACAAGATTTTGTTGCTAAAAGTACCTATCTTGAAAATGTCGAGGGGACGAAACAACGTTTTGAAGCACTCACAAGAGAAAACGAAACCAAGCTAGCAGAATATAAGCAAGGAATTGACGGACGTATCACAGACATTGCAAGTCAAGTAGCTGGTAAGGTCAATGAAACAGACTTCCAACGTGTTAGAGAAACGGCACAACTTTACGAGCGTATTTTAGGAACAGATGACTCTAACGTTAGCACAAACATAGCAAGAATGGCATTAACGTCTGAATTGTTTAATGTCGAGGTAGGTAAAAGATTTAGTAACCTTACTAATCTATTTTATGCACCTACAAAAATTCCTAAGTATATTTCGTCAGTCGCAACAGATAATCACTTGGAACGTGTTAGTTTCGGGGATCATGACG
>CAUQEY010000042.1:0-5485 GCA_963517175.1 uncultured Candidatus Saccharibacteria bacterium | reverse complement strand
AGCAGCGCATTCGTCCAACTAATATTTGTAAATCTGATATTTTAAAATATTCTGGCGAGTTTGATTTGCGTGAATATTACTTAAAAACACAGATGCGGTCGCGTGGCGGCAAGAAATACATTGATTATATTAATGGTATTTTATCAAATAGGTTTAGACCGGAACAAAAAGAATATTTTGACGGTTTTGAGGCGAAAATTTTTGATAACATCAAAGACTTTTCTGATGCTATCAAAAATCGTGAAGCAGAGTATGGTTTATCTCGCATGGTTGCTGGTTTCGCCTGGAAGTGGAGTTCCAAGAATGATAAAAATCTATACGATATTGAAATTGACGGTATGAAGTTTCGCTGGAACAGTACTCAAGATAACTGGATTGGCTCTAAGGAATCAGTAAATGAAGTTGGTAGTATTTACACTGTTCAGGGTGATGATTTAAATTATGTCGGAATTATTATTGGTAACGACTTAATCTATCGTGATGGGAAGCTTATTTTTAACCGTGAAGCTTGCGCGGATTCTGGTGCTATGAAACGCAGCCAGCGCCAAGTAGCTAATAATGAGAAAATTAATGAGGAAGATATCCTTGAGCAGGTACTAAGAACTTATAGGATCCTCATGAACCGCGCTGTAAAAGGTATATATATCTATGCCTGTGACAAAGAATTGAATAACTATTTAAAAAACTATTTTATATAAATGACTAGAGGACGAATAGAGGATAATTAAAATGAAAGATAAGCTATACCGTGTAGATAATGTTTACTGGATGATAGATAAGTATAATAATACAGCAATACCTGTCTGTCCTAAAGATTATATTAAATTAACTTCCGTTGGGGTGGATGATTTATTTGCAGATAAAGTTTTTCATGAACTTAAATGTGAGGAATGTAATGCTGTTTATAGCTTTGATAGAACTATTTTTAATGAGAAAGAATATGTCGTTGAAAAAGTACTTGCTCTAGATAGAAAGAAATATGAAATAATTGACGTAGATGGAATTCAAACACCTGTAACAAAAAAAGTTAAGATTGACCCTAGTCATAATTTTTTCTGTACTGCACAAATTCGTAGTTCTAAACGAGGGCCACAGGTGGTTATTTATGCCGGAGAAAAGGGATCAAAAAAGAAAAGCCAAATTTTTATTTCAGGAGAAGAACGTAGGTTGTCTTTTGACCAGAATGATATGAACCCAACAGAAGTATTTTCTAAAATAACAGCAGAATTTTACGATGGGACAAAACACACAATAGAAAAAGGGCAAGTTAATGACATAGAAAATAAAAACAATGGTGCATAAAACTCTTTTATATCTCAAAAAGCTTACCTCAAGTATCTTTTCTGGCTTTTCTATTTTTCTAAGCCTTGTTGATATATTATCTTTTTGTTTTCATTTTGCAGTACCAAACTTCCCTTCATATATTACGATTATCTTAACTTCCGTAATATTTTTTATTGCATCCTATAGGGTGTGGTTGGATGAGTTGGCTGAAAAAGATAAAAGTCTAAATGAATTATCTATAATTAAAAATAAAACTCCAAACTACTCAATAAAAGTGAGAGTAAATCCTACCGTTTTTAGTATAAAGGAAAAAATATATTCCGTAGATCGAGAAATTGAAGATGAAAAAAATAATTTAAAAGACAGAGGATTTTTAGATAGTATATTGCCAGAAATGAAAATTATCGGCATGGAAAAACCGGAGGCTAAAATTCGTAGGCTTACTGAATATTGTCAAGAGCTTAAGCGATATGACGAAGATATAAAAAATCTTCACAAAATATCAATAGAAATAGTATCTGATAAAAATGATGAAAATATTGAGATAGAATTAAGAACTACCAATTCTGACCAGCTTTTTATTGAGGATGATTACATAGAAAACAATATACCCATCACATCGTATTCGTCACATATACTGATGGGTAATAATCTACAAATCCCCTTGTCTACTACACACGACTATGTAAGTCCGGATAATATAGCAAAAATCTTCATAAGAGAATTAAACTCAAAAAAATGCCATAAAATACCAGATCAAGAATTTTATATAAAAACAAATAATGCAGAAGTAGTCTTAGTTGCAACAATTTATTCTAGAAATTTACGAGAACCAAAGACCTTGAAAATAAAGATTGATTTTTAATTTAGTAGATCTACTAATTAATTAGGGCTAAATTTGAATTTGTAATCTAAATCCTTTATGTTCTGATCGGTGGGGTTATCTTAAGTATATTTTTCTTAGTATCATTCAAATCTACTATTTTTTTACGGATAGAGATAACCAGTTGTAGCAATATTATCCAATCCAATAATTACAAAAGAGTCGCAAGATACTTTGCGTGATATTTTTTAGATATTGTAATTCTTTTTGTAGTCTAATAAATAATAAAAATAATTAAGTATAACTATTAAAAATCAAATTACATATAAAATATTAATTAATAGAATAGAGAGTGATATTGCAAAAACTATATCTTTATTAAAATATAGTTTTAAGCACATAGGAATTAACCAATAAAAAAGATTCTTTATATAAGAAGAATCATTTTTTAATATAATTTCAAAAACTGGTGAGCCGGGTGGGACTCGAACCCACGACACCAAGCTTAAGAGGCTCGTGCTCTAACCAGCTGAGCTACCGGCCCGACTCATTCGTTATTTTATCATTTTTTGCGCAATTCGTCCAGTAGGAAAATAAAATTTCGCTCTTCTTCTGTGAATTGCATCTGGAAGAGGACTCAACTTGATACTTACAGATTTAAGCAGTATTGCGCCGAAGATACTCATTCACCTCACCTCTTCATTTTTCCCTCAAAATGTACTATAATAGCCTCACTGCGAATTGTAGCATAATTTTTCTATACGTTCGTAGATGGAACCTTTACATTTTTCAAAGGAGGGAAAGAAATATGGACCAAGGAATTACCTTAATGGCCGGATCACTTTGTAACACACTGGAGTACGTGGAGAAAATTTTTCACGAACACAAGAACGTACTAAAAAGCATCGAACTGTATATCAACGACTTCAATGTTAATCGCGAAAAAATAAATGGTATAACAGATGCCCGCTGGAAGAAAATTATTGAAAATCAGAGGAAGAAAGCTTTAGCTAATGGTCAGAAAACTATTCTCGACCAAGATCAACTCTTCCGCTTGTCTGGGCAAATCGTAAGCGACATTAGTTACATCACGCTCGCGACCGATTCCTGCCAATTTTTCAAACGTCGCTGGATTGACACCGGCGATATTCACTGGCTGAAGGATGTGATTGATTTTTACAACAAGAGTTGGAAGCGCTTTAACGGTATTTATTCGAACATCGACTGCTTGATTCGTCAACCGATGTTCCTGAAATATGTCAGAAGTACCGAAGAGCGCCGTCAGGAATTCTGGGGTCTGGTTAATGAATTTTGCAATCAGATTGAGAAAATCGACCATGTTTTGGTGGAAGCTTTCCAGAACGACCTCAAGAATAAGCACATGCTGCTCGCCGAGCAAAGATATCAAGAATTTTTAAATTACGAAACCGATGGCAGCCTTATCGAGGATGTCGAAGAATTGCAAAATCAAGAGCTTGAAAATGAACAACTTTTCTCTGGCTGCAAAATTAAATATATCCCGTTAGGACATATCGCAGCCGCTTTCAAGGAAGTTTCTAAGCTTCCGGATCTTACTTCAAATTCTAACCTTAAGCAATTAACTAATTTATTAATTGCCCTTTGAAAACATGATACGCCGAGAATTTCTCGGCGTATTTTTTGTTCTATGGTAAAATTAAAGAGAGAGAAATGAGTAAATTAATTATATTTCTCTTCGTTTGCACCCGTATGGCTCCGACATTCGGATGCAGCGTTCGTCGAAATATAATAAATAAATTTATTATATTTCTCCTCACTTGCACCCGTAGCTCAGCGGATTAGAGCATCTGTCTTCGGAACAGAGGGTCGAGGGTTCGAATCCCCCCGGGTGTACCAAACTAAATCGAGCCAGTCGGCTCTTTTTTTTATTTCCGGTCCACTCGGAAAATCTAGGTTATAATGAAAGTAATGAACGAAGAAAATCAAAATTTTACCGATTACGTTTCGCAAATCGACGAAACTCAATTAGCCACCGATTACGCTTCAAAGCTTAGTAATAATGAAGTGCTCTATGATTCGGATTACGATGATTCCACTTTCGGCTCAGATTCTATCGAGTCTGTCGCGGTCTACCCCAATGAATCCGCTGCCGTCTGCAATCTCAACGAATGTAGTATCAATAGTTGCGACTTCGACGATGGTGAACTCACTTGTGGCGACGATTTTGCCGATAACGGAGACACTATCCAGGGTGGCCCCTGCCAGGATCTCATGGAATATTTCAGCGACAAGCCCTATCTAGATTAATATAGCGCTTAGTTAAGTCTTAATAAGTTTATTTTTTAAACCCTAGACAATTACTCTTTATTTAGGACACTACTTTTTTTATCCCGTACTAACCAGAAAAAATAACCTCATCAGAGGTTATCTTTCTTATTTGTTGCGCTTGCGCTTTTCGCTGTGCTTGTGATTGTTATTACGATTCAATTTAGAAATCACAATCTTTTTCTTTTTAACTGCCATATTTTCTCCATGCAGAATTAGTAAGATATTTAAAATATTATAGCATATCTTCACATCTTCGCAAAAATTTCGCGTCCTCGCAAGAAAAAAGAGGCGCAGAGAAGCACGGTTCCGGTATTTTATTTCCTCGCAAGAAAAAAGAGACGCGAGCAGGCGTCCCTTTTTGACAAATTTTTCAGAACTTGAATTAATCATGGTATTTTTGAATTTTCGGTCGGAATTCAGCGCTCGAGCCGGCATAAAATTTCAAATCACTCTAGCTCGGCTGCTTTTTAAAATTTTGCTTAAATTCGAGAATTAACGGCAATTCGCTCCTGCGCCCGATACTTGCGGCAATCTCGGAAACTAATTCACCAATCGCCAGAAACGCCCCCATCGTATCAGCCTCTTGTAGAGTCTCATCGATCGCATCTTTGACACTAGAGATAATCCAGACCATCTTGGTATCAAACGTAAACACTCGCTCTGTATCCACCAGGCCCGACATCTTCATTTGCACTTTGCGTGTGAGAAATTGTTCCTGGTAATAATCTTTCAGATTACGAATCTTGCTCCGCTGTTCATTAATTTTCGGCTGCGCCACATAAGTATCGCAAGTCTTCACTGGTGGCATTTTCGATTCGTTAATAATTACATTCCAATGTCCGCCCAGTTCAATCGAAAACGGCGACGTGCTAAGAATTTTCGATTCCGTCGGTCGATATTTAATATTTACCTTCTGAAAATCCATAAAATTATTCACTAATTCCGAAAAAGCCGTATAAGCCTGGGCTAGGGAATTAAGACTTACATCAATCCACTCCCGCTCGGTCTCTTCGTTAATCGATTCACCTTCACGCTGTGCCAACTTGGAAGAATAAACCAGTACTGCATTAT
>CAUQEY010000041.1:0-5544 GCA_963517175.1 uncultured Candidatus Saccharibacteria bacterium | reverse complement strand
TCTGATTTTTCAGAATTCGGCTATATAGACTACGCTCTTCCGGCTCAAACATACTGTAATCGTCTAGCTGGGTTTTGCGATAAGCCTCTTTCGGGGTATCGCCGTCCAGTAAGTGGCAAACGAAATTAGTGTAAATCAGACAGCCCAGCACGCTAATTGGATGAGCGTGGGTGAGGGATGAAATGTTTTTCACTAATTCAAAGCGCTGTTCACCGGTGATTTGATTTTTGTGACAAACGAAGGCCACTGGCAAAATGCGCATGAGTGAACCGTTGCCGTTATTGGCGTAATGATTCAGGCCACATTTGACAGGATGCCCGCCAGCGAGATAATTTTCAATCGCGCGTTTGCAGGTGCCGCCAATATCAAAAGTGAGCTTGGTAGCAGTGAATTCATCTTGCAGATACCACTTGACAAAATTCTCCATAATGTCGTGATAATGGAAGCGTTTTTGGTCAATCAATGACTGCATCAGGCAGATGGTCATAGACGTATCGTCAGACCAAGTACCAGCAGGTTGATGATGAGTACCGACAGATAACATTTCTGTGACCGGCATGAGTTCTAGAAAATTTCGATTCAAAAACTCAATGGGCACCCCTAATGCGTCGCCAATAGCTAAGCCGATAAGGCCAGAACGAACTGCTTGCTTTATATCCTTTTTCTCTAAATGTGCCATAGTATCTCCTCCTATCGATTGGGTGATGATGCGGGATTATTTGTGAAATGGGACCAATTTTGGGTCAGATTTTTCACGATTTTTCCGCACCGAGATTTATATATTATAACTTTTTTATGGCGTTTTGTCAATGAAGAAAAAAATCCCCGAAGTTAGGCTCCAGGGGTTTTGATGAATAGCTTCGACTTGTGTATTTTGGTGTATAATAATATCGAAGTCTCTGCACGGGGTGTAATGCTCCTACCGCAAGGGCTTCCTTTTTTTATTAAAATTAAGACTAGTTAATTGGTTTTTGGGCGGTGATACGGTAATAACCGTGAATCCGTTCACCGTCAAAAGTTAGATCCATAAGATAACCTGAAATACCATTAACTCTAGCATCTTCAGCAATGATAAAATTTAAGATTTTTAGTAGTAGTGGGTGGGTAAAATAGAGCTTGGAAATTTTGGCAAGGCGTTTGAGGTTGGGCATAATTTTTTGGGTGAGATTAGAGGCTTCAATATTTTGCATACCAGCTTGCTTGAGGTATTCGACAAGGTCTAATACGCATTGGTCTTGATCTGTGACTCGCATACCGGCAAGAGTAATACTGGATGCGCGTTTTTCAAAATCAGTCATTTCGTTGTGTCTTATAGGTTCATAGACATCGAAAACTACGAAAATGCCACCTGGTTTGAGCTTTTTGGTCATCTGTTCTACTACGAGTTTTTTATTGCGACTATAGCAAATGGTTTCGACACCAAACACCACATCGAAACTTGCATCTTCGAGCTGATCAAGATTATGATAGTCCCCTTCGATGAGTTGAATATTTTTAGGAACTTTATTTTTAAGGAAATTACGATTTGGAATATCTAGTGCGACGAATTCGACATCAGGAAAACGTTCGGCGAGATAGCGTGAATTACTTAATCTGCCAGCTCCAACCTCTAAAACGCGAGCGCCAGGTTTTAGAAAGTTTGTGATATACACGGCTTGTTTCTTGAAATCTTCTTTGTGAAAGAGTCCGTCGTCGGAAAGGGCCATGTGGATATTATTACCGCCACCGGAATGGACGTGTTTGTAAAAGAAGTCGGATTTACGATAGTATTTAGCGACATCTTCGTTTTCGGTGCCATGCTCAAGAAGTTTATCGAGATTATAAAATTTCTGGATAGTTTGGAGTCTAGCTTCAATTTCAGATTTATTCATAAGTATATTATACGATAAAAAATCCCCGAAGTTAGACTCCGGGGATTTTTGATGTGAGGAATTTAATTTTAGAGGTTTAATGTGATAATAGTCAGATCCTCTACAAGATTCTCAAAGTGACGCTTAAGTTCTATTGGTACCGGTTCGTTTTTGATGAGATAAAAAACTTCGCGATAATACCAGAGAATATCTTGCTCAGAAGTATTGAAGCGGTGCCAAATTTCATCACCAAACTGATCGTAATCTTTTAGAATATCGGTAAGATTATGTATCTTGTCGGCGACAGCGACAATGTAGGCCTCAATGTAATAGGAATTGCCGAGACGTTTCAAATAACTTTCCTTGCGTTCTTTCCAGGGAAGTTTGGGCTGACCGGCCGTTTTAGGTTCCGAAACATCTTTGACGATGTCGGTAATTTCATCACCAAAATCGCGACGCATGTCAGCCTCAGAATAGACAGCTGGATTGACATCTTCAAGAATATCATGCAAGATTCCTGCGACAATTGTTGCTTCGTCGTTGGTATATTGACTAATAATCATGCCGACGGCGACAGGGTGGGAAATATATGGAATATCGGTTCCCTTGCGGTTTTGACCTTGGTGTGCCTTGGCGGCAATTTTAAGTGCGAAATTAATTTTGTCAGTAAACATAATTCACCTAACCTTTCGTAATGTGTGTACGGGTGACTGTTTGGTTAAAATTCCTCAAATTTTAAGGTGCAATAAATTCACCTCTCTCTCGAGAGGTGAAAGTTGTGTGGCAAATTTTTCGTTGATTTAAAGATCTTTTACTTAGGGTTCGCGATACCAGATGATGCCAGATTTTTCAGAGACAGGGATTTCTAGGCATTGCTCTTTAAAATCCTTGTAGGTCGAAACTAACCATATAGCGGGAAATCCAGTAACGGTAAACCTAGCGTTATTAAACCATACTAGAAGACCAAACTCATCTGCGTCGGGCATTACACCGATAAAGTGTCTCTCATCTAATATATCTTGGTATGACGGCCAGTCGGCTTTTGAAACTTTTTGCCAACCATTGTATTCGAGGATTTCGCCCCAGTGTTTGGCATCGAAGCGATGTTCTCCGGGCTTGCGCGGCCCTGGATTAGGTAATTTAGGTGAACTACCGCAGTATTTTTTCATCATCCAGGCCACATAACTAGTACTACGCCGAATGACAAAATTACTAGAATCGGTAATTAGGGTGTAAAAATTACCGTCGGATTCCTGCCATTTGGCAAAATCGGGATCAGCGTAAGGATATTCCTCGGCGCCAGTCTCCATGATGAAACGATAGATGTGGCGATAGATTATGCGAATAATCCGTTTAGGCTGCCAAGCAGCGCAAGATTCTCTTGCGAAAAAATTTGCTACTTTAATCTTAAATGTACTCATGATACCCCTCCTTTTCATGCTGTGTGGGAAAATACCCAATATATATATTATACAATGAAGAGTGGGGTGTGTCAATTTTTGACCCCTGAGTTAATATCTCAAGTGCAACACTTCATAACAAAAAAGAGACATCAATTCTTTAATCTTGCCAAAATTAGCCCTCGGTATGGTTTCGATTAATTGCAGTAATCGGGTTGATTTTTTATTATCTGATTAATCCTAGCGCAAAGCGTATTCCGTCTAGATAGAATATATTTTTATCGTCTTCATCTGGATATTTTGGGTCATAGAAGCCGCCATCTATAAGCTCGAACCATTTTACGATATTGATATTAAAATTATTTTGTAATCCCTGTGCTTCGAAAAATAATTCGGACATATAATCACGCGACCATAATACGAATTTATGGCTTTCTTTGTCGTGATAGAAATAAACTTCTTCGTCAGGTCCAGCATCTTTGTGAGAATCATAAATAAGGTCAGAGACTTTATATTCTTTGATAACCTTTCTCAATTCGGACTCTGATTTGAAATCAATCATATCTAGATTGTAATACAATTGACATAAAAATGAAGACTAGTGTGTTAACTCAACGTCAAATATGGTATAACATAAATAATGTTTGGATATATCGACGAATCTGGCGCGCCAGGTGTAGCAGCGTATAGTAAAGATTGCTTAGTCGTGAGCTTGGTCTTGTTCAGCAGTGAAGAATCCAGAGATAAAAGTATTGTCGCAATAGATAATCTGCGAGAGAAACTACATCTTCCTGATGATTACGAATTTCATTGTAGTAGTAACTCAACTCGTCCTCAAACTGAGTTTTTGAAACTTCTATCTTCTCTTGATTTTCGGTTTATTACTATCGCGATTCACAAAAATGATTTTAAGAGAACAGCATCATATTCCAGAATGTCTTCACTTGTAATGGATGAGATCCAAAAAAGATACCCAGAAATCAAAATCGAGATGGATTCAAATCCAATCCTTTACACTGAATTCAGAAAAAGAATCCGTGAGCGCAAGCTAAGATATGTAAAAGTTCGTGAAAGAAATTCTAGAAATAGTCGGCTCATTCAGCTTGCCGATTATGTTGTAAATATTTCCGCTAAAAAAGTAAAGAATACGCCAAAAGCCCGTGAGTGGTATAATTCGATTTCTAAGAAAGTTTTAGCCTTTATTGAAATTGCTGATTAAAATATTAAGATAGCAAAAAAATCCTCTAAAGAGGATATTTTGGCGCCGCAACCTGCATAGAATCTTCATTACTATGCCGCAGGGGTAAACCAACTACTTGCCAGTCGCTGCATTGATTTAATTATAATACCACAATTTGAAAAATACAAGAATTTTGGTAAAATAAATATACAGCGCCTTGGTCTGGATTCGTTCCCGCCAAGGTTTTTTGATTTAAGATAATTTTATATGATATAGTGAAAGTATCGAAGCTCTTGCACGGCGCCGAAGGTACCTACTGCAGGAGCTTCTTTTTTTGCATAAAATAACGACCATGATGTGTAAATGTATAAAATATGCATATAATATGTTTATGAATAAGATCAATCTCTTGCTAACTCAAGCTAATGACAACCTAAAAGACTGCAGGGCGACTATAGAAAAAGCCGTTCAGGTAGCTGAACAATATGTCTTTCCAAAGTTAAGAATAGATTGGGATATTGATTTACTTGTCACAAATCGCCTATATGACATCATTATCCATGAGGATGGAGTTGGTGGACGCGCACGAGCTAATGACTTTATCGAGTTTACGATAGATGAAGAAAAAGCGACTGAAAACTTGATTTCTGAGATGGTTGCTCACGAGCTTTGCTATGTGGCGCGTTGGGGTAAAAATGACGAGTGAGCTAACTCGCTATTTGACGGAATAATTAGTGAAGGTATCGCAACTTATTTCGAGGCAGAATTCGTTAAGGATCGCACAGAGAAAACAATATTCATTAAAACTATTCTGGAACGAAGCGATGAGGAAAATGAAAAGATTCTTGAAAAACTACGTAGTCAGCTGGATTTGAATTATTGCGATTATAATTATGATACGATTTTTTTCAATGGAAGTAATGAACTTCCCCGCTGGTCTGGGTATTCACTCGGGTATTATTTAGTGAAAAAATACCTGAAGAAAACTGGCAAGAAAATCGATGAGGCTTTTTTCGATAAATATGCAGATTTTAAGGCAGTAGTATTGTAAATAAAAAGCGCGGAGGGTTTCATGTTTTTTGTTGGAATCAAAAAAGAGGGTCTTCGCTTAGGT
>CAUQEY010000040.1:0-5615 GCA_963517175.1 uncultured Candidatus Saccharibacteria bacterium | reverse complement strand
CTACGCCGACGAGACTGAACGGAGACTTCTGACGGTGAATTTTCCATATTATTTTTCAGTGCTTTCGATCTTTAATTTAAGCTTATCACCTTTTAAGCTAATTTGGGCGATTTGTCCTGGCAAAATTTCTTCCGCAATAATCGCGTCAGAGAGTAGGGTTTCCAAATTATCTTCGATAGCTCGGCGTAATGGCCTGGCACCATTTTTTGGATCAAAACCTTTTTCGATAAGGAAGTCACGGACTTTAGTATCGAGCTTCAAGCCGATAGCTTTTTCAGCAAGACGCTTTTTCAAATCTTCAATCATATTGTCAAAGATTTCTTCGACTTGCTTACGAGAAAGCGCGTGGAAGACTTCGATAGCATCGAGACGATTAATGAGCTCTGGACGCATAGACTTCTTCAAAGCTTTCATCGCGGCATTTTTACTGGCTTCGTAATCTTCAGTGATGAATTGGTCCTTGGTTTTTTGATGACTCGAGAAACCAAAGGCCTGGTCGTTATACATTTCGTCGGAGCCAAGATTGGAGGTCAAAATAACGATAGTGTTATTGAACTTCACACGGTTACCTTGACCATCGGTGAGAACACCGTCTTCGAGAATTTGCAGCAGCATATTGAAAACATCTGGGTGAGCTTTTTCAATCTCATCAAAGAGTACGACGGAATATGGATGGCGACGCACAGATTCGGTTAATTTACCACCATCGTCATAACCCACGTAGCCGGCTGGGGCACCCACCAAGCGAGAGACGTTGTGTTTTTCACCAAATTCTGACATATCGATTTTAATTAAAGCATTCTCCCCGCCGAAAACTTCACGGGCGATCACCCGAGCGAGCTCGGTTTTACCCACACCAGTCGGACCCATGAAGAGGAAGGAACCAATCGGACGCTTAGGGTCACTAATGCCAGAGCGACCACGACGGATGGCCTTAGCTACATCGTGGATTGCTTCATCCTGACCGATGATGGCCTTATCGAGATGCGCTTCTAGTTTCGAAAGAATTTTCAATTCACTACCATGCACCTTGGAAACTGGAATACCAGTTTTGAGAGAAATGGCTTCAGCGAGATTTTCTTCGGTGAGCACCGGTGAAACATTTTCATCCACGCCAGCCTGCTCGAGAGATTTGATTTTTTCCTCTAATTTAGCGAGACGAGTTTTGTAGAGAGCGGCCTTTTCGAAATTCTCGGCCTCGGCACTATCTTCAATTTTTTGTTGAAGAGATTCGCGCTCAATTTTTAGCTTCTTATATTCACCGCTACCACTTTTATCAGCGGCTACTTTGGCAATGGCACTCGCTTCATCAATCACGTCGATTACCTTGTCCGGCATATAGCGATCATTGATATAGCGCTTCGACATGCTGACGGCGGTTTCGATAATCTTATCTGGGATTACTACACCATGATGTTTTTCGTAATGCGATTTAATTCCCTTCAAGATACGCACAGTAATCATATCGGAAGGTTCCTCGACGATAACGGTTTGGAAACGACGTGCTAGAGCCTTGTCTTTTTCGATTGACTTGCGATATTCGTCCATGGTAGAAGCACCAATCAGATGAATCAAACCACGTGCGAGAGCTGGCTTCAGGATATTCGCGGCATCCAGGCTACCCTCAGAGGAACCGGCGCCGGTCAAGAGATGAATTTCGTCGATAAAGAGAATAAGATCCTTACTTTCAATGGCTTCGTCGATGATACCCTTAATGCGTTCTTCGAAATCACCACGGAATTTGGTACCGGCGACCACGGAACTGAGATCAATTTGGTAAATTTTCTTACCGATTAAGTTGCCTGGTACCTCATTTTTGGCGATACGAGTGGCGAGACCTTCGACAATGGCGGTCTTACCCACACCCGCTTCCCCTATCAGTACAGGGTTGGACTTGGTGCGACGAGAAAGTACGGTAAGTGCGCGTTCAATTTCACGATCACGACCAATCACGGTATCGAGGCGACCCTGACGAGCTAATTCAGTGAGGTCAACACCATATTTTGTGAGCCACTTAAGCGGACGCTTACGCTTAAAGTCATTTTTCTTTTGATCAATCTTGGCTTCTTCGGCCTGTTTTTCAGCAAACTCTTCAATAGTTTTCGATAATTCCGTGAGATCAACATCGAGACCTTGAAGAATCAAGCTGGCGCGAGAATTTGGCTGGCGAATCAAAGCATAAAGTAGATGCTCAGTGCCAATTAATTTAATTCCCTGCTCTTTCACAAAGTTGGAAGCGAGGCGCAGAGTCAGAACAGCAGCCTCGGAAAGCGACATCATGGCCATATCCGCACCGGGAACTTCGATGGCGGTATGATTCATCAGTTTTTCAACTTGGTCGAGATTCACATCTTCATCGGCGAGAAAACGCGCACCAGTGGAAGTATCCTGCGAAAGAATACCGAGAAGCAAATGTTCAGTGCTCATGTAGCCGTTATTATAACGCTTGGCATAATAGTCAGATTTTTGGAGCGCAAAACGAGCATTCTCAGTTAATTTATTCATTATTTCAGTAAATTCATCTTGCATAATTCTATTGTATAGCAAATATTAGCACTGTCAAGGTATGAGTGCTAATTGTTTACAGTTACAAGACAGGTTCGTGTAATTATTACAAAGTTAACAGAGGCGGATTTTAGCTTAGGTAGTTTTCAGAACTTCAAGACCTGGGAGAGTACCATGAATTAAGAATTCGAGGCTAGCGCCACCACCGGTGGAAACTAAGGAAAAATTAAGTGGGGGCTGATCAGCATAGCGGTTTTGTAAGAGGTTTTCTACGAACCCCGTCGTGTCACCGCCGCAGATTACAGAAAGATTATCTGCTGGGTTTTTAGCACCAATAGATTCGGCGATGACTCTGGAAGCAAAATCAAAAGGTGGTTTTTCGGTAAGACCGAGAGTGCCATTCCAGATAATAGTGCGAGATTTTAGCACGAGGTCGATTAGCTGGTCAAGGGATTTAGGGCCGATATCGAGCTTGGCGCCAGATTCATCCTCAGTGAAATCTGAGGCAACAGTAATCTGGGGTAAATCTGAAGTGAATCCATCGGCAGCGATTTTGCCGCCGACAAAAATATGGTCAGAAAGCGAAGCAAAATGTTCGATGAGAGGGGATTTATCCTTGACCTTAGCCCCACCAATAATTAGAAGCACGGGATGAGGTGGGTTTTCTTGCACCTTCTTTAGATTTTCGATTTCTTGCTCAACCAGTAATCCCATGACGCTCGGTAAGAGGCGAGGCAATGCATCAGTGGAAGCGTGAGCGCGATGTAAAACACCGAAACCATCCTGAACAAAACAATCTGGCTGAACAGCATTGAAGATGGCCTCGGCAAAATCTTTTGAATTCTCTTCCTCGCCGGGATGAAAACGTAGATTTTCTAATAAAATCACCGCACCTTCTGGAGCCTCAGAGATCAATTGCTTGGTAGCTTCACCAGTAGTTTCGGGCGCAAAAAAGACCTCACGCTGCAATAAACGAGAAAGCTCAGCCGCGACTGGTTTTAGGGAAAATTCCGGCATCACTTTTCCCTCTGGACGACCGAGATGAGAAATGATTACCAGTTTTTTCACCTGATGATCCAAGAGATATTGGATGGTAGGAAGAGATTTTTCGATACGTAAATTATTTTGAATCAGACCATTTTCGAGCGGCACATTATAATCCGTACGAAGTAAAACGGTTTGATGTTCGGGGTGCAAAAAATGAAGATTGCGATACATGTTTTAATTATACCGCAATCTTCTAATCGTGCTAAAGCTTAGAACTAAATGCTACGAATTTGAATAGTGTCCGTACCGCCAATCACGTTAGGTTGGCCAGAAACAATCACAGCGAGCACCTTGTCTTCACCTGGCTTGGTATTGATGTAGCCAGAAGCCTTGAGCTCTTGAACGAGATCGATGCCATAATTCTCAGAGAATGGACGCTCGAAGCTGGCGTTGGCATAATTCAAAGCCAATTGGCTGGCCACGCGCTTGTTCGAAGTCACAGAGATGATTGGGAGATTTGGACGTTCAGCGGAAATTGAAACCGCAGTAGCACCAGAGGCAGTCTCACAGACGATGACATCAGCATGAATTTTTTCAGCAAGACTAACAGCAGCATTAGCTACAGCGTTGTATTCACGATTTTCACCAGTCACATCCTGGTCAATTGGGTCGACCTTAGAGTGGTTCTGAGTGTAAAGAATGATTTGTTTCATTTGCTTCACAGCTTCAATTGGGTATTTACCATTGGCAGTTTCATCGGAAAGCATGACAGCATCAGCACCCTGAATCACAGCATTGGCAACGTCAGAAACTTCAGCGCGAGATGGGCTAGGGTTGTCGACCATAGAGCCAAGCATTTGGGTAGCCACGACACAGAGTTTACCGTGCTTGCGGCAAAGGCTGATTAATTTACGCTGAACGATAGGGACAACTTCATTACCAGCTTCGACAGCCATGTCACCACGGGCGACCATGATACCATCAGCGGCTTGAACAATAGCTTCCATTTTTTCATCAGTTTCGATAGCTTTTTTGGTTTCGATTTTAGCGATAATTTGAGCGGTAGAACCGAGAGAAACCAAGATTTGACGAAGTCTTTCGACATCATCAGCACTCTGGATGAAGCTCATGGCCACGTAATCAAAATCACGGGTGGCACCAAATTCGATGTCAGCCATATCTTTTTCGGTAATCACATCACCACCAAAGTCGGTATCTGGAAGGTTGAGGCCCTTGCGGCTCATAATAGTACCTTCGTTTTCAACCTTAACCTTGATAGCGGTACCGCTGACGATTTCAGTAACAGTTGAGCGGATTTTACCATCGAAGATGAAGAGAGGCTCACCAACTTTCATGCGCTCAGCAAGATTATACTGAACTGGAAGAAGATTTGAACCGTCGTGTTCAGTGACGGCGTAATCGAGAATTAATTCGTCACCTGGCTTGACTTCGTAGTGATTATCTTTAATTACGCCAAGGCGAATCTTAGGACCTTGAAGATCTTGAAGGATAGCGACGGAGCGGCCTTTTTTCTCGGCAGCTTTTTTAATCCAAGCGATTTGCTCATCGCGTTCTTCGTAACTTCCGTGAGAGAAGTTGAGGCGGCAGCAGTTAACACCTGCCATGACTAGCTCGGCAATTTTTTCTTCAGTGAAGACGGCTGGACCGACGGTAGCCAAAATTTTAGTTCTTTTATATAGTTTACTCATATCGTTTGATATTATAACATAATTATGATTATATTGCGTTTTCGTGATAAGATAAACATATCTGGGTGTGGCGCAGTTGGTAGCGCGCGCGGTTCGGGACTGCGAGGCCGCCAGTTCGAATCTGGTCACCCAGACCATTATGAAAAGAGAAATAATCCCTTAGGGATTATTTTTGTTTTCATATGTATTGAGGCAACAAGATGAGAACGTAGTTCAACTGGACGACGAAGCGAGCGAAAAATAAAAGCTTGCTTTTATTTTTTTGAGCGAGGAGGAACAGAAGGATTTTGAAAAAATCCTAATCTGGTCACCCAGACCATTCAAGGAGGAAAAAATAAAGAAAATTTATTTTCTTTATTTGATCGACGCAGAATGGAAAGATTTTGCGAAAGCAAAAGCTTACCATGAAATTAT
>CAUQEY010000039.1:0-5763 GCA_963517175.1 uncultured Candidatus Saccharibacteria bacterium | reverse complement strand
CTGGGTCTATTTTATTTTAATGGCGGAAGCGAGAGTGTGAGGCTTTTGCTTCGCAAAATCCTTCTGTTCCTTCTCGCTCGGAAAAATAAAAGTAAACTTTTATTTTATCACTCGCTTTGTCGTCCGGTAGGCTTTTTGGAAGGCAAAATCTTTCCGTTCCTCCTCGCTCAAAAAGAAAAAAGCAAGCTTTTCGTCTTTTACTCGCTTTGTCGTCCGGTCGAACCTGCGGTTTTCATCCTCTCACAAGTTAAAATAAAATAAGACCCTCTGGGTCTATTTTATTTTAATGGCGGAAGCGAGAGGATTAAAATTTCGCTTCGCGAAATCTTTCCGTTCCTCCTCGCTCGCAAAATGAAAATAAATTTTCTTTTGTCTCGCTTCGTCGTCCGGTCTAACCTACGGTTCTCATCCTCTCACAAGTTAAAATAAAATAAGACCCTCTGGGTCTATTTTATTTTAATGGCGGAAGCGAGAGGATTCGAACCTCCGATACGGTTCCCCGCATACACGCGTTCCAGGCGTGCTCCTTAAACCACTCGGACACACTTCCAACAATTTTCTATATTATAACAGAATTTAGGGAGAAAATGAAGAAAAGTCTGAGAAAATAGACTATTTTTATTTAACGTTTATGCTAATATGAAGGTATGTAAAAGTTAATGGAGTGGGCGAAAGGAGAGGTGTCCCATGAAAAATAAAGACGAAAAACAAAACGAGAAGCATAAATGTAAATATATCTTCGTGACCGGCGGAGTACTTTCTGGAGTAGGAAAGGGAATTACGGCGGCTTCGATCGGGGCTATTTTGAAGGCCAAGGGCTTTAAGGTGACAATGCAAAAGTGCGATCCATACTTGAATGTGGACGCGGGACTTTTGAACCCAGTGGAGCACGGAGAATGTTATGTGACTCATGATGGCGTGGAAACGGATCTTGATCTTGGTCACTATGAACGTTTTTTGGATTTTGAAACGAACCGTTACTCAATTACGCTTTCGGGTTCGATTTTTAAGGAATTAATTGAAAAAGAACGCGCGGGGGGATTTCATGGAAAAACCGTACAGTTGGTGCCGCATTTTACGGAATTAGTACAAGAAAAAATTATGAATGCTTCGAAAAATTCGGATATTCATATCGTAGAAATTGGTGGTACAGTCGGTGACTATGAGGGTCTGTCGTTTATTGAAGCGATCAGATTGTTCGGAAATAAGGTGGGGCGTCGAAATTGTCTTTACGTAAATGTAGTTTATGTGCCATGGATTAATACTTCGAAAGAATTGAAGAGTAAACCAGCACAGAATGCACTAAAGGATTTACGTGGATTTGGGATTATTCCAGATGTGGTGGTTTGTCGTACGGAAAAACCAGCGCCACGCGAAATTTGTGAAAAAATTGCCAGATTTTCGGGAATTCCAGATGAGGCAGTGCTGAATTTGCCAGATATTGATTCGGTATACGATGTACCATTTAATGTTTTGAAATCTGGGGTGCTAGAGATTTTGAATGAATTTGTGGGGGATGACAGTGAACCAGATATGTCTGCTTGGGAAGAATTTTCGAAGAAACGTGCTCAGGTTAATGAAAAAACCGTAAAAGTGGGACTGGTGGCAAAATATGTGGGGAATGAAGATACTTATATCTGCGTGACGGAAGCTTTGAAAGCAGCGGCGGCTTGGAATGATGTGAACTTGGATCTGAGGTGGATCAATGCGGAAAAAGTTGACGAAAAAATGTTGTCGGAAGTCGACGGTCTAGTGGTGCCGGGTGGATTTGGTAATCGTGGGGTGGAGGGGAAAATCGCGGCAGCAAATTATGCTTTGGATTACGATGTGCCTTATCTCGGATTATGCCTAGGGATGCAAGTGGCTTGTATCGCGAGTGCGAGAAGAGCAGGACTTAAGCATGCGAACTCGGAAGAATTTGATAAAGAAACTAAAGAAAACGTGATTTATCTGATGAATGGCCAAGAGGGGAAGGAATCGACGGGTGGTAGTATGCGTCTGGGGGATTTTCCGGCGAAATTGGTCAAGGGAAGTAAAACAGCTAAGATTTACGGAAAAACTAATATTGTGGAACGCCATCGCCATCGTTATGAAGTGAATCAAAAATTCCTTAAGGAAATCGAAAAGGGCGGCGTAGTGGTTTCGGGTACCTCGCCAGACGGAAAATTGGTAGAATTTGTGGAAGCACCAGGGAAGAAATTCTTTGTGGGAACACAAGCGCATCCAGAGCTGAAATCGAGACCTTTACGTGTACATCCATTATTTATGGAGTTTGTAAAAAGCTTAAAATAAAAAACTTAAAGTTCTAAAAGTAAGTTTTAAAATAGCAGTTTAAGGGCTGCTATTTTTTTCTGTAACCAGGGAAACTACGATTGAGATTCTATGGAATTTTTGTATTTTTTCGAAAAATGTTGTGTAATTAAAATTGTGATAAAATAGAGATATGGAAGAAATTCAAAATACCCTAAAAAAGACGATCGTCGAACTGTACGCCGTAGAAATGGATGTAGTTTTGACGCCTGCGCCAGAAAATACTGGCTGCGACTTCGCGACAAATGTGGCGATGTTATTAGCGAAAACATTAAAGAAAAATCCGATGGAAATCGCAGAAGAAATCGTGCGTAGACTCGGCGAGACGGATTTGGAAGTGGAAATCGCACGGCCTGGGTTTTTGAATTTCAAATTAAGCAATAAAAATCTTCTAAAAAATATCGATAAGTTCGAAAAAGATTTTACAAAAAATATATCATCAGACGAATATTCTGGTCAGACGGTGATTTGTGAATTTTCCGATCCGAACCCATTCAAGGTGTTACATGTTGGCCATCTATACACTTCGATTGTGGGGGAAGCAATTTCACGCGTGATTGAATATGCCGGCGGTAAAGTGGTGCGTGCAAATTTCGGTGGTGATATCGGATTACATGTGGCTAGAAATATGTATGGCATGTTACGTAAAATTGACCAAATTCCGACGGATTTATCACCGGAGAAAGTGGCAGATTTGCTGGCAGAGTGTTATGTGTTTGGTACCAGGGCTGACGAAGATAGTGCAGAAGCGCACGCGGAAATCGTGAAATTAAATAAGATGATTTTTGAAATTGCGGAAGCAGGGGAAGGTGCGGATTATAGTAACGACCCGGAACGCGCCAGAGTGGCAGAACTTTATTTCTGGGGTCGCAAGAATAGTTACCAATATTTTGAGAATTTTTATAAGCGTTTGCAAGTGAAATTTGATAAATATTACCCTGAATCGACGGTGGCGAAGACTGGTTTGGAAACCGTGCGCAGGGAACTAAAGAACGGCGTGTATGAAATGTCGGATGGGGCGGTAGTTTACCGTGGCGATAAGCATGGACTTCATACCAGGGTATTTATTAATAATAATGGCCTGCCAACTTACGAAGCCAAAGATACGGGTTTGATTTTTGAGAAATATAAAGATTTTCATTTTGATAAATCAATCATTATTACTGGTAACGACATCATTGAATATATGAAAGTGGTGCTTTCGGCAATTTCGCAATATGCGCCAGAGCTTTCGAGTAGGACTTTACACATTACACATGGTCAGGTGAAACTGCCAGGTAATGAAAAAATGTCTTCGAGAAAAGGGAACTTTTTACGCGCGATTGATGTGATTGAAATGGTGCGTGAGGCGATGGATAAATCGAGCGATGAGAAAGTTTTAATGGGGGCTCTGAAGTATGCACTGGCGAAATATAAAATTGGCGGAGATATCATATTTGATATAAAAGAGTCAGTCTCGATGACGGGAAATTCCGGTCCATATCTGCAATATTCGGCAGTGCGTGCGAAGAAAATTTTGGGTAAAATCTTCAGTGGTCGCATTAGTGGGGAATTAAATAAGGTTGAATCGGAAGCTGAGACTCTAATTTCAGAAAATGATTCAGCGGAAAAAGAAGTAAAATATCTCGCGGACATTTCGATTTATGAACGTAATTTGATGAAGAAGTTGATGCAGTACCCGGATGTTTTGAAGGAAACTGTACGCGAACTTTTGCCAAATAAAATTTGTACTTACCTTTACGAATTGGCGCAAGAATTTAGTCGTTTTTATGAGCATGTACAGGTGGCGGGTTCAGAATTTGAGTTAGAACGAGGTAAAATTATTTTAGTTTACTTAAAGGTTTTGACCCACGGTTTGAATTTACTAGGAATTGAAGTACCGGAGCAAATGTAATGCCGAAAAAAGCGAAATTACTTTGGATGGACTTGGAAATGACAGGTCTAGATCCAGAAAAGGACAAAATTTTGGAAGTAGCGGTGATTGCGACAGATTGGGAATTGAATCCGATGGCGCAAATGACCGCGACGGTGAAAGTTTCGGAAAAATTGATCAAAGAACGCATGGTGGGTGAGTTTTGGGAAAAACACGAAGAGACTTATCAAAAACTTTGTAAACAAAATAAGGCTGGACTTCCAGTGAATGAGGTGGAAGAGATGCTATTAAAATTCATCGATGAACATTTTGGTGATGAGGTTTATTTAGCGGGAAATTCAATTCATCAGGATAAAAGATTTATCGTCAAAGAGTGGCCGAAATTAAATGAACGATTACATTATCGCATGCTTGATGTGTCAGCCTTTAAATTGTATTTCGAAAATGTGATGAAGAAAAAATTTACCAAAAGGGAAATGCATTTGGCGCTGGATGATATTTTGGGATCGATTGAAGAATTAAAATATTACAGTAAATATATAAAGAAATAAGATGTTTGAAATAGAAAAAGTTAGCGGAATTGGTGAATTTAAAAAAGAAAGATTTTTTGATCAACGTGCAGATGCAAAAAATCCGAATTTAGAAGAATATATTTATTTGGCGCCGAATGGAAAAGTTTTTTTGGTGGAAAGAAAAAATACTTTGGAAGTTAGATGTGATCGAAATCTTTCGAAGCTTCTAAAGGAAGAGTTTGAGTCGGTGATGACTTCGCGTTATTTCGGTGTGGGGGGAGTAGAAATAGTCTTAAGTGGCCAAGTGGAAGAAGATAAAATCGAAGACTTGGTACGATTAAGCTATAATTTGACGAAAGAGATGGCGGACTAAAATCCTAGAGTCCTAAAATAGATTGAAAAATATTTTGAAAATAGGTCGAGAGGCCTATTTTTATTTGCGGGAAAAAGAAAAATCTCATATAATGAGCCTATGAAAAAAGAATTGAAAAAACTCAAGAAAAATGTCGAAAAAGTGAGTAAATCGAGCTTTGTGACAGAATTTAAGGAATTCATCAATCGTGGTAGTGTGCTCGACCTCGCAGTCGGTGTGATCATCGGTGGCGCCTTCCAAAAAATTATTTCATCATTAGTAAGCGATATCATTATGCCACTGGTCGGCTTAATCGCAGGTGGAGTAGATTTTCGCAATTTGGAAATTACCATCCCAAATCTATTCGGTCAAGATTCCGCAGCTCACATTCGTTATGGGAACTTCCTGCAAAATATGGTAGATTTCTTGATCATTGCATTCTGTGTGTTCTTAATCATTAAAATCATGAACAAGTTTATCGGTAAATTCAAGAAGGAACAGGAAGAGAAGGCTGAACCAACCACTGATGAACAAATTCTTGAAGTCTTGAAAGATATTCGCAAACATCAGAAATAAGTTTAGAAAAAATAGGTCGCGAGGAGCGACTTATTTTTATGCCGTGATTTTAAAGTATTTGATACGGTTTTTTGAGAAGAATATTTTTTAGATAGCGGAAGATTTGAAATTTTCGTATTGGGACTTAATATTTTCGAGGT
>CAUQEY010000038.1:0-5809 GCA_963517175.1 uncultured Candidatus Saccharibacteria bacterium | reverse complement strand
TACAAGCGCTTAGATGCGGAATTTCGTATAGATTTAATGCGGGGTGCAACAAAGTTTGGCGTGCATCGGGATGATTTCTTATTTAAGTTTAATGGGGTGCTGGCGGATGGGACAGCGAGTCGGGGAGAAACGCGGTCGATTATTTTGGCTTTAAAATTTAATGAGGCGGAACTAATTGAAACGGAGACGCGAAAAAAGCCGGTGATTTTACTCGATGATGTTTTTTCAGAATTAGATAAGGGGAGACAAACTGCCCTGGTGGAAAAATTCAAAAATCACCAGGTGATATTGACATCTGTGGAATAAATGGTGAAAAAATAACTACTTATCGGTGGCTTTAAAAGATTGAACTTTTATGTCTGTTGGGTTGTTTTTGCAGTGGGTATAATTAATTTTATATTTAGATAAATTAATTCCCTTTTGTTTAAAATAAGATTCGGCATTCTTTTTTAATTTATCTACACGTTCATCATAACAGGTGATAAGATCAATACTTAATGTAATTTTATTAAAATCTTTCTCGTCTCGGGAAGCCGAGGCAGTAAAACCGAGTTTGTAGTTAGCGACTGGTGTAACTTTAAAAATTGGATCATTATTATACTCATCTAGTTCTATTGAAAAACCAGATTGTTCAATAGTTTCTCGTAGTTGCGATTCTTCTTCATGATTGTCATAATAATTTTTATTATCGTTAGTCGGTTCTAGCCATTCATAAATAAGTGTGGTTTTTTCTTTAGAAAAATTTATTTTTTTATTATATTCTAGAAAACCATCCGCTTTTATAAGAACTTGTTTTTCTCCGGGAGTTAATGTGATATTATCTGAATTTTTATATTTCTTACCGTCAATATATAATTCTGCAGTTTTTGGTGCAATAAGAATTTTTACTTTGGCGGTATAAGTGGATGTAAAATATAGAGCTGTAAAAATAATAAAAATTAGTAAAATAGGCAAAATAAAAACTAAGAGTTTTTGAAGTTTAGTTAAATTTTGAAATTTATTTACCCACATATTTTATCCTAATTATTATTGAGAAATTGGAATATTTTCAGTGTTATTAGTAGCTTTATTTTCATCCTTATTATTTTTAACCGTAGTATTAGTATTATTAATTGGTTTATCTCCAACATAACGCCAAATTTCAAAAGGAGCACCATAAACACCAGTTACGGCGCCGGTTCTATCGGTATGTGAGGCATGAATCATATGTGGTACTTTTGCTGAATCACGATAGAAAATGGCAATATGTCCACGTCTCTCTCCATTACCATTCCCTGAAGTTTTTAAAAGAATATCGCCATTTTGAAGGTTAGGATCGTTGTAATTTGATTTGTCGCGCAGAAAATTATCATCATATGGTAAACGCTCATATAATGGTGAATTATGTACATATGTATATGTGTCTCCACTAAAAGATACTCCGCAGCAATGTTTGGCAAATTCTGGGTCTATTCCAGAAAATGAAAAAACAGAAGAAACAAAAACATCACAGGATGCACCAATTGGACTTACTCTGTTAGTTAAACCGTTCTGTTCCATAGCAAGTTTATACGAATCTGTTAATTGGTGAGCTTTAGCTTTTGCGATATCGGTTTGTGGCCAGGCTAATTTAAGTGCGGTATCGACAATTAGATTACCGGTCTCACCACCAATACAATTACTACCACCAGCTGATCCACGACCACCAAGTGCTTTATAGATTAGAAATGCTCCAGGTCGAATGGTGGCAGGCAAAATACATCCATGATCACATCTAAATTCGCGCCACTCTTTGTCATTACGTGAGTCACGAGATGCATCGGCTAAATTCATGACATATGGAGAACCTTCCCCGCGATTTACACCAGCCTCATCAAATCCACGTACTCTAGCCTGCATTTTGTATCGATCTGCAGTACCGTTATAGCGGAAAAATGCTTCCTTGATTCCATCTTCCGAAGATAAATCTAATTTTGAAGAGTATCTTTTTCGGATTTGTTCGGCGGCCATTTTAGTTTGTCTTTCGAATTCGGCAGGTGAAATTTTTTGTCCAGCTGGAAACATGCCATCAAGCTCATAAAATTGATAAACACCTTGTGCATTATCCGTTGGGTTCATATTATTTACATAGCTAGATTCCATGCCGTGAATAGCTGCTAATATTTGCCATTCAAATCCCTGTTCATTAGCGGCAGCTTCGTAAACTGGTTTATTTTCTTCGATTTTCTTTAATTCGTATTCTTTTAAGACTGGATCACCATTATAAAGTGTATTATTGGATAAATCTAATGGTGAATTACATCCACCGCTACTGGCTTTACCGTCGTAATAAAAAATATTATTACTATCATAGAAATCTAAAACATTATCGTCATTTTCAGCGTGAACATAGGTGGCATTAATAATAGTAAAAGTCAGAAGAATGAAAAATGAAACCAAAAAACGGGGGTTTAAAAAGAAGTTTCGAAGAATTTTGGAAAGATTTTTAACCTTATTCATGTGACTTAATTATAACATTAAACAAGAGAAGTTTGGAAACGGAACTTATAATCAAGATTGTATTTAGTTCCCTTTTCTTGGTTGGATTTAGTGTCGATATCTTGCTTGAGGTGGGTAATCTGAGAGGCGAGAGTGGAACGGTAGAGAGATTCGCCGGTAACGAAAGTTTTGACTGGCTTCATGAGAATATCGGCTAAAGTTTCAGGTGGTCGATGTTCGGCGAGATAATTGCAATAATTAATAGTGGCTAAAACAAACTGAGCATCCGTCTTTCTAAGACCAGAGAATCTAGCGAGTTGGCCGGAAGTGGAATTGTCAATTGGATTTTCTTGGCGATATCTGGTGGCTGCAGCTAGAACTGGATCTTGAAGATTGCCAGCAGAGTCTGTATTATCTTCGCATTTGGTTTGAGTGCAGATACGATTACGTTCGACAAATTTTTGAAGATAACGCATTTCTTTCCAATGTGGATTGGATTCACCCATGACACAGTTTTTACCGGAAGCCCAGGCTTGGGCATCTGGATCAGCGGCAATAAGTTTTTCAATACCATCTTTTAGCCCCATTAAATCAGGTATAAAACCAAAGAGGTTTTGATGGATAATTTTACCAAGAATACCACTATTTTCTAGAGCCTTTTCTTTTTTCTGCACTAAATCATCCATAATGTTTTGATCAAAAACACCAAATGGTGATTCACGGTTGTCGCAATAACGAATTTTATTGTCGAGAAGACTGGCTTCAATAACTTGGATTTTATTATCTTTTTTAGTGGTATATTTTTTGATAATACTTTGATAAGTAGAGTCGGATTCATCAAGATTTTTTAGGCTTGGGTCAGAGGCGCTAATATCTGAACCATACATATCACAGACAGCACCAATATTAGCAAGACGCTGACAGACCTTAGAATCTTGTCTTTGATTTTTAAAATTTACGCCAGCTATATTGGAATCATAAACGGTACTAACAACACCATTTGCAGCAAAAGTATTTGTGGAAGTAATATTAGCAAGAGTATTAACACTCCTGGAAGTATTTGAGGTGAAATCGGAAAGATTTTTCAAAAAACTATTATTATATGGCATGTAACCAAAACGCACTACAAGATTACCAAGGAAAGTATTAGGGCTAGAGGCATCAAATGGGCTACGATTCATGCGATCGAGTTTAGCTTCTTCATTGGCAGCAATGACGGTTTCTTGGAAATAGGCATCGGCAATTTCTTTTGAGGCGGGACCTTGACCGGCAGCTTGGCGTCCGATGCGACCATTCATGATGTTTGCGCCACCAACAAAACTTTCACCACCAGGTATACCTTGTAATGCGAGGGCAGGATTACTGAAAATAGTCTTAGCAACATACGGAATAAGTACAGCGAGACCAGCTTTAATGGCAAAACCACTAATAGTGCTAAGTAATTTTTGGGCGGCAAACTTTTTGAGTACAGTTACAGCAACAACACTAGTACCAGCACTAAAAGGTGTAGCAACTACTGCTGCGACATTAGAAGCAATATCAACTACTGAAGCAGCAAAACTGGCAACGGCACAGCCAGCATTGGTAGTAGTAGAGGTAGCAATACTGAATTGAGCTGCATTAAAAACATTTTCGATGGCATAGTTTTTGGTTTGACTGAGTTGAGCTTTTTCGCCTGAAAGTACAGAATAAGGGCCTTGTGCTTGAATTGGAGCACCTTCAATTTCTTTTTCTTGTCCATCGGAGGTATCGATATATTTGGCTTTTTTTGATGTTGTTAGCCTTGATAGAGTTTCATCTATCGGTGAAGTATTTCCCTGTCCAGCCTTAAATTTACTAACTGGCTCGATAGTGGAGGAAAAATAATGTACCATATTAATAATTTGGGTTGCAGCTACAGCTAAACTTACTATATTAGCGACACGAAGAACGCCGCAACCAATAGTTGCTCCACCAGCTACTACGGATAGGCCGTCGATAAATTTTTGAGCTTTGGTGTTGGCAGTTTTAAGATTAGCCTTTTCGGTTTCAATGGAACTTGGTTTTTGACCATCGGTATCAACGTCTGGAGTGTCAGAGTTGTAAGATTTACTCTCTACAGATTGGGGTTCATTTTCGACTACGGTTTTAGTATTACCATCTTCATCGGTTTCTGTATTTTCTTCTTCGGTGACATAGCGACCCTCAGCGCCATGGCCTTTATATTGATCAATATCGGTTTCCAGGAAGGCTTTTTCGTCAGTAGCTTTATCGTCGGTGCGTTTAAAAGATTTAAAAAGATTTCGAGTAACTTTAATAGAACTAAAAGTAGCAGCGGCGCCTGGATCAAAAAAATTCGCAATACGACCGTGCTTGGCTTTAGTGAAGGCTAGCTGAAATTTTTGGTCAGAATCATAAACGGCTTTAAGCTTGTCAGCGGTAATGGTTTTATTATTGTAGATAAGTACATATTCGTTGGATTTTTCTTGAACTTCGATATTGTTTTCAACTAGACGCTGCTTGAGATAGTCTGGGAATTTGCCATGTTTTTTCTGCATATATTCTTTAACCATTTGGAGAGAGGTAGCAGAGTAAGTGCCAAACATAGTATCAGTGGCGCGAGTGATAAGAGTTTCGATATGATTGGCGATATTGGAGATACCGAAAATTAGGCTAAAAAGTCCACCGAAAAGTACAACGATGAGGCCGATGAGAGGGGCGTATTTTTTGAGTTTTTTAGCTTTTTCTTTACCAGAAAGTCGATTTTGATTTTGGAAATTACCGGAGCCGGTATAGAAAGATTTTTGTTCAAGATCGCGAAGATTGGCTAAAGAATTAGTCTCAGAATTCGCGACAGCGCTAGAATTTTCGAGAGATTGTAGGGCGTTTTGGCTGGAACTAGTGTTTTGAGAGGCAATTTGGTTTCTAAAAACAGCGGAATTATTATCCGAATTTTTCGATACAGAAAAATCAGGCTTAATATTATCTTCGCCGTAATAGACCTTTGACATAAGAATATTATATGAAATTTTTGGAAAAAAATCGAGTGGGTTAGACTGATTTTTAGATAAAAATAACTCATTTTTCAGAGTTATTTTTTGCCATTATGCCGATCAATTTTTTAATTTCTAAATAATTAATTATTTTTATCGTAACGGGTCGGGTTGGTGGAAATTAGACTGGTTTCAGTATCGGAAGCGACGATTTGGATATGGACGTGATTTTGACCAGCAAAGAAAAGACCGTGACCGATTGGAAAACTCGATAGACGCTTTCGTTCCTCTTCGGTAAGTTTGAAAACATCAGACAAAACATCGACGGCGGCGGCGGATTGTTTTAAGAGGAGCTGCATGGAAGAGTTCATGACGATGGC
>CAUQEY010000037.1:0-5871 GCA_963517175.1 uncultured Candidatus Saccharibacteria bacterium | reverse complement strand
TCCCCGCTCTAAATATAGTGTTTTGATATCAGTAGTGATAATTTCATCTTCATCAAAACCTAGGAGCTCTACACACTTTTTTACATCCTCAACTTTTTCAGATTCGATTTCGAGAAGATAGCCAAGTTTTGGCCAATGGTCTATCGAGATTTTAGAGTCACCTAGTAGGAACTCATCCCTGGTATTTTCTTGATAAGTTTTATGCGACAAGCCAAGTTTTTCGAGAATCATTAAAGCTTCATCAAAATCATTTACGGTAACCTCCCATTCGTTAGTGCCAGAAAGCGAGTCATCAACAATCTCTTTTACGGTTAAAGTTGTTTTCTTACCGTCCGTTCGGAGTCTCCCCCAACGAGCGTTGGATTTTGGAATCGAATCAAAAGTATATCGTTTAAAATTATAGAACCCTAGTGGCTTAGCATTTAATTCTAAGAGTTTATTTTTGGTCTCTTCTGGATTAATATTGATGATTCTACCTTCAATTTCTATAGACATAAATATTCCTAATTACATACTAAATATAACATTATTAGAAAAAAATAGGCCTCCTGTTGAGGCCTAATGTTTTGAAAATGAAACTAAACAAAACTTACCGATAAGATTATTATAGTCGTTGTAGTATAATGATAAAATTTCATCACAAAGTTGCGACGAAAAGAATGAATCATACGGTGCAGTACGCTCCATGCGCATAATGCAAAATCCAATATAGTAATTATTTTCTGCGTCAATATAGACTCTTGGTCCAGAAAAACCCTCTACGCAATCGGTTTCAGAATAAGGACAACCAGAACAAGCATTATCAAGGATAATTCGTCTTATTTTTTTGTTGACTATTTTAACACCATTTTTAACTTCGTACGTAATTCGCTCATCGGATACACCGGCAATAATTTTACGTTCAATTGGTGTAGCCCCAATACGAACCAATAACTCTTCTATAGCTGATTCGGATTCTTTAATATTACTTAAGTCAGGTTGGATTTCAATCTGTAGACTATTTTTGTAATAGTTAATTAATTCTATGGCTTTATCAATTGATGAAAAATCAGAAATCACCATATTAGCTACAACACATATACCCTCTTTTATAGATAAATCTATTGCCTCATGCATGCGTTGTATTTTATTCTCGTAAAATGACTTGTCCAGATGATAATTATTTTGAGTTCTTTGAAAATCCTCTGCAGTTAAACCTAATATGCTAAAATTTATTCCGTCTATCCCAGCATCAATAATATCCTTTATTCTGTCGCCACCAGTTTCACCATTAGATGTCATTTTGACTGTGAGTCCTAAACCTTTAAGTGACGCAATGATATCTTCGGCATGCATATTAAGTGACGGTTCTCCGCCAGTGAGATGGACATCTTCTACGTCAAGCCTATACTTTGCTTGCTTAAAGAGGCTTAAGAAATTATCGTCCACAGACATTTCTCCAGGATATAACATACAATGGTTCTTCTTTGAAAAAATTGATACTCTATTCGAGTCAGCCCTCCGTACCAATATCCCCTCATTGTGACAGAAGCCACAAGAAAGACCACATTTATCAGTGATTTTTGCTCTTATTGAATTATTAATAGTGACTATAGTTTTCATTTTTCCCCCTTTTTCAAAAATACTAAGAAAATCTTAATGTGATTACTTCTAACTAGATAATATACAAATTAAGAGAAAAAGCAATATTTAATATTAACTTTCACAAGATGTCATTAGGCGCAATAAATAATCGCGAGAGTTTCGGCGACACGAAAACTAGTAATTTTGGCTTGATGGGATTTTAGCCATTCATCGACAGCGCGGGCGGAACCTGGTAATTCTGGATTATTATAATCATGCACAATAATTACGCCACCTTGCGACATTTTTTCGGTAACGAGATGTAGGCTAGTTTTGATGGATTGGTATAAATCGCCATCCAAAAAGGCATAGGAAATTTTTTCTGGTATATCATATATGATATCAAGGTCATCAAAAAAGGCTTTCTTGATTTTAGGAAGTTTAAGCCCCATTTTCTTAAATTTTTCGATAACCTCACGCTTAGTAACAAGTAATTCCCCAGCCTGAAAAGCATCACCAGCAGCTGAATTATCCTCACGAGTTTTGGCAGGAAGCCCTTCAAAAGAATCGTAGAGCCAGAGTATTTTTTGACTAGATGAAGGAGTGTGATTTTCTGATTGGATGGCACCACCATGACCCATCGATTCTAAAAGTTTTTGATAAAGTACAGAGGTATCAGCCTTATAACAACCAAACTCTACAACATCACCCGGCACGTTATGTTTTAAGGTTTTTGTGAGTTCTTGCAAAAGAATTTCCGTCTCACGAGCGGTGACTTGCTGCATGTAATCCTGATTTTTGGAAGAGTTTTTCACTTTCATTTGATGAATTTATTTTAGATTTTTCGACTGAATTTTATTCTGAGAAAATTATTTTTTACGCAAGAAAAAGGCAAAAATTATGCCACCGATACCAGCAGAAATTATATCACCCATGGTATCGCCGACGCCAGGAGCATTGAGCTCTTGCATATGACCACCACAAAGTTGGTCGTAGGAAAATTCAAAACATTCCCAAGCAGCCGCGATAAAGAAAACAAAAGAAACAATGAAGAGAAAAGCGAAGGCGGTGGAGTATTTCTTAATTTTTACCGCTGAGGTACTTGAAGTGGAAGTGGATTTTACGGCAGAATCCTTGCCGTCGTAGACATTGTCGAGGATTTCTTTGGCGAGAAAGGCGGAAAATACACCAGACAAAGTGTGGACGATTTTATCATAACTAGGAGAGCCAAAAATAATCAGGGTTTTATACCAATCGAGGTCAATGCCAAGTACCATAGCAACCACTAGGAAGAGGCTATAGGCAAGACGAAGTTTAGTGGAAGTGTGAAAGTTGATTTTCGCGATTAAATCTGGGACGAAAGGCAGAATGATTGTCACGAGATAGCTTGGTAGTTTATGCCAGGTTACCGGATCGATAAAATGCATAATAGTAAGTGCGACACCCGAAATGACAATAAGGAATTTGATACTTAAATCTAGTTTAGCGAGATTGGAAGTTTTTTGGAATTGTTTAATAAATTTTTTCATAATGAACTCTTTAATTTGCTTTATTTTAACATATATGTTGTAAATACAGAACACCCCGCCGGGGCGGGGTGCTGTTTAGTGCCTTAGGTATTTAGAGATTCGAGATCTTAGCAGTTTTATTTGTCGACAACTTCACCTTCGACTGGTTCATCTGGGTTGGTTTTGCCAGCTTCTGGATTGGCCTGGTCGGCAGAGTTAGCTTGGTAAAGTTTGGCACCGATTGGCATGACTTTATTAGCTAATTCTTTAGCAGCTTCTTCATATTTGGAAGCTTCAGCGTTAGTGTCTTTTAGGACTTCCTTAGCTTCTTCGACTGCCTTCTTGATGGTTTCTTTATCTTCATCAGAGATTTTATCTTTGAACTCATCAGGCATTTTTTCGTATTGATAGATAGCTTGTTCTAGGTGATTCTTAGCATCGATAGCTTCGCGCTTTTTCTTGTCTTCATCAGCGTGGAGCTCGGCATCTTTTTGAGCTTTTTCAATATCTTCTTTAGACATGTTACCAGAGTTTTGAATAGTAATACTCTGTTCCTTGCCAGTTCCCTTATCGCGAGCGGTAACGTTTAGAATGCCGTTAGCGTCGATATTGAAGGTAACTTCAATCTGAGGGACACCACGTGGAGCTGGAGCGATACCATCGAGGACGAAACGACCGAGAGATTTATTATCGGAAGCCATTTCACGCTCACCTTGCAAGACGTGAATTTCTACCTGTGGCTGATTATCAGCAGCGGTGGAGAAAGTCTCAGATTTTGAGGTAGGAATAGTAGTATTACGGTCAATAAGCTTGGTGGAAACACCGCCCATAGTCTCAATACCGAGAGAGAGTGGGGTAACATCGAGCAAGAGAACATCCTTCACGTCGCCCTGAAGTACGCCACCTTGAATAGCAGCACCGACAGCCACGACTTCATCTGGGTTAACACCTTGCATAGGTTCTTTACCGAAGAGTTCCTTAACTTTTTCAACCACAGCTGGCATACGAGTCATACCACCAACCATCACGACCTCATTGATATCACTAGTAGAAAGTTTGGCATCCTTTAGAGCCTTGTGAACTGGGTCAGCGAGACGTTCGATGAGTGGAGAGACTAGTTCTTCCATCTTTGAACGAGTCAAAGTGTATTCAAAGTGTTTTGGACCGTCAGCATCAGCAGAGAGGAATGGAAGATTAATTTCGGTTTCCTTAGCGGAAGAAAGTTCCTTCTTAGCCTTTTCAGCTTCATCCTTAATACGTTGCATGGCGGCAGCGTCTTTTTTGACATCGATACCAGATTCTTCTTTGAATTTATCACAGAGGAAGTTAACGATGAGGTTATCAAAGTCTTCACCACCAAGGTGGGTATCACCGTTAGTAGAAAGCACTTCGAAGACGCCGTCACCTAATTCAAGGATGGAAACATCGAAGGTACCACCACCAAGGTCGAAGACCACGATTTTCTCTTCGCTCTTCTTTTCGAGACCATAAGCGAGAGCGGCGGCAGTAGGTTCATTAATAATACGCTTAACTTCAAGACCAGCAATCTTACCAGCATCTTTAGTAGCTTGGCGCTGAGAGTCGTCGAAGTAGGCAGGAACAGTAATGATAGCTTCAGTAACCTTTTCACCAAGGAAAGCCTCAGCATCAGCCTTGATCTTGGAAAGAATCATGGCAGAGATTTCTTCTGGGGTATATTCCTTACCATCCATCTCTACGGCCACACCGTTACCTTTTTTAACAATCTTGTATGGCATAATGTCGAGATCGCGTTGAACTTCCTTATCATCAAACTTACGACCAATCAGACGCTTAATACCATAGATGGTGTTCTTTGGGTTAGTAACACGTTGACGTTGGGCAACTTTACCAACGAGGCGATCACCTTTTTTAGTCACAGCCACAACTGATGGGGTGGTGCGATCACCTTCAGCATTGGTAATTACTTCCGGCTTTCCGGCTACCATGTAGGCAAAAGCGGAGTTAGTTGTACCAAGGTCAATACCAATAATTTTACTCATAAATACTCCTTGTTTATTATTTTTTGGCACTTTAGCGGTTATTCTGCTAATTTGTCTTAAGTATAGCGAATTAGCACTCTAATGTCAAGACTGCTAATTATTAAATTAACAGGGGTGGATGAGAAAAATTAAAAAGATTTTTGAGATTTTTGCCTATTTTTTGATGAAAATTTTCTTCACAAATTCGATTAATTCGACCCGGAATTGGAACAATAGAAGACCGATGCCCGCTACCGAAGAGCCGATAATTGCCGTGGAACCGTTAAACTGCTTGGGCAATTTTTCGGGATCACCAGTTTTTGGTACCTCAAGTTTATTTGTGGCACCGGTATTTGCCTTTTGCTTGCGACAACGATGAGTCTCCGGATTTCGCTCATAACCTTCTTTACAAGGTGCAGGAGTTTTTTCGTCTTTTGAGTCAATTTTCTTGCAACGGTTAGTAGCTGGATTTAATTCTTTGCCCTCACCACAAGTTTTAGGAGTCTTTGGCACTGGGATTTTTACGCAACGGCCGCTCTTTGGGTTGATTGTTTTACCCACTTCGCATGGTTTCTTTGCATTTCCTGCAGGACTAATCTTTTTACAACGATGCGTCTGAGGGTTAAGGTAATAGCCTGTCTTGCAGATCTTTGGTTGATTTTCATGAGAATTCTCCTTATTACAGCGATGAGTAGCTTGATTTAAATAATATCCGGGTTTACATTGCTTTGGTGTATTTGGTTTTGACGTGACGATCTTATTACAACGATGAGTTTCCTGATTTCTGATGTAGCCAGACT
>CAUQEY010000036.1:0-5904 GCA_963517175.1 uncultured Candidatus Saccharibacteria bacterium | reverse complement strand
GCAGGCATTGGTGCCGACGAGGCCACAAAATCCGACGAAAATTAATCCGTTGCCAAACCAGCGAGAATTTTCGAATTTTGAAAATAATATGTGGGGATATAAATTGCGTGATAATACGAAGTACTCACCGATTCCAAAAAAGTCGGCTCGTGAGAAATTTCTCGAGAGCGAACATGAGTCAGAGGGGAATTACACGCTGGATGTGGGGATGCGGATTGGCCGGAATTTAAGTGATGATGTCTATTCGAATAAAATTGTGGTATCGTTCGTAGCGAACCCGTTCGGAAACGCCAGGGAAGGTGATTCTACATTTTATACAGCTATGAGAAATTTAGCTGGTGGTGTAGAAAATATAAACTATATTAAGAGAAGTGCCACTCCACCTGTAGAGAGTACTTTAAATGTAAGAAATTTGGAATCACATGATTCGCAATATGAAATTTTAATGTGGTATGACTCTAGCTTAAAGACGCTCTATTATTTTACAGAGGGAGAAAAAATTGAATTATCCCGATATTGTAATCAAATGTTTAGTGGTATGAGTAATTTAAAGGAATTAGATTTAAGTAGTTTTGACACTTCAAAGGTAACGAGCTTTTATCAGATGTTTATGGGGGCTTCTAGTATAAAGAGATTAGATTTATCAGGATTTAAAACCTCTAAGATTAGTGTCATGGCAGACATGTTTAAGGATATGTCTTCACTTGAAGAGTTAGATTTATCGAATTTTGATATGTCAAGGGTGGAGCAAGTTGGGACAATGTTTGCAGAAGATGTTAAACTAAAAACTATATATGCGACAAGTGATTTAATACCAGGTGGGCCAAATAGGAATCTTAGTTGGTTGGGGGTATTTAGGGGATGTGTGAATCTGGTAGGGGGGAATGGTTCAAAGATGGAAGAGAGCGAATTAAGTTCTTCTAATTGGAAATGGATGAGGATTGATCGCCCAGGGACGCCAGGATATTTGACTTTAAAGAAGTGAGTTTAGATTGGTCACTAAATTGAGTAACAAAAATATTGAGTAATAAAAATATCACAAAAATTGTGATAAGATAGATGTAGAGCTTGAAAGATAATCGCTTGGCTTAGCCAAGAGGAAAGTCCGGGCAGCATAGAACGCAGTAGTCGTTAATGGCGACCGTTCGAAAATTTAGACGGCTTCGGCCTAAAAAATTGAAGAATAGGGAAAGTACCACAGAGACAATACCGCCTTCGGGCAAGGGTGAAAAGTGTAAGGTAAGAGCTTACGGCAATCCATGGTGACATGGTTGATGGCAAACCCTACTGGCTGCAAGGAGTGCTACTAAACTTTGGTTCGAAGATGCACGCTTACCGCTTGAATATTTTGGCAACAAAATATCTAGATAGATGATTATCGGCTAAAAAGGGAAGAAACTTTTATTGTGGTTTTACTTGTGATAAAAGTATTTGCACCTTTTAGTTACAAAACCCGGCTTACTGATAGCTTAAAAATAGACCCCTAGGGGTCTATTTTGTTATATTCGATTGAATAAATTATTTGATCAAACCTTTTTTCTTCAAAGTACGAAGAGCTGCGGTACTGACATTAATTTTAAGTTTTTTACCACCGATAAGGAGGGTTTTCTTTTGGATGTTTGGTTTGAAAACTTTACGGGTCTTGTGCTGGGAGAAGCTTACATTATGACCGTACATTTTTCCTTTACCGGAAATTTCGCAAATAGCCATTATTTAATCTCCTTTTTAACTTGTTCGACAATTGCCTGGAAGGCAGCTGGCTGATTGACAGCTAATTCGGCCAAGATCTTGCGATCAACGGCGATATTTTGCTTTTTCATACCATTAATGAGTTGAGAATAGTTCAAATCATATTGGTGAGCGGCGTTATTGATGCGGGTGATCCAAAGAGCACGAAGATCGCGTTTACGATTACGGCGGTCGCGGTAAGCGTAGCGAAGGGCCTTAATAACACCTTGTTTAGCTAGACGGAAGCTGCGGGTGCGGTAATGTTGCATACCCTTAGCGGCAGCTAGAATTTTCTTATGTTTTGCGCGTGCGGCAACACCTCTTTTGATTCTCATGATTAAACTCCTAATGCGCTTTTAATGTTTTTAGCAATCTTACCCTCGACTGCACCAGCAGTCTTCATATTACGTTTGCGGGCTTTAGATTTTTTGGCAAGAATGTGGTTGCCATAGGCACGTTCGCGGATTAATTTACCGGTGCCGGAAATTTTAATACGCTTAGCGGTACCTTTGTGAGTTTTAAGCTTTGGCATAGGCTTTCCTTTTAGTTAATTTAGTATTCAATGTGCGATCAGGGAACCTTGAAAGTAGGAAATTACTTTTTTCGTACTCCGACTGATAAATTGCGTCCAGCAAATTGTGGTTTTCCTTCAACAATGGCACAGTCGGCCATTTGTTCGAGGATACGATCCAGAAGTTGAGAACCAATTTCTTTATGTGCCATTTCACGACCCTTGAAGGTAATGATAATACGGCAGTGATCGCCATCTTCGAGAAAACTCTTAATTTTGCGGATTTTAATGTTGAGGTCATTGTCGCTGATTTTGAGACCAATCTTCATTTGCTTGAGCTCGGATTGCTTTTCACGAGCTTTTTTACGATTTTTAGCCTCTTCTTTCATCTTTTGGTACTGATATTTACCCCAATCGATGATTTTGACGACCGGAGGGGTGGCATTGCCTGCAATTTCGACAAGGTCGACACCTTGCTCCCGGGCCAGAACCTGAGCTTCTTTGCTTGACATAATGCCAAGCTGCTCTCCATTAGTGCCAATAACGCGTACCTGTTCATAGCGGATTTCTCCATTGATTTTGGTGCGTGAAGTCTTAGTACTAATGTTGATTCCTTTCTTTTTAACCTTAGGGTGAATTATAACAAAAATTTTAGGGATTTTCAAGGGGTAAATCAGGGTGAAAAGGTGGTAAAGCAAATGGCTTCCTTGAGGTGTTCGAGTTTGATTTCTGGTGAGCTATCATAATCGGCAATGGTGCGGCTGAGTTTGATGATTTTAACGATGGCGCGAGAGGAGAGTTTAAAGGTTTCAGTAGCGCGTTTTAATTCGGTTTTTAGGGTTGAGCTTAGGTGAATATATTGAGAAATTTCAGCTGATGTAAGGGTGCCGTTGAATTTTTCTAAAGAATGATAACGTTTGGCTTGAAGTTCCGTGATGTGAGAGATTTTATTTTGGTAAAAACTAAGATTTTTAGCGGAATTTTCAGGTGAAGATTTGGTCGAGAGGTGATCGATGAGAAGATTTTGATCAAGATAGGGGAGATGAAGTTTGATATCAATACGATCAAAAATGGGGCCACTGAGGTGTTTGGTGTAGTTATGAATTTGAGTGGGGGTACAGGTGCAAGGTTTGACGTGTGAGCCATAATAGCCACAGGGGCAAGGGTTCATGGTGGCGAAAAGCGTAAAGTTGGCGGGAAAAGTAGCACGTTCTTTGGCTCGAGAGATCGAAATCTGGTGATCTTCGAGTGGTTGGCGCATAGCTTCGAGTACGGACCTAGGGAATTCGGGTAGTTCATCGAGAAATAGGACGCCATGATGCGCAAGGGAGATTTCGCCAGGGAGAATGGGGTTGCCGCCACCAATGATAGAACAGGCAGAGCTGCTATGGTGAGGCTGACGAAAGGGGCGTTTTTGAGGAATTTGATCAAGTTCGGTGGTGAGACCGTGAATTTTGTAAATTGAGATAAGCTCGGCGGGGCTAGGTGGCGGAAGAAGATCTTTGGCTGCACTCGCGAGTAAAGTTTTACCACTACCTGGTGGCCCAGAAAGAAGTAGATTATGATGTCCGGCAATAGCAAGAATGAGGGCGCGCTTGGCAAAATCGAGACCTTGAATTTGGTCAAGAGTGCAGAAAGAAGAGTTATGGGAAGAAATGGGGGCGGAGCTAGAGTTCTTTTCTGAAATCGACGCGAGGTCTGGAGGGGAAATTTGACTTGAACTACCAAGTGGCGAGATCGAACTTTGGTGTTTAAGATGAAGAAAGAGCTGCTTAAGGGTACGCACGGGGTAAATTTCGATACCTTGGATAAGGGTGGATTTGGCGGCGGAAGCGGCGGGAAGAAAAATTTGTTTAAAACCGTGATTTTTAGCGGTTTCAATAATATTGAGGATGCCTTTGACAGGTTTCAAACTGCCATCAAGGGATAATTCACCGGTAAAAAAGAGGCCTTTAATATCATCTTCGCGAAGTTGTTTGGCGAGAATTAGAATATTGATGGCGATAGGTAAATCTAGGGAAGAGCCACTCTTAATGAGGTCAGCGGGGGCGAGATTGATAGTAATCTTGTGTTTTGGAAAAGAGAAATCCGAATTCATGATGGCACTGCGAACGCGTTCTCTAGATTCAAGAATGGTTTTATCCCCCATACCCACGAGATTAAAACTCGGGAGACCTTTATTGGTGGTACCCTCAACTTCAATTAGTTGACCAGAGTAACCGGTGGGGATGGCGGTAAATACTTTAACATTCATAGTTTTATAATGAATCGTTTTGTTAAAAATGCCAAGAAAATGATGATTTTGGTGAGTATGAAAAAGAATTATAAGCGACATTTTAAGGGGTGAATGGTGAATAAAATGAGGGGAATGATAACTTGCTTATGTTTTTAACAACTTGCTTATGATTAGTTTTTTGCAGAATGAGCGTGTGGTGAGCTAATTAGGGCAAGATTGGGGAAGAGTAGAATATGATTGATCTTTTTGTGATATAATTAAGCTAGTTGGGGCTGACAAAGCTTAGACGGATTATTAACAGATATCAGGCATGACGATTGATACCGTAAGTATTAAAAAAGTGAAGAAAATACTTCCAAGCACGTGCTTTATGCACCTGCTTTTGCCTAATTTAATATAGGCTGGTCTAACTCCAAGTTTTCGTAGTAGTTAGATTATTAGATTTACGAGAATAGATTTCGGACAGCGACGAGGCTGAAGTCGAAAATCAGTCATGGTAATCTATAGTTTTGTTATTTGTCGCTATAGATATAAACCAAGATGAAATAAATAACTATGCATGTAGAATGATATCATGAAGATTTTTCGGACCCGGAGGCAGTATCCGGCAGCTCCACCAATCGATTTTAATGGCCTTTTTCGAGGCTATTTTTTATGTTTTTAAATAAATAAATGCCTGAGAAATGATTTTGTTTGAATTTAAAAAATGTAAAAAGATGTATAACTGGGGTGAGCGATGTAAAATAGCTCAAAATAATAAAATATGTGTTCAAGTAAAACTAAAATTGTTCAATAATACTGAACAGAGTTAACAGGGGTAGATGTGGAAAACTAAAAAATAAGCAAAAATTGTAAAATAATTATTCAAAAATATGTTGACATTAGCGTTTTGAAGCGGTATTATAGAGGTAGCTTTTGAATAACAAAATTGTTCACAAGCCAAAAACAAACAATATAGCCAAAAAACTCCACACTCTACAAAAGAAATCGGTATTCCTCGCAGTTTGACCGATTTCTTTTTTTATTTTGAGTATTTTGATGGTTTTTATTACTGGGTTTTTACGATATGTTGCGGCGTGTCTTTTTTTTTGTAACTAAAAAATAGTTTTTGGTCTTAATATAGAATTAATATGTAGCTAAGAAATTATGCCAAAAAATATTTTTAGATTTTTATGAAGTTTTAGTAGCTTCTAAAAATATTTGTTTCTTAAATATAAACGATTTTTATAACAATTAGGATTTTTATTATTAGACGATTTTTTAGATACTATTTTTTTCGTGAGTTTTTTGTCGGTTGGCATAAGAAATTATTTTTTGATGAGGAAAAGGAAAAGGGAATAGTAATGTTTTCTGATCCAGCGATATAAAAAGGGAGAATTATTTAAATTTTAGTATGACTAAAGTTAGGGTGATTTTTTATAGTATTTAG
>CAUQEY010000035.1:0-5991 GCA_963517175.1 uncultured Candidatus Saccharibacteria bacterium | reverse complement strand
TGCCCTCATGGTAATATTTCTTAAGTATAGCACACAGGTGAAGAATGTAATAACTTTTTGGTACAAATTGGAATTTCTTGAGTGGTATAATCGTAAATAGAACACTAGAAAAAGGAATAACTTTTATGGAAAACGCTCCACGAAGTAATGGTGAAAATAGCGCATCATATATTGGTGAAAATAACACATCTCATATGCAGAAACTAGATCCATGGGAAGAGATGGTTCAAAAAGTTAAATTTGTAGGCGGCGAAAAGGTCGAAAAAGAGCCGAGATTTATTAAACTAGAAGATCTCGAAAGCGTCTGTTCGCTTGACAATTGTGCGATTTTTGGACATGGAACTGGTTCGAGTGGAAATGGTCATGATACGGTTGAACATATATTTAATGACGGCTTAAAAGGTTTTGAATCGCTAGGTAGTATGGTCGCAGCGGATCGCAATGAAGAGATTTCTGGCTCTACCGACCTTATGGATAATACTGTCGGTATTTATACCTCACTTGATGGTGATTTTAATAATGCGCGATTAGAAGAAAAATTAAATAACTGGCCACATAGAAACTCGGAAAATATTATCTTAATGCGTTTACCACTGGAATATTTTCATACAATGACTACGATCCCTTCTGAAAGGTCCGAGGCTTTTTATACAGTTCATGAAGATAAAAATGGCCACAAAAATCACTATCTGGATAGGAGATTAATTTTAGGTAATTATAATGTTAGTACGGGAATGGTTGAACTTAATAAATATTTTGAACCAGAGATTAGTGGAGATTTTAAAAACGAATTAGAAGCTCGGCTAAAAGTGGCACAAGAAAAGACTGAAGAAAGAAATAAAGTATTTGAAGAAAATGGTTATAAATTCACAGGAAATGCCGAGACAGAAGAAACAGAGAAATCCGAACCAGATGGTGGTAATTGGCTTAGTGATGTGGATGATGATTGGGAATGATAAGAAATCGACTAGTGCATAGTGAATTAAATAGAAAGAATTAAAATGAATAGTGCGGGAAATTCACCAAAAAACAATGAGATAAGAACAGAAACTTCTGGTGGAAGTTACGATGCTTGGCAAAAAGCAATGAGTAGAGCTTCATGGTCCAATAGCCCAGATCGAACTGCTAATAAAACTGAAAAAATCGCAGAATTATCCGATTATGACGCTATGGATAAGTTATTTAGAACGCTTAATGCCGAGCATAAAAAATATTTGCAGACCGGTGATATTAAAGAGTATGGTGGTAGTTTAGATTATGGAACTTTTCGTATTGATATTCATGGCGACGTATTGAGTGATCAGATGAATATGTTGACTGAGGCATATAATAAGCTTAATGATCCCGAAGAATACGGAAATACTGACACCTCTCTTACCGATGTAATAACATTTATGGTCAATGATAAAATGTTGGAATGGCAAAAATATGAAGATGAATATGGAAGATCTAATCCACATACTGAAGAACTCAGACGAGCCTACGACATTGCAGATGATTTACTAGATAGATTTAAAGCTACAAAAACTAATAGTGATTCTAAAATCTCAATCGTGAACCGACCATATATCAGAAAAGAAACTATCAATACCGTCGTTGACCGTGATGGAAATGATGGTATGCGTATGGAAGAGATGCCAGCTGGAAAATCAGAAGATCAAATCGAGAGAGAAAGGGCTGATCGTGTAAAAATTGATAACGAAATGCAGGCTAGAATGGAGACATACTTGGCTGAAAAACGAGCAAATGAGCAAAAACAACGCGAAGAACAAGAACGAGCCCAGGAAGAACGAGCGAAAACTGAATCTGAACGCCAAAGGATCCTGCAAGAACAAAGAGAAAAAGTTCAAAACGCTTATCGTCAAAATACTGAAAATGAACTTAGTGAAGAGCAAGATGATGAAATGGAAATGGGGATGTAGAATATGAAAACATTTCGATTATCTTCAAACGAAATTAAAGTTTTAACTGATATAAAAGATGGCTGCCTTGCGTCAGATAGAATTACTATGGATGGGCGAAAAGTAGGTTATGCTTATCGAGAAAATCCAGATAAGAATTTTCCGAATGATAGTGGCTGGAGGTTTCTTGCTGGAGATGAAAACGAAGAATATCTGAACAATCCTGATAATTTTAGTGCTTTTGAAATAAATACTATCTGTAATTACGACCCGGATATTCTAGATATTTTAGACGGAAAAAATGGTGAGGCTTACATTAGAGATGACGGTGTGTTCAAGCTGGATTTTTACACTCAGTTCCCTGACGACGTAGCCGATGAAGAAAAATCCAAATAGACGTATTTGCTCATATCGTACGATAGATTTTTGTCAATTGCGGCTTTAGCCAATTTACATAATTCAGACATTCGCTTCCCTTGGCAAAGTGGGTCTATATAGCGGACTTTCGCTCCATGATGGACGAAATAAACACCTTTTGGCTCTTGATCGGACGTTTTGACTTTCTTTGCGAGGCGCCATTTCTTGAATACTGCAGAATATTTAGATTGCTCGATTAGCGAGATGACCTCTTGATCGCCCATCTTGTATAAGTCGGACTTTTGGATTTTCCCGTCATTGCTTAATTTCTTAAGGATATCTGCAATAAATTGCATAGAAAATCTAGTACAATCGTCACGGTAAAAAACTGACATTTTGCTAGTTACGAAAACGAACTTCCTGGCAGTTTTCTTAGTTTTAAAGCCTAATTCCATTTCGCCGTTTTCATTTGTCTCTATTTCGATGTTATTATAGATACCTCTGATTTCTTCTAAAGTTAAGAGGTTATAGGCGAAAAGTGTATTCGATAGTGAATATTCCAGACGGCCACTTGAAAGCCTAGGAGTGTCATTGTCGGCGATTGGATATAGATGATAATTGTCAATTTCGGTAATATTAATATTATCGCGAGCCAGGAGCTTGGTTAGGTCTGGAGAATTTTCAATAATACTAGTGGTTAAGCCCTCCGTAGATTCTTGATTCATGTAATCCTCATTAAGAAAATCCACGCAATGCTTAAAAGCCGGGGTTGCAATGTCGTGAAAAAGGCCAGCAAGTGCCTGAATCTTGTCTTTCGTAAAATGCCAAATAATCAAAGCGACCGCAACCGAGTGGTCGAGGCTCGAATAAAAAAGTTGTTTTCGAACAAATCAGAATAAATGGCTCCACAAGTGACGCTGATTTTTGACTGAGAAAGCAATTCTTTCGTTTCGATATATTCTACCAGCCAATCTGGAATATCTTCGGATAGTACAGAAAAGTATTCTTTTATCTTTGGATCTAAATTTGAGAAGTAGTCGCTCATTTGGTTATGCTCTCGATATTTTGGTTATACATCATGCCTATATTATACTATGGTTGTTTTTTACAAAAATAAGTATAAGTAGTATTGCCAATTTGAGTAAATTATGTTATACTTGAATAGTAATTGGTACATTCAAATAGTCAGAAAGGGGGGTATCTTTATGATAGATACTAGCATTGGAGCAGTTAAACTTTGGGATAATCGTGACGTTATTGTTGAGTTGTCTCGGGGTAATCCTGGGGCAGCAATAGCGCTTGCAAATCTTTTGGATCATATAGATGGTGCAAGAGCATTAAGACGGTATTTCGAAGTCGAGGAATGGAAGCCTTTAAATCTCACATCAGAGGAATTGTGGATAATCTATAAGGTCTGTGATGAAGATGCGAAAAAGTTTGCAATGACACTGAATATCATACATGATTTAGATCCAAGTATGGTTCATGCAAATTTAAGGTTAGTTCAACCGGCAAAATTTATTGAGGAGGCTGTTACTCTTCCGGGATTTGGGCCAAAGAGATACAATATGATAAGAACTATAAGTGAAAACTTCTCTAAAAATTACAAAATAGCAAAGGCTCGCCAATAAGGCGGGCCTTTAATTTGCCTAAAAGTCAGAAAATGTTGTAAGAAGATTGACAATTTTAAGCATATGTTCTATAATATGAGTTATACGCTCGAGAAAGGCTTAGCCAATCAGAAAGCTTATAGAAAAGAACCATTCAGAAATGAAATATTCTAGTACCTTCAAAACGTAGGAATTAACACCAACTTTGATCAAAGTGGGATACTTATGCAGGAAGCTTTCGTGCGTAGCTACCCCACTTTGCGAAAAGAGAGCTTTGGTTGGGGTTGTTCCGGGATGGTCCCGAACAAAATTTGATTTTGCTAGGGCAAAAGCCCGGAGAGGAGTCCATATGAATATAATTAATTTGACGCCCCACACTGTGAACATCTGCACTGAGGATGGAGATATCGAGTGCTCGTTCAAATCTGAAGGTGTCGCTCGCGCAAGCCAGGTGGCAGTACCTTTCGGTGACGTCAATGGAATCGAGTTGGTCGAGATGCGTTTCGGCCCTACCGTTGATCTTCCTGACCCTGAGGCAGGTACCGTACTTATTGTATCTGCGATCACCGCAAGTGCCGCTAAGGCGGAAGGTCGTTCTACTGATGACCTAGTGCTTACAGCGGATACTGTCCGTGACAAGGATGGCCGTATCGTCGGCTGCAGGCGCTTCGCACGCGTATAAGCGGTCGCCTCATCCCCCCCCACCTACGTTATTTAGAACCCCGGTCTTTATGATCGGGGTTTCCATTTTTATCTTAAAGCATATGCTATAATATGTAATATGAAAGACCCCAATGTGGTAAAAAATGAATCCGAAAAAGACTCTGATTATGATGCCGATTGGGGTGCTGGTTGGGGTAAAGTAGCGGCGTTAGCTAACAATCCAAATCTTAGTGAAGCATCATCTAAGGAGAATCCAGAAGATTCCGATGAATATGAGGAATCTGATGACTATGATAACGAAGACGACTACGACGACTATGACGATTACGATAGTGAGGATGATGGTTACGATCATGATGAGGATGCGTATGGTGATTATGACGATGATGACTATGACGATGATGATGATTACAATAGCTACTATAATGGCGACAACGAGCGCCTAGAGGTAAAAGAAGACGAATTAAAAATTCGAGAAATACCTCTACCGGAAAATATCTTAAAAAGATATGATTTTATCGAGAAGTTACCTAGTGGTATTGCTATAATGGGTGGTGTGGCAAGGAGTGTAGCACGCGAGATTTTGACTGGTGAAAAAGAGCCAATCAGGGATATTGATCTTGTGGAAATTACTGATAATGAAGACGAAAGCACAGTCGACCCAGAGCTTCTCGATGAATTAGCACAAACTTATATGCCAGATGATTATGCATTTGGCCATGGAATCGGACTAGACACCTTAGAAGATTATTTCTCTACACGCGACTTCACTATTAATGAATGCCTTATTAAGGGCGGTAAGCTTCTCGTGAGTGAGTTAGCGGAAAATGATTTTAAGGAAAATATTATCAGACCAACTTATTATGAAGCCCCATATGACGGAGATAAACTGTCGGGACGGCTTTTCTTGAAAGCGATACTGATGCAGACCGTGATATCGCAAATTTCTGAATCCATACCGTTACTTGAGGATGTTCATGTGAATTTTCAATATATTGGCGATTTTGATACGGCAGTATTTCTTAATAAGGCGATGAGTCGCGGGGTAGAAACAGCGGTAAAATTTACAGAGAATCTTGCTGAATGGGGTGTAGTATACCCAGAATTTGCTGGTAGGCCTATGGCGCTTGCGAAAGATTTACTTACTAATGCATACAATTTCAAATTTAGACCATCTACAGATGAAAGATTTCTAGAACCAGAAGAAGGTCGCGACATGAGCGGATTTTTTGTGCCAAAAGCTATGCAAGAATACCATTCATCCGATCCAGCAATAGCCCGAGCTATAGATGAGTATGATAGTGGCCCAGATTACAGCAATGATGGTAATGATGGTGAACCAGTTTCGGGATATTATACGCAGGAAGATTACGATGAAATTAATTCGAGTGTAGATAATAGCGACATAGAACAAGTTCTAAATTTTAAATTTTAAAAATAAAAATAGAGTTCTTCGAACT
>CAUQEY010000034.1:0-6267 GCA_963517175.1 uncultured Candidatus Saccharibacteria bacterium | reverse complement strand
AAAGGGAAGAAGGTTATGTTAAAATGTGGTTGTGGCATATATTAGAAAATTTAAGACAGCTTCTGGTGCGACCGGGGTGCAAGTTTGCTATAAAGAGCATGGCAAGGTTGTGAAACTGGTACATGTGGGTTCAAGTAACTCGGAACTCGGGCTAACGAAACTTCTAAGAAAGGCCCAAGATATTATCGATGCAGGGAAGCGTAGACTTTTCTGATCGGATGATCGCAGATTAAGGTTATTTTTGATTGATTTTTAAATTTGTTTGAAGAGTAATTTAATAAGTACGGTTAAAAATAACTAAATTTGGTTTATTTTTGATGTAATGTCATCAGAAATGTTTGTCTAGCCACTGCAATGAGGTTTGTTTTTGATGGGGTTCTTTCGATTTATTGGTACTGGATTTGGTTTTTTGAGTAGTTTTATTTTTACTTAGATTTGGTTTTGTCTTTTGAGCTGTTTTATTTTGACTTAGATTTTTAGTTTTTACGAATTTTGTTTATGCTTGAAAAATTTAGAATTATTGATATGATTTGAATTAGCTTGAATTATTATTCGACAGAGAAACGTTGGTTTAGTACATTAGGAGGTTGAAATGAAAATCATGGAAACAAGTGCAAGATTGTTGAATCCATTTTTGGATGATCTTTTGGATGAATTTTATCTGCAAATGTTGTTAAGACATGTAGAAAAATGCGGCAGAATCTGCTATCTGAGTGAGCCGAAAGATCCGGAGGGAAGCACCGAGAAGTTTGTTCGGATGCTGATCAAAAATGGGCATGAGTCACCATTGGAGCATGGAAGTTGTACGTTCAAAATTGTGACGGATCGGGCAATTTCACAGGAAATTGTGAGACATCGTTTGGCGTCTTATTCTCAGGAATCTACGAGGTATTGTAATTATGCGAATGGGAAATTTGCAAGTGAGATTACAGTGATTGAGTCGAGTGGCCTGGCGGAAAATGAGGCGAGGGAATGGCTGAATTTAATGGAGATGTCGGAGAGGACGTACCTACATCAAATTGATGCTGGCGTGAAGCCGGAAAAGGCGCGGGATGTGTTGCCGCTTTGCCTAAAAACCGAACTGATGATGACGGCGAATTTTAGAGAATGGCGACATTTTCTGAAATTACGTGGTTCGAGAATGGCTCACCCAGAAATTCGGAAGATTGCTAAGCAGATTTATGAAGTTTTTCAGCAGGCGATTCCAGTACTAGTGGAAGATATTGAAATTTTTCATGATGATGCTGAATAGTTTTGCAGGTAGAATTTTGTTCAACCAAAAAGACTCGCGGAGGACGAGTCTTTTTTGCGTGCTGAATTTTCTCGGAGAGTGAGAGAGGGGGGAGGGGATTATCGGACAACTTCGAATGAGAAGCTGGGGTTTTCGTTAAATAAATTAATTGCTTAGACAGAAGTGAATAGGGAACTATGGTGCGGCTTTATAAGTGAAGTAGCCAGGCTTGCTGTTAGATGGGTCGTCGACACGGGCATAGGTACGGAAATTATCGTAGTTACTTTGATGAGTGCCAGCACCACCAACTAGTTTTGGTGTATCGGTAAATAGATAATCGGTGGAGTTGTAATAGGTTACGCCATAAACAGCTGGAACGAATTTTTCTGATGTATAGATTGTAGTGAGTTCCGGGTTTTCATAGAATGCGCCGTACATATCGGTAGTACCGGAAGTGTCAAATCCAGGAATGGAGATAGTGACAACTTTTTTCATTTTATGGAAGGTATAATACATAGTTTTAAGAGTATTGGTCGTCTTGACATGACTTAAATCTAATTCGGTGAGAAGTTGAGAACCATTAAACATATAGTTAATATTCTCTGCTTTTTCAAGATTGAAATTGTTGATATCTAAGGTCTTAAATCTATTTCCATCGAACATATACTTAAAATCTGTAACTTTTTCAGTATTAAAGCTAGAAAGATTAATATTTCCGGCATAGCAGCCTGTAAACATATACGCCATGTTAGTAACATTTTCGGTTGTGAGAGGCATATTAAGAGTGTAATTGTCTGGTAAAGAGGAAAGACCAAAGAAGGCACGCTCCATAGTAGTAACCTTGGATGTATTGAATGGATTTGGCAAGATGAGTTCGGTAACTGGAACACTATCAAAGAAGGATTGAAGTGAGGTAGCTTCAGGGAGGCCTACGAAATTGGTGAGATCTGCTTTTCCAATTTTGGCGGCTCTAAACATATTTACAACGTTGGTAACTTTTTCGGTATTAAAATCTGCGCCGAAAATAGCTTCTTGGCTTGGCCTTTCGGTAAAGGCTTGATCGAACATGCTTTCCATATTGGTAACATTTCTTGTATTAAAATTGAAAACTTGTGGACCCTGCATATATTTCGCTTTATAGAACATGAATCCCATATCAGTGACAGCCGAAGTGTTAAAGCCGGATGATGGTAAGCCATTAACGAGAGATTCACTGAACATGTGATTCATATTAGTGACGGAACGAGTATCAAACCCAGCGGAAGGTAGATTTCTAATATAGGATTTGTTAAACATGTAGGCCATATTGGTAACTTTACTGGTGTCAAAAACGGCTGGATAGGTAATAACAGGACTGTAGTTGAAATAATCATTAAACATATAAGACATGTCAGTGACGTTTTTGGTGTTGAAACTTGAAAGATCTAATTTTTCAAATCTAGTTCCATTAAACATATAGCTCATATTGGTAACTTTTTCAGTATTAAAGCCGGAAGTGTTAATAAAATTTCGAAGACTGCCTGCATTTGAGAACATACCATACATATTGGTGACGTTTTTAGTATTAAAACCGCTTAGGTCAAAGTCTTTCATATTACTACAACCTGCAAACATCATATTCATATCTGTGACATTTTCGGTATTGAATTTATTACCAATCTTAAAGGTTTCAACACTGTTAGCGTAGAACATTTTAGCCATATTAGTTACTTTACTGGTGTCAAATTTGTCACCAAGATCTAGGTTTCTTAAATTATAAATTCTAGAGAACATACCTTCCATATTAGTGACGTTTTTGGTGTCAAAATTTGAACCTAAGGTTAAGGAATCTATTTGTTTACTGCTATTTTCGGTGTCAGTACCAAAAAGATAGCTCATATCGGTAACATTTTCGGTATTAAAAGATGACAAATTGAGATAATTATAACTACCGGTTTTAAGGTTTTTGAACATGTTTTTCATTTTTGTAAGCCTGGAGACGTTGGACTTATTTGGCAAGTAACGAATTGAATTGTAATAACCGCCATAACTTTCAAACATACTTTCGGTGTCATCTAGTACAGAGAAAGTGGCTTTTCCAAAGTCGATCATATTGGATTCGGAATTTTTGTACATCGAGTTAGTTGAAGTTGTATATTTTCCGAAGTTTTCGGTAGCCGTGCGAATGCCGTATGAAAATTCGATGATACTACCTTCAAAGAAGGATGTCATATCTGAACTATTCTCAAGGAAGTTGCCGGTAAGAGAGACGGAATATTTTCTCTTGCCATTATTTTTAAACATAGAATTTGTTGAGACTGGACCAGTTGTGTTAATGGTGACGTATGGTTGAAGATTGGAAAATTCGAACATTGAATCAAGATTAGTAGGATTTGCTTTTGCGATTGAATTAACCATATTGGACGAGTATTTAATATCGTAATATGCAGATTCATTCACATTACCTAATTTATAGAACATATAGGAAAAATCTTTAGTTTTTGAAAAACTTATTTGTGAATCATTTGGCCAATTATAAAAGAGTGCAGTAGAAACATTATTGAGCCCAGAGAACATATAGGAAGAGTCGGCGTTAGTGTAAATATGATGGGAATTGGACCAGATAGTTAAGGCGTAGCTATTGGTTGAAGATTGAACGGCGGTAAGATAGACTGGTTCTTCGGAATTTTCAGTAGAGATTTTAACGGTCTTTTTTGGAGTACTGGTTGGTTCAGTTTTTGCAAAAGTTAAGCTATTTATATAAACTGGTAGTTCAGATTTTGGATCATTAAGAATAGTAGGGTCTGTAGTATTGACGGCTTCACGGAGTAGCTTATTGAATTCACGACCAGTGACTAGAGTTGAGGAGATTTCTTCGTTAACGATTAAAGAGAAAGTTATGTCACCGTTATAACGACCGGAGATAATATCCTTATTGGAGCGAGCAAATAGGTTGGCTTTATAAGTGTAACCTTCGGTTGGAGCTGCTCCATCAGATTTTTTAATTAGAGTTGGATTACTGGCGTTTCCTAGTGGATAGTAGCTACTATCACATTTTGTTGTACTACTATAATACTGACTACAGATTCCCCACATATTAATTTGGTCTTCAGCGAAATTATAATAGGTGTAATGATTGAGAGGTTTTAGAACGGCATTTGGTGCTTGAGGGTTGGTAAAATTACCATTACTATCTCCGCCAGACATGTATAGGGAATACCCTGTAATACTATTAGTCTTAACTGTGGCAGAAAAACCGGTAGCACGTAAAACTACCTGCTCGGTACCTTGTGGCGTAAGATCGAGATCAAAATTACCGGTTACGGTGAGTGAAGCGCCATAAGGTTCTTCAGCATGAACCGATGTTGGGGAATTAAAGGTAATAAAAACCGACCCAAGAAGGGTAAGCAGAACTAAACTTCTCTTAACCAAAAAATTAATTCGGTTAAGACCTAAAAGTCTCAACACAAATAAACCTCCAATAAACTAATTATGCTTAATTATATATGAAACTGATCGGATTTTCAAATGAAAAAAGAGATTGAGATTAAAAAATATCCCCTGTATCGGGGGTATTTAGGTGGTAAATTTGGTGATTATTTAATCTCGGAGCGGGGAAGGATGTTGAGTTTGTAAGGGTCGGAGGGTTTGATGCCGGATTGAATTTCGTAGTAAGCGGCGGAGGCGACCATGGCGGCGTTATCGCCGGAGAATTTAGGTAGTGGGAAATAACATTTGAGATTTTTGAATTTTGATTCAAGTTTTTTGGCATCTTCACGAAGAGTTTGATTGGCAGAAACACCACCAGCAATGACGAGAGATTTTGTCTCGGGATTTTGTTTAATAGCGGTAGTGATTTTTTCGAGGAGAATATCGGTGACGGCTTGGTCGAAAGAGGCGGCGAGATCGGCCTTAGTAGTATCGTCGAGTAAGTCAGCGAGCTTGGAAGAAGGATAGGAAATCGGAACGTTGACTAGATTTTGGACCGTGCGAAGGAAGGCGGTTTTGAGACCAGAAAAAGAAAAATCGAGAGAATTAGCGAGTGGGTGAGGAAAAGTAAAACGATGAGGGTCGCCGGATTTAGCGAGATGAGAAATAGCTGGTCCACCTGGGTAGGGAAGGCCGAGAATTTTGGCAATTTTATCGAAGCATTCACCGACAGCATCGTCACGAGTGGAAGCGATAATTTCAAAATGATTGTGAGCGGACATGCGAATGATTTGAGTATGGCCGCCGGAAATGACAAGAGCAAGGAGGGGAAATTCAGGTTTTTTGGTGAGCCAGTTGGCGTAAATATGGGATTTGAGATGATGTACTGGATAAAATGGGATGTGATGCAAAATACTGATAGTGCGAGCAGAAAGAGTGCCGACCAAGAGAGAGCCGAGAAGTCCCGGCGTGTGGGTGACGGCGATGGCGTCGATCTCTGACCAATCATTTGGTTTTAATCCAGCCTCGGTGAAGGCACGATGAATGACTGGCTGGATGGCTTCAAGGTGAGAGCGAGCGGCAATTTCGGGAATAACACCGCCGTAACTTGCGAAGATATCGATTTGAGAAACTACGACATTACTTAAAATTTGATCACCATTTTCGACAATGGCGGCAGCAGTTTCATCACAAGAAGTTTCGATACCCAAAATTTTCATGAGTAAATTATATCACGAACAGGGAAGAATGGCCTAGGATGGGTGGAATATGATGGATTAATCTCCGAAGTGGAGGAGGCTAATTAAATTAGCGATTTGGTTGTTTGATGGAATCGATAGGGTTCTTACCCGCAGCTTTTAAGGATGGAATAGTACCAGAAATAAAGCCAGTGAAGAGGGCGACGCCGAGGGCGATGGCAGGAATTTCTGGAGAGAAGTAAATTTTGAATTCGGTGAGAAAGGCGGTGACGAGAAGTGCGGCATAACCGATAATGAAACCGAGCACGGCGCCAGAGAGGTTAAGGAGGATGGATTCGAAAATAAACTGTAGAAAAATATTAAAGTGTGTAGCGCCGATGGCTTTTCGAACACCGATTTCATGAGTACGTTCGGTAACCGTGGCAATCA
>CAUQEY010000033.1:0-6429 GCA_963517175.1 uncultured Candidatus Saccharibacteria bacterium | reverse complement strand
AAGTTTTTTGAGTTTTAATTAGTTTATAAGTAATTATGGAGTCTTCAAAGTGAAGTAACCCTTGCGTCCTGGCTGATCGATGCGCAAACCATCGAGGTTAGCATCGGCTGGGTTGGTCCAGTAGCCACCATTTCCACCACGTAGCAAGGTTTGATTGGTGAAAATATATTTATTATAAGCCGGGTTGAAGGCCACAGAAGGATCTGTCGTGGCGGTAATGTCAAAATCCTCTTCGACATAAATTTTTTCGAGCACCGGCGCCGTACAACGAGTATTTTCAAACATAAAATCAAAGTGTCCAACCTTGGATGTCTTAAAGTTCGCAGTAGTAAGGTCAAGTTCTTTATAGGCGCACATACTACCGAACATATATTGCATGTCTACTACATTTGATGTATCAAATTTCTTACTGAAAATAATTTTTGAAAGCTTTTTATTATCATTAAACATTGATCGCATCATGGTGACGTTTCTGGTATCGAAGTTAGAGAGATCAAGCTCAGAAATAGCATTAATACTGCGGAACATACGGGTCATATTTTTGACCTTTCTGGTGTCAAAATTAGAGAGATTGAGATGTTCGACAGATTCCATACCATAGAACATCGCCTGCATATCTTCTACATTACTGGTGTCAAAATTTGAAACATCCAGATCACGTACATTACTAACGTTATAGAACATTGAACCCATCTTCGTCACATTGCTAGTACGGAAATGACTTACATTAAGCTCTTCAAGGGCATTCATTTCATAAAACATGCTATCCATATTCGTGACATTCGAAGTGTCAAAGTGTGAAATATCAAGATGCGGCAGTGCGTACATCATATAGAACATACTATTCATGTCTTTAGCCTTCGGGGTATACCAGTTACTAATATTTAGATTAGTCATTGCAGCGTTACCGGCAAACATAAAATCAAAATTTTCCCCACTGCTCACATCAAAATGCGTAAGGTCAAGCGATTCCAGAGCATCCATCGAACCAAACATTGACTCAAAGCGAGTAACTTTACCGGTTTTGAAATTTGGAATTTTCAGATCGGAAACTTGGCTACACAAGAAGAACATTTGATAGAAATTAGTAGCGGAATCGGTATGAAAACTAGTTAAGTCTAGAGAAGTGAGTGATGAATTACTATAGAACATCCCCTGAAAATCCTTAACTTTGCGCACATCGAAATGCGAAACATCAACAGAAGCAAGACTTTCAGCATTCATTAGGAAGTCAGCAAGAGTTTCCACTTCGCGAGAATCAAAATGAGACAAATCAATCGAAGTCATCTTTGTTAGATTATTAAACATCTCAGAGCTGTCTTTATTGAGATAAACATCAATCACAGCTGGGGTGGACTGAAAAATCATGGACTTAGTAGCCTGGTCGTAATAGAGATAAATCGGATCATAGGTGTCATCGAGCGAGACATTTTTATAGCCAAAATCTTCATAGGTTGGCTTGGCCGGAGTGAGAGTCGGTAAAGATGCAGGACCCTGCCATTTGACAGAGGTAACTTCTTCGAGATGACCATTAGTTAATTCACTCATGGCGGCCTGAATATTTGGGCCAGGGGCGAGACGAGTAATATTATCAAGCGGATTAGTGATCACAGAGACAACTAGTTGATTTTGATAGATTCCTGGCTCGAGAGTACCCGAAAGCTTTAATCCAACGGAAAGATTAATATTATCGCCCTGCTTGGCGTGAGTATCGGATTCCTTTAGTTTGTATGGGTTTGAAGCAGGAGAGACTGGCAAGTAGCTACCAGTAGTACCGAGAGCGGAGATACCCCATTCGTTGTCTTGGAAGTTGTTCAGCACTTCGGACTGCCCAATCGAATTAATACGCAGACCACCAGATTTTAGTGCGGTATTTTCGTCCTTGGCGGAGATAAAAACTTTGTAGCCAGTACGGTTATTGGTATTGACGTTAATCGAAAATGGCACACTGGAGCTACGACCTGGGTTCGAGCCGAAGATGATATCGGTGCCATCAATGTTAGAAATTTGCGTTTGATCGATTGAAACACTAAGTCTTGGGGCAAAAGCGGAAGTATTTTGAGTAATCATCAACAGATTAAAAGCCAAGCCAAGACAGAGTGCCGCGCAGAATTTCTGGAAGATTTTTTGACGCGACACCAGAAAAATATCTGGGAAGAGATTTGTGATGATTGGCATAGTAATTTTATTTTAGCACAAACTTTTTTAGCGTGAAATAGTAATTATGCTTAATGTGTTATAATTAGGAAAAGTAAACGAGATTTTTATGAATATTCCACATGGCCTGAAGAATGAAAACGAAATGCCGGAAACGCTTCTCGCGCTAGATATTGGTACTGAATATATTAAGGCGGTGATTGCCGAACGCCAAGAAGGTGATAAATTAATTATTCGCGGTGTCGGCAAAGAACACCAGGCGATGGGCAATATGTATGCCGGGGCGATTGCGGACATTCCTGCGGTGATTTCCGCCTGTGAAAAGGCTTTGTCACGAGCAGAAAACATGGCTGGAGTGGTAGCCAGAACTTGTTCAGTGGGTATCGCCGGTGAATTAATCAAGGGCAATACGAAGACCGTGCGCTACCGCCGCAAAGATGGTAATAAGCCAATTTCCGATCAGGAAATGCAATTAATTATTAAACGCGTACAAGATAAGGCCGAAGAACAGGCTCGTGAAGAGGTCGCACTAGAGACCGATAATCCAGACGTGGAAGTCCGCTTAATTAATTCGGCGATTGTTTCCCTTTCGATTGATGGATACAAAGTTAGTAATCCGATTGGCTTTAAGGGTTCAGAACTTGTTTTGCAATTTTACACCGCGTTTGCGCCATTAGTGCATATTTCAGCAATTGAAAAAGTTTGTGCCGAATTAAACCTTGACTTAGTGGCGGTAGCGGTAGAACCTTTTGCGGTTTGTCGCGCCTGCCTTGGCAATAATCTCGATTCTAATCTCTCAGCCATTGTGATGGATATCGGTGGTGGTACGACGGATATTGCCGTGGTGGATAATGGTGGGGTTGAAGGGACCAAGATGTTTGGCATCGGTGGTCGCAGCTTCACGCATCAGGTAGCTAGCAAGGTTGGGCTCGATTTTGATACGGCAGAATTAGTAAAGATTCAGTATAGTGGGCTACTTTCTAATGATCTACATGCCTTGAAGACGCTGACGGTTTCCGACGCAGAGCGCATGAATGAAGTGCAAAATATTTTGAACGTGCCGGACCGTATGAAGAAGGTAGAAAAAGCCATCGCCGATAATACGGAAGTTTGGGTTTCCGGCGTGGGATTAGCTCTATCTGATTTTTCTCTGCTTGAAGCTTTACCAAATAAGATTCTTCTCTGTGGTGGTGGTGCGGGACTTTCGACTTTGCAAGAAGCACTGGCGACTTCAGATTGGTACGAAGAATTACCTTTCGCTAGACGCCCGGTAATTCACCTGCTGGACGACGTAGATATCCCAGACATCCAGAATGCGACGGAAATTGATTTAGATTATTCTTTTATTACGGCTTTTGGACTTCTACGTGTGACGGTGGATACCCTGAATGGTGAAGAGGAAGATACAGGACTTCGCGCAAAGTTAGCCAAGTTACTACAAAACTAGGGGAAGAATGTCGCATGCCTTTTATCGGACCGCTCAAGGGCGCTTGCCCAAGCCTATGTCCTCAAAAGGCAAGACGACATTCTTTTTTTAATCTATCCAAAACCAAATAATATTATTATTTTCACAAATAAGAAGACTATTACGGTTTTTGAGTAAAGTAGCCTTTCGCTCCTGGTCGATCAATCCTAAGCCAAGCATAATTTGCATTTCTCGGATCACTCTCAAAAGAACCCAAACCACCCCTCAATCTTGTTTGAAATTTAAATAAACCACCAGTTTCCGTAGCGCTAGATAAATCAAAATCATTTTTAACATAAATCCGCTCCAACTTGCCACCAATACTCCCATACGATTCATCAATAGCGAACATACTCTGGAAGTTAGTTACATTCCGGGTGTCAAAATTAGAAATATCTAGAGTAGTAAGCTCTATCATCATCGAAAACATATTATTCATATCTGTTACTTTTTGAGTATTAAAATTAGAAATATCTAAAGACTCTATACTATACATACTAGAGAACATAGCATTCATATCTGTTACATTCGAAGTATCGAAAGAGGAAAGGTCTAAATTTTGGATAGATTTTGCCGCCATAAACATACGTCCCATATTAGTTACATTTTTAGTATTAAACTTAGATAAGTTTAGCCCAACCAGAACTGGTGTATTAGTAAACATCCTTCCCATATTTGTCACCTTTTCTGTATTAAAATTATCTCCAAATTTAATTTCCTTTAACCTACTGGTTGCCTCGAACATACTATACATGTTTATAACATTTGAGGTGTTAAAATTTGAAAGATCTAATTTCTGTACATATGTACCATGAAACATATAGCTCATTTGTGTAACGCTCGAGGTATCAAAGCTAGATAGATCTAATTCAGTCAAGGAAAATGTGCAGCCGAACATTGCGGTCATATCAGTGACATTGCTAGTATTAAAATTGCCAAAATTAATTGTCTTAAGATTTTGCATCCAATAAAACATCGCATGCATCTTATTTACCTCACTGGTATCTATATTGGAAAAGTCCAAGCTCTCAATTTTCGTAAACCATTGAAACATACCCCTAGAATTAGGGTTTAGATAGGTCACGGCCACCGGTGCATAATAATATACTGATTGGTCCGCCGCATTATACCAAGCTTTAATTTCGTAGTCTGACAGATCTGGGTCTTCAATATTAATTGTTGATACAGAATTGGCTGGAGCTACAGTGCTTCGCTTGAAACCCTTAATACTCGGTTTGGTTAGCATAGAATCAGGACCAGAATAGTAAGCTGGATTTGGGTCTAAATTCCCCACCCTAGTATTAAAATCCGACCCATTAGTCATCACGGCACGCAACGTATATGGGTTTGAAACAAAAGAAAGGATTAGTTTGTTCGTATAATTTCCTGATTCCAAATTATCCGCTAGTTTCATACCGATGCTTAGCTGATTAGATTCATTGCCGTTAGTCTTCCCTGTGGTTTGGATAATTTGCGTTGGGGTAGAGAGAGCTGGAATTGGCGCATAGTTCGAAGTCCCACCAAACTTATAACCCCAAGTATTATTCGGCAGATTATTAAGCGTCAAGTTCGTACTTATAGAATCGATTTTCGCTCCTACTGCAGAACTTGCATTAATTAGCGCGGTATTTTCCGTTTCAGTACTTAATGTTGCGGTATAACCTGTGCGGTTATTGGTATTCACCGTGAAATTAAACGGAATTTCTGTAGTCTTATCTGTCGAATTTATCACCGAATTACCGTTCACTTGCAGGTTCGCTTGATCAACCGAAGCGGAAAGTGTTGGAACGAAGAGGGCAAAAGTATTACTGCTCAGAATAATATTTGAAAAAGAAATTATCGCCAAAAATAATCCGAGAAACTTTAATTCCCGTTTAAACCACCCCCCCCCCGTGAGGGTTCGATGTTTGTGATTTTTGGCCTTGCATATGTATTTATTTTACCATAAGAAGAATAGATTTTGGTTAACTTATGGTTTTCTAGTAAAGTAGCCTGGATGGCCATTAGTTGGGTCGTCAATGCGGAGCCAGGTTTTATCGGCAGTGGATGGATCAGCAAGAAAAGATCCAGCGCCGCCACGAAGCTTCTTGCGATTTCTAAACATGGTACTGGAATTAATCAGACTATCTGTACTAAAAGAATTACTCACATAGATCTTTTCTAGATTATCGGGCGCAAAATCCATAAGAGCAAACATTTCAGTCATATTCTTCACTCTAGAAGTATCAAAAGTGCTTAGATCTAATGTTTTTACCTTTTCAAGGTTATAGAACATTCCATTCATATTAGTAACTTTCTGAGTGTTAAAAGTTGACAAATTCAAATCCGTAATACTAGATAAATACGAAAACATGCTATCCATATTAGTGACATTTTTGGTATTAAATGAAGATAGATCCAGGGAAGTCAATTTCGAATCTTTATGAAACATATATCTCATACTACTCACATTGGAAGTATCGAATGATTCTGATAACTGCAAATTAGTTAAGTTACTCATTCCAGCAAACATGTAATCCATATTCGTCACTTGGTAGGCATTAAAATTAGAGAGATTAAGGCTAGTGAGATTAGACATATTATAAAACATAAATCCCATATTCGTTACCTTAGAGGTATCGAAGCTGGAGAGATTAAGGGTAATGAGATTAGACATGTCCTGAAACATATAGTCCATGCGTATCACCTTCGAGGTATTGAAGTTGGATAAATTAAGTGAAGTGAGACTAACCATGCCGCTAAACGTAGAGTTCATATTCGTTACCTTAGAGGTATCGAAGCTGGAGAGATTAAGGGTAATGAGATTA
>CAUQEY010000032.1:0-6837 GCA_963517175.1 uncultured Candidatus Saccharibacteria bacterium | reverse complement strand
GCAGGTGTTTGGACGTGGGTTCGACTCCCACCGGCTCCATTATTCTTTTGCATTCTTTTGCATTCCTTTCTAAAACGTTGTACTTACAGCGTTTTTTATTTTTTTCTTTGGTATTCCTTGGTATTCCTTTGCAGAAAAGGGAGTCACAAAAGGAGTCACAAAAAGGAGGCAAGCCTCCTTTAAAAATCTATATATTTTGCAAAGCGTTCACCGATATCATCTTTCGCTTGAGTGGTTATATGAGTATATACGTTCATTGTTGTTTTTAAATCAGAATGTCCGAGTCGATATTGAACTTGTTTTAAAGTCATTCCAGCTTCAAAGCAAAGACTTGCGTGAGTATGTCTGAAACCGTGAATTTTAATCGGTCTTAGCTTGCTATCCTTTAAAATACCAAGTAACCACTTTCTGGGTAAAGTGCTCGGGATTGGTTTTTTGAATTCATTCTCAAAAATGTATCTTGTATCAGGATTTTGCTTCTTCCATTTCTTCAAAAGGTTTTTTGTTTTTTTATCAAGACTAATCAATCGATTGCTGCTAACGGTTTTTGTATTCCCTATTTCTTCGCCCGCAAAACCCCTTGTGATAGCCTTATTAATATCCAAAGTGTTATCGTTCCAGTCTTTCCATTCAAGCGCTAAAATCTCACCTTTTCGCGCTCCCGTGAAGGCTAGAAGACGAAAGAGAACTATTTTTTCTAAATCCTTAGTCTTAGCAACTAGTATCATGAATTTTTTTAATTCATCCTTGTTATAGAAGTCGCTCTTACTATCAACTTTCTTTCTAACAGAGGTCACTACACTATCGACCGGATTCGTCTCAATATAACCATGTCTGATAGCGTATTTGAATATGTTATTCATTAAACCTTTTAGTTTACGTCCATAGACTAATTTTTTAGACCACTCGTTGACTTGCTCTTGCATTTGAATAGCTGTTATAGTAGCAATTTTTCTATTTCCAAAAGCCGGGTATATATGGTTTTTGAAGTTCCGAGAAGTCTTTATATAGGTGCTATCTTGTACGGTTTCAGAGTATTCTTTAAGCCATTTTTCTGAGATTTCTTCGACAGTTATTTCTTTCTTGGTCTGTTCTTCATTTTCGATATCATTTTGAAGTTGAAGAAGTGCTGCTCTTGCTTTCGCTTTCGTTGAAAATCCGCGACGTGTAACGTATCGACTATACCCATCCGCCTTGCCTATATAAGCTCGGAACATATAAGCAGTATCGCCGTTTTTCTTTTTGTAAGACTTGATTTCCATTTTATAATCACCTCGTCGTCAAACTTTCAGACCTTGGGATTTTTTAATTAGTTATTTACTACTACTTTCATTGATTTTTTCAAGGCCCCACTTTCTTTCGCAATAGTTGTATCATCTTCCACTTTCACATATAGCTTAGGAGAGTAAGTAGAACCCAAATCATAACCATTTTCTATTGCCCAAGTTTTAAAAGTGCTTTCTTTAATTTGGTGTATCTTGTCAGCAATTTGTTGAATTTCTACTTTGGAATAATATTTAGCTTCTTGAGGAAGATACAAGTAAAGGACATTTTTCCCTACTGGTTTAGCAACAACTTGATAACCTGTATTTGTTAACTGATTATTGATTTCAGTAGTCAAATGTGTAGCGAATTGTGTATTAGACGCTTCTGTATATTCAGGACCATCATTTTTTATTTCTTGGGTTGTACTTGTTTCACTAGTTTTTTCACTAGTTTTAACTTCTTTTGATTTTTCTGTACTCTCAGATGAAGTGGTAGTAACAACTTGTGTTGTTGTTGTTGTTGGTTGTGTATTTTCGGTTTTTGTTGTGTCTTCTTTGAAGAGAGTTCCAATAATAAAGCTAGAACCTATCAGAACAGCGATTGAGATATTTCTATATTTTTTATTTGGGTTTTTTTTGATAAAATACCAAATACCAAATGCTGAAGCTAAAAAAAATAACACTAAAAAATTCTTTAAAATTTCCATTTTTTTCTCCTTTTTTCTTGGATTTTAAATCCATTTATTAAATAACTATTTTAATAATGTCTGATATTCTTCCTTAACCATTACCTCGTCAGTAGTGGTTTTTAAATTATAAAATTTCATGAAGTCAAGATAATTAAAATCAGACGGATTTTCTAACTGATCTAAAGCATCCACCAGTAAATGATGTATCATGTTTCTATCAGCTTCATTTTCGCATTTAATCTTAGCGTTTCTATATTCTGCTTCCGTATGGTCTATATGACCTAACTCATGCAGTATAACCTGTTTTTGTTTCTCAGGCGCTAGATTTTTACTCACGAAAACTACTTTTATTTCATCAATATAGATACCGTTCCTATTCCACAAATCATTGTCGAAGTATTCAATCTTGACACCGTATTTTTTGCAAATGTCTTCAATGCTCATTTTTTATTAAGATATATTTCTATAATATTTTGTATGGCTTGAATATCGTCTTCATTTAACGGCTTACCGTCAAATGTTTTAGCATTTTCAGCCATTTTGCGTAGGTCGGATGAAGTATAATTGATAGTTTTCACTTCAGAACCTTCATTCCAGCCCATTAAGTCCGCTGGAGATACTTTTAATTTGTCAGCTATCTTTTTTAGAACTTCTGGCCCTACTTTCTCAATATCACCTTTTTCGTAGCGAAAAATAGTAGAGCGTGATACACCTACCGCGTCAGCTAAGTCATCCGCAGAGATTTTTAATTCTTTTCTTCTTAATTTTATTTTTTCTCCGATGTTCATGATTTTTTTCCTCCTATATATTACACCTTAATTTTACACCTTTAGTTTCAAAAACGCAATAAAAAAAGTTTCAAAAATGCGATTTTTTTGTTGACATTTACTTTTTAAGGTGTTATACTTAATTCAATAAGTCGCAGAAGTGCGACGTAAAGAAAGGAGAATATATGGTAGATGTTTCTAAACTAAAAGGTAAAATCGTAGAACGAAATACCACGCAAGAAGAACTTGCAAGTAAAATTGGTATTGATAAAAGTACATTTTACCGCAAGATGAAGCAAAAAGGCAACTTTACAATCAAAGAAGTAAATTTGATTGTATCAACGCTTAATCTTTCCAAAGAGGAAGCTATGTCTATTTTTTTTAGCGAAATAGTCGCATAACCGCGACAAGTAGAAAGGAGGGACCATGAAAATAAAAAAATATGTTTAGGCGGTTGATTCATAAAATAAAAAAGCACCAGACGAAAATCCGGCGCTTACTTAAAAATCTAACTTAATTATACCACAGAAAAGGAGGAAATACTAGTGGCAATAGAACTCTTTGGTAACGAATGGAAAGAAGAACTTTTTGAAGACTTGGTAAAACTTAATATCGAAGCCATGAAAGAAGCAAACAGAAGAATTTCAAAACAATTCAATATGGTTCCAATCAAAGAAGTCATGAAGGCTACTGGATGGGGAAGAACAAGAATTGAAGATTTTCGAGATCAAGGAAAATTCAGCTATCAACAAAACGCAAAAGGCGGTAAATACTTATACGACTTAGATGATGTATTAAGATTTCAACGACAACTTATGAAGTAGGAATTTAAACATGAAGATATTAGACAAACTTATAAAATGGTTTTTCAACAATGAACCAAAAGAAAAAAATATTGATTGGAAAGAAACTGCTCTTGTTTTCTCAGAAGAAAATATACATTTAAGAAAAGAACTAAAATACTGGAAACAAGCATATTCAGACCAAAAGAAAATAAATGAGATCAACGAGGAGAAGAAAAAATGATAGAACCAAACATTACCGAGCAATTACTCGGAGTCGGAATTATGCTTTTAGGAATATTCGTTCTTATGCTCTTTACAATGAAGCATGAAAGTAAGGAACTTGAAGCGACAGAAGAAGTTACAACGGACTTTTACACAATCGCACGAATGAACCTAAAAAAATCTGACAAGCAATTTACTTACGACGTCGAACCTCCTATCGGGTTGAACTAGAAAGGGTAGAAAATGGTAACAATCAATAAACTTGAAATTGAAAACGTCAAGCGCGTTAAAGCGGTCAAAATTGAACCTTCAGCAAAAGGCTTGACAATCGTCGGTGGTAACAACAATCAAGGAAAAACAAGCGTATTAGACGCGATAGCGTGGGCGTTAGGTGGTAACAAATACAAGCCATCACAAGCACAACGCGAAGGCTCGACGCTTCCGCCAAGCCTGAAAATCACGTTATCGAATGGCCTTATCGTTGAACGTAAGGGCAAAAATAGCGATTTAAAAGTGATTGATCCGAGCGGAAATAAAGCCGGTCAAAAATTACTTGATAGTTTCGTGGAAGAACTAGCGCTTGACCTTCCGAAGTTTATGGAAATGAACGACAAGGAAAAGGCTACAACCTTATTACAAATTATCGGGGTAGGCGATCAATTAGTTCAGCTCGAAATGGAAGAAAAAGCCAAGTATCAAGAGCGTCACGCTATCGGAGTGATCGCAGACCAAAAAGAAAAATTTGCTAAAGAACAACCTTATTATCCAGACGCACCGAAAGAGCTTGTTTCGATTGCGGAATTGATTCAGCAACAACAAGAAATTTTAGGACGTAATGGCGAAAATGCCCGTAAACGTCAAAATTTAGACGTTATCGAAAACGATTATAATTTTACTCATGCAAACGTCCAACGATTGGAAAAAGAGCTTGAAGAAGCAAGAGCGAAAGAGCAAGCACTAGCACAAGACCTTGATATTGCACGAAAAAACGTTTCTGTTTTAGTGGACGAATCCACACAAGAAATTGAAGACAGTATCGCGAATATCGAACAAATTAACTTGAAAGTTCGGGCGAATTTCGACAAAGACAAGGCAGAAGAAGACGCGAAAGTATATCGTGAGCAATACCGCAAATTAGACCTTGTTATTGAAGGGATTCGCAAGCAAAAAACAGACTTACTCACGAACGCAGACTTACCACTTCCGGGCTTATCCGTGGATGATGGCGAACTCTTATACCTCGGTCAACGTTGGGATAATATGAGCGGTTCGCAACAATTACAAGTAGCGACGGCTATCGTTCGTAAATTGAAGCCTGATTGTGGGTTCGTTCTTATTGATAAGCTCGAGCAGATGGACCAGATCACTCTCACGGAATTCGGAGCATGGCTTGAAAAAGAAGGATTGCAAGCTATCGCGACAAGAGTTTCAACGGGCGGAGAATGTTCGGTTCTCATCGAAGACGGTTACAGCGTCAAACCAAACAGTTTTGAAAACGGACTATTAAACGGGGCAACAAATGGCGCACAAGAAACAGTAGCGCCAACTTGGCAAAACGGATTTTAATTAAAGAAAGAAGGAAAACAACTATGAAAAAAACAGAAACATTTGTCGTATTACGAGATAAAGAAACGGGAAAAATTTTAGTGGAATATAAAAACAACGGTCGAGCTTTAGCTTATTCAGTAAAAAATACCGACAAATTAAGCAACGCTTCAAAAAACGACGTAACGGCAACGAAAGAACAAATTGAAGAATTCGAGAAATTGGCAAACGCTTTCGATTGCGAATTGCTAGAAGTAACCGCAACGTACGAACTAAAAACGCTAGACGGCAAAGAGCCGGAAGACTTAACCGAAGATATTGAAGACGCGAAACGAAAATATATCAAAGGGATTCTAAAAGGTTTGCTAAACGACGACGCGGAGGACTAAGAAATGCAAATTACAAGAGGAAGGAAGGCGCGGGCTCAAAAAGTCGTGATTTATGGTCCGGAAGGAATCGGAAAGTCAACTTTTGCAGCACAATTTCCGGAGCCGGTATTCATTGACACGGAAGGCTCGACTGATAATATGGACGTGGCTCGTATGGATAAACCGACAAGCTGGGCCATGCTAAAGAATGAGATTGCATTCATTAAAGCGAATTCGGACGCTTGCAAAACGCTAGTCATTGACACGATTGACTGGGCGGAGCAGTTAGCTGTATCTTATGTATGCTCACAGCACCAAAAAAACGGAATCGAAGATTTTGGGTGGGGCAAGGGTTATACATACGTTCAAGAAGAAATCGGGCGCTTGTTAAATAGCTTGTCAGAGCTTGTGGATATCGGAATCAACGTTGTCTTAACCGCTCACGCTCAAATTAAGAAGTTCGAGCAACCGGACGAAATGGGAGCGTATGACCGATACGAATTGAAGCTCGGACAAAAGACAAGCTCGAAAACAGCCCCGCTTGTAAAAGAGTGGGCGGATATGGTGCTCTTTGCGAATTATAAGACGTTCGTTATGACAACGGACGATGGCAAGAAAAAAGCGCAAGGCGGAGAGCGTGTTATTTATACCAACCATCGCCCCGCATGGGACGCGAAGAACCGTCACGGTTTACCGGATCAATTACCGTTTGATTTTGAAAGTATCGCTCATATCTTCGCAACGCAACAAGTGACACCACAACCACAACCTGAAACGGTACAAGCGGAAACGCAACAACCTGAAATTGCAGAAACACTAAACGCAATCGCGGACGACATAAAACAAGAGCGTGAACGTGCTAAACCAGTACAACCGCAAACAACCGGCTTATTACCACAAGCACTTATCGACTTAATGACACCGCATAACGTGACAGAGAGCGAATTGCAAGACGTTGCTTATATCCGCGGACACTTCCCGATGGGAACGCCAATCGAAAACTTCCCGAGCAATTATTGGGATATGATCGTTGCGAATTGGGACGCTACACTTGAGGTTATTCAAAACCAAGTTCGCGCAACCCCTGAAATGCCATTTACCGTGTAAGTTTTGGGAATTAGAAATTATAGCAAAATACAATAAGGAGTATCTATGAAAGATAAAACTATTAAAATCGATTTGTCGAAAATCGCAAA
>CAUQEY010000031.1:0-7112 GCA_963517175.1 uncultured Candidatus Saccharibacteria bacterium | reverse complement strand
CTTTGGAAAGAGTTTTGAGTTTGGCGTTCTTGTAATCGGTCATTTGGAGAAAATCGAGCCAGTAATCGATCGAGGCGGTGGCAGTTTTCTTATCGACGCCTTTTAGCGCGGCTAAATAGATTAATTGGTCGACGATTTTGTCGTTCGGATAGAGGCCGCGTTCCTCTGGAAGGTAGCCGAGGCTAACCCTAGAGTAATCGATTGGCTCGCCGTCGAGGAGAACCTTGCCGGAAGTTGGCTGAAAAACTTGCATGAGAATGCGGATAGTGGTGGTTTTACCGGCGCCATTGCGGCCAAGCAAGCCAAAAGCCTTGCCGCTTTCGACGGTGAAGTTGAGGTCTTTTAGGACCTTTTTGTCGCCAAATTTTTTGGTGAGATTTTTGATTTCTAATTTCATTTTACCTCCATGATTAGATATATTATACACCTGTGTGATTTTTGCTTAGATGATTTTGGCTCGGATTATTGGTGTGGTGATTTTTGTTAATTCGGTCACGCGTGTTTAATTAATGCCGGGGACTGGGAATTTTGCGGCGAGAGTTTCGACTTGACGGCAGATTTCGGTCAGCTTGGGTTCGGCGGTAGAGAGATTCTCTTCAGTTTTTACAGATAGACAGATATCCATGACCTGCTTCATCCAATTGGCAATTTGCTGCATTTCAGTGACGCCCATACCGCGAGTGGTGATGGCTGGGGTGCCGAGGCGGACGCCGGATGGACGGAAGGCGGCGGAAGTATCTTCTGGGACGGCGTTGGCGTTTAGGGTGAGTCCGACTAGGTCGAGAGCGCGTTCATAGAATTTACCATCGATGCCGAAATTTTTCTTGACGTTGACGAGAATGAGATGATTATCGGTGCCATCACCCTGGAGGATGAAACCGTGATTTTGAAGTGCTTTGGCGAGAGCCTTGGCGTTTTCGACTATCTTGGCGGAATATTGCTTGAAATCATCGGAGAGAGCTTCCTTAAAAGCGACGGCTTTTGCGGCGATAATATGTTCGAGTGGACCGCCTTGGGTACCTGGGAAGACTGCACGGTCGATGAGAATCGGGATGTTTTCGAGAGTGTGTTCAGGTTTTTTTAGAGGTGAAGCGACATTGCCTTTGGAAAGAATGAGACCACCACGAGGACCGCGCAGAGTTTTATGAGTGGTGGTAGTCATAACATGAAAGCCAAAATCGAGAGGATTCGGGTGTACACCGCCTGCGATGAGGCCGGCGACGTGAGCCATGTCAGCCATCAGAAGTGCGCCGATTTTTTGACCAATTTTGGCAATGCGGGCAAAATCAGGAATTTTCATGAAAGCAGAGTAGCCGATGAGGATAATCTTCGGATGTTCAGCTTCGGCGAGACGTTCAATTTCGTCGTAATCGAGGTCGCCTTCTGGGGTGACGCCATAATTAATAAATTGATAGATTTTAGCGGAGCGCGTGACTGGACAACCATGAGTGAGGTGACCACCGTGGCCAAGATTCATGGCCAGAATTTTGTCACCAGGCTGACACCAGGCAAAATAAACCGCTTCATTGGCATTGGCACCAGAGTGGGGTTGGACGTTGGCGTGATCGGCATGAAAAAGTTTCATCGCGCGGGCAATAGCGAGGCGTTCGATTTTATCAATATTAGTTTGACCGCCATAATAACGATAATTCGGTAGGTCGGCGACGATGTTCGACTCGTCGGCTGGATTATAGTTTTCTAGATCTTGGAAGGATGGGTAGCCCTCAGAATATTTATTGGTGAGAACGGTACCCATAGCTTTTAAGACGTCGGCGGAAACATAATTTTCGCTCGGGATGAGTTCGAGACCTTTTTGTTGGCGGATTTTTTCTTGATCAATTAGTGAAAAGACGATATCTGACATAATTTCTCCATGTTAAATTAGATGTGTATTAAATAAATCACGTTAATAAACTGAAAAAATTAGTACATAGATATCAATTCCCTTTAATTCTTTCATTTATTATACCTTAAAATTGACAAAAAAGTTAGAGGTTTGATATAATTACTCTAACGCAAGATGTTTGGGGCATTAGCTCAGTTGGCTAGAGCGCTTCAATGGCATTGAAGAGGTCATGAGTTCGAGTCTCATATGCTCCACCAAATATTTCGCATGAAGGCAACCGTGAGGTTGTTTTTTTGTTGTTTTTCTAATGTAAGTGGTTGTTAAATGCCGTAACAATTCCTGGAGCAAATTAGTTTTATTCAGTATAATAAAGGCAAATGGAATCCAAAATAATGCAAAATACTATCATTTATGTCTTCATTGACGGCAATAACCTGCATCTCGGTGCAAAATCTCAAGGAATTGAGTTAGATTATCGTAAGCTTCGCCTCTATCTTACTAATAAGTTTAACGTTAAGAAAGCGTTTATCTTTATCGGCTATGACCCGGATAGAACTTATACGTATAGCCGTTTGGTGGACGCAGGCTTTACGCTTATTCATAAGCCAACAGTTATTTATCATGAGAGCGGTAAGCGTCAGATGAAGGGTAATGTTGACGCGGAGCTAGTTTTACACGCCGCGGCTATAGAATATGACAATTACGACAAGGCCATCGTCTTCGCCTCGGATGGCGATTTCACTTGCTTGTTTAATTATCTTGCAGAAAAAGGTAAGTTGGAAAGAATTATTACGCCGACTAAATTCTATTCTTCATTATTCCAACCATTAGCTTCTTATATTTTGCCGCTCAAACGTATTACTAAGATGATACAAAAAGATTAACCATCAAAAATGCCGGCATTTGCGGTCGGTCGAAACCTTAGGCTAGTCCGGCGTAATGATGTTTTAATTATAACTCCAAGTGGTAAAAAATACAAGATTTTATTTGTATATTTTTACACTTACATACTATAATATAGGTACTGGGCTGGTCATTAGACCTGGGTCCACCTGACGACGGGGCGAGCCCCCGTTTTTTGATATAAGAATATTTTAAAGTTTAATTTTAAAGATGAAAACTACAAAAAATAAGCATTTGCGTTTTGCGGTGAAATATATTTAGACTATTTACGGAAGTCTATTACCATATTATAATAATAGATATGGAAGAGATTAACTTGAGAGACTTGTTAATTTACTTTAGAAAACACCTGGTGTTGTTTTTTGCGATGGTGGTGCTTTGCGTGTCGGCGGGCACAGCCTATACAGTTTTAGTGCAGAAACCAGAATATAAATCGCGCGCGACGATTATTTTGAGTTCGGATAAATCGAAGACCACGGTGCAGAGTGAAATTACGGCGAATAAGAATTTGATTGAAACTTATACTGAGGTAGTGAAATCACATCGCGTGCTTGATCGGGTGATTGAAGAAAATAACTTGAAGGAATCTTATGAGGCTCTGAGTGCGAAGATTAATGTGTCTTCTTTGAAAAATACGGAGATTATTAGTATTTCGGTGGTAGATGCGAATGCTTATCGTAGCTTCGAACTAGCGAACTGGGTGGCGGATATTTTTAAGGAAGAAATTTCGCAGATTTATAATGACACGAGTGTGAATATTCTCGATCATGCGGTGGAGCCGAGAAGTCCATATAACATTGATGTGGTGAAGCAAGAGATTATTTATACGGTGGCTGGTATGGTGCTGGGTTTCGGAATTATTTTGGTGTTATTTTACTTTGATCGCACGATTAAAACCACGGAGCAGATTGAGGAAATTTTCAAGTTGCCAATTTTTGGCAAGGTGCACAAATTAGAAACAGAAAAACAGAAGAAAAAGCGTAAAAAGTTGGAAGCGAAGCTGGCTAAGCTCGAAGCGAAGCGTTTGAAAAAAGAAGCAAAAGAACAGCAAAAACTCGAGAAATTGAAACAAAAGGAAGCAGAAAAAGAAGCTGAATTGCAGGTGAAGGCGGAACAGGAGGCAGCCGAAAAAGCAGCCGAAGAGGCAGCGAAGAAAGCTATTGAAGAGGCTGAAAAAGCGAAGGGCACGCTGGAGAGACCTTTTGTCGAGATTAAGGCGGTAGGGCGTAAGATTATCGCCGAAGAAAAAGCGATTCAAGAAAAAATTGCGCTAGAACAAGAGAAGATTGCGGCAGAAAAAGAAGCGGAAATCGCCAATGTGGAAGAGGTGGAGAAGGTGGAAGTGAATGAAGATTCAGAGTTGGTCTTACGCGATAATCCGAAGATGTCGGTGGCGGAGGATTTTCGCACGATTCGTACTAGTTTATACTTCTCATTAAATAATCAGAATTCGAATACAGTGCTGTTTTGTAGTTCGAGAGCGCACGAAGGTAAGAGTTTTATTGTTGCAAACTTGGCGGTGGCTTTTGCGAAGACTAACAAGAAGGTACTTTTGATTGACTGTGATATGCGCCTGGGTCGCCAACACGAAATTTTCGAATTAAGTAATCAGTTCGGTCTGTCGAATATTTTGGCGGAAGGTGATCTAAAGAAGATAAGACAATATGCGGTGAAGACTAATGTGAAAAATCTTGAAGTGATTACGCGTGGCGTGGTACCACCAAATCCAAGTGAGCTTCTGGAATCAAAGAAGATGGAAATGTTGCTTTCTGAAGTGAAAAAGCACTATGATTATGTATTAATCGATGGTACGCCGATTGAAGGAATTTCAGATTCTTTGATTTTGGCGAAGCGTTCCGACCGGGTGATGTTGATTTGTGCGGCGAATGAAACCACGATTGAAGATTTACAAAACTCGAAACGCGCGCTGGAGGCGATTGAGATTAATATGCCTGGTGTGATTTTGAATCAGGTGGTAGATAAGCGCCGTGGCAAAAAGAACGGCTACTATAGCTATTATACCGTTTAGGCTGGTTTGGAATTTTATTTAGTTTTTGGTCAGGGGTTTAGTCGAGGTTTGGCTGGGGCTCTGGGTTTTGGATTTGGAATTTGATTTTAGTTTAGTAAATAAAGTCAAAAGAGTGTGAATTAAGAGGCAGCCAAAGCTCGCACCGAGAGTGTCGATTAAAACATCTCGAAACTGAGCGGAGCGACCGGGGACGAAGATTTGATGAAGCTCGTCGGTAATGGCATAGAGAAAGCTAAAAAGGATAGGCAAAAGAAGCTTTTTAATGTGGCTATTTAGTTTTGGGAATTGTATAAGATTGAGATAAAATAATGCGCCCAAAATAGCATACTCAGTGAAGTGGGCGGTTTTTCGCACCAGAAAAATCAGGGTGCTGAGACTAATCAGATTATTTTCTAGGCCGTGACGTACGTGCGGAAAATTTTGGGCGATAAAATCAACGAAAAGATTGCTTTGGGCGTCGGAAGAATTGTGTCCGAAGGAGGACATAATAAAAATGAAGCACATCTGAAAAATAAGCAGTGTGGGTAGAATAAGTCGGTGAATTTTGATTGTCATTAAACTATTCTATCATTTTGTGAGATATTCTTGGAACTGGAATTAGACTACTATGTGAGGTACTCTTGGAGCTTGGCCTTGGCTTTATCGACGGTGTCTTGATATGGATGCCAAACGAAGTGTTTTGGTTCTGGATAGGTGTAGGTCGAAGTAATGTCGGCCTTACCATCAACATCGATAGATTCGATTTGCCAATTGGAAAAATTGCTGAGCTGTTTTTGGACAAGATATTTTAGGTCGTCGGGAGTGAAGTTAGTTTGAATGTTTTTGGCGATAGAATTAAAAATTTGATCTAACTTGGTGAGATTGGTTTTATCTTGCTGAAGTTTTTGAAGTAGAGCGGTGATAATTTTTTCTTGATTACGACCACGCTCGCGATCTCCACCAGCCCAACTAATCGAGACGCGCTCCCTGGCAAAATCCAAGGCTTCATCACCATTGAGGTGATAATTTCCTGGTTCGTAGTGACGGTGGCCATGATAAGTGTTCACGACGTAAGGTATATGAATGTCGACGCCGCCGAGTTGGTCGATGATGGTGGAAGTGGCATCGAAATTGATACGCGCGTAATAATTGAATTTGATATTATAGAAATTTTCTAGAGTATGGATTGATTCATTGACGCCATAAAGTCCGGCATGGGTGAGTTTGTCGAGTTTGCCATTCATGGCGAGGGGGACATAAAAATCACGTGGAGTATTGAGGAGGAGAATCTTATGCTTGGCGGGATTGATGGCGAGGATGAGGTTGACGTCGGAGCGGGCGGCAAAAGGCAGGGTATGGTCGCGATTATCGATGCCACTGAGATAAATAGTGAATGGCGAGTCGAGTGAAGCGTGCGAGGTGGTTTCGACATGCTTCGGTGCGACTTTTATTTCGATATCGGCGAGGATTTGGAGTTGATTATAAATAGTCTCATTATTGTCCCTCAACGCGTCGAGATAGGTGTGGCCAAGGAAGATAGTCTGGAGCTTGTCGTTGGTGGATTTAGGGGTTGTGAGTGCTGTGGTGAGGGCGAGGAGGTTGTCGTAGGTCTTGAGATTGATTTCTTCGAGAGGAGTTTTGAGGAGGTCTGGACGGTTACTCTCTGCGGATGTGAGATACTGTTTGACGGTTTCGAAATAGGGGTCACTGGTTAAAAGCCCAAGAGGCGAAATAGTACTCGTGGTGTTTTTTGTGAGATTAGAATCTTTGAGGGTGACAAGGCTGTATTTTTCAAAATAGGTTTTGTTGGGGCTGATTTTGGAGAAATAGTCGTTGTATTTGAAGAGGAGGAAGGCAAGGATGAAATTAATGAAAAAAATAATACTTAAGATGATAACTGCGAATTTGTGGCGGTGACTAAAAAAGATTAGAGTGGTAATAATTAAAAAGGTTATGAAAGCAAGAAGACTGAAGAAGTGCGCTGGTAGAATTTTTGTTTGATATAAAAAATAAAAGACTGTACAGGTGGATAAAAATGCAAGAATCTGAAAAATCAGACGGATGAGGTGGAGTTTAGTGATAGTGGTATCTGTCATAAGTTATATTATACTACTGCATATTGATGACATGTTATTAATTATTGAACGGCTGACATTTTTGTTGTGACTTGTTTTAAATTGTAATATATTAATACTATGTTGACGCGTGTTGATTTTTTACATGATATTAATAAAAATTTACTTATAGACCCTTCAGTGATTTATAGTGAAATAATTTCAATCTTGGAAATCTTTATTAACAAAGATATTAAAGATATTAAAGATATTAAAGATATTAAAGATATTAAAGATATTA
>CAUQEY010000030.1:0-7134 GCA_963517175.1 uncultured Candidatus Saccharibacteria bacterium | reverse complement strand
ATTTTCGTCTATGCCACTGAAATCGAATCGTCTCAAGAGTAAACATGAATTACCCGGCGGCCTGAGCCGCCAGGGTAATTAAGGTACAACATAGATGTAGATAAGTTGTACTGAAGTCCATTACTGGACTTCGTCTAGGACGTCATTACCTTCGGCAATGTCGTCAACCTTAACTCCGTTTTTGTCTCTGTACTCAGCTGATTGCGGCTGAGTTTCTGTAGCGTAATCTTTTCGATTTTCATACGCTGCTTCAGATTCCTCGATACTTCTGCCCTGATCTCGAGTCGGAGTTTCCGGTTTTACTTTCTCCGGTCTCTCATGACCTCCATCCGTGCGAACCGCTGGGTCCGTAGGCTCGAAGGCGTCAGTACCGACAGTAGCGTTACCACCACCGCTTCCAGCGCCGCCGTTGTTGACCAAATCCTGAGAAGGTTTCTTCTCTGGTTGACTCTCGTGGTGATTATTTCCACCACCGCCACCACCGCCGCCTCTACGGCGACGCTCAGTACTTCTCTCAGTCTCTGACTCCTCAGTAGAAGATTCAGTAGAAGACTCAGTAGAAGTCTGAGTTGAAGATTCCTTGGTACTAGACTCTGTTTGCTTTTGCTTCTTTTCGGTAATCTTCACCTTGATAAGCTCTGGACGCTTATCGTGTACGTTAATTCCAATCTTGAAGATCTCGGTGCCAGCTTTATTTACATAAGCTAGCACTAAGGCGTCACGAGTAAACTCGTAGTGCGCCTCGGTAAACGTCGTGAGTTTGGCGGAATCAGTATTCGCCAAACTCAGTGGATAATGGTGATTTGTAGTCACCAATTGTACTCCTTGGTTGATAAGCCGATCTCTAAGCCACAATGTAGCTACGCCGAGCTTGAGCTGTCTATCGTTGATATACAGCTTTCCGCCCTCCTCTCGGAGATAGTTCTGACCACCAGTTCCGTCCTTCATGAATCTGTCATATTCAAGTTGTGCCTCATTTAACCAGGGGTTAATCTGAGGGAGAGTAGTTCCATCACTCAAGGTTATATTCGAGAATATTTTAATCCACGATTGAGTATATACATAATTTGTTAGAACTTCCTGGTTATCCTCTGTAATCATGATAGCTACTTCGTCTTCGCTATACTTCTCGCCATCCTTCGTTCCGTGAGTCACGGAGAAAGGTGTGGATAGAGCATCACTAAAGCCAGATCCTGCGACTCTTTCGGCTGCCTTATTCGGCATCGAATTATCGCAGAACTCTCGGCTTAACTCTGGGTACGCTTTCGCGTATTCATAGGCGTCAAAGTCGAATGTTAATTCTGCTTTTTCGGCTTCAACATCCTTAGCGGAAAGCGTTTCCGCCTCAGCATCGGCGTGATTTCTTTGACAAGATTTCACACCAACTGCGATGACCAATACCACAAGTAGACCTGCCAGAATTCCTGACAGGATCTTTTCGGTTTTTCCAAACTTTATCATTTTTTGCCTCTCTTTCGTTTTGAGACTCCGTCCTCGATGTGGGAAATGCGGAGTCTAGCCAAAAATGTGATTACAAACACGACGATCATCATGCAACTAAGCATAATGCCGTCTGTGTTTGAGCTGTCGATTTCAATCTTAAGCGAGATTATTCCGAAGATAAATCCCACAAGACTGAGAATCATACAGCCATACTCCAATGTCATTTCCTCGTTCATAGGCATCTTCTCCTACATCCAAACTCGAACTATCGCGTATACCATAAAGATAATTGCGACAGCTAGGAAGCCAGCTAAAGGACTAATCTTTACGGATAAATCCGGGAAGATTGCCTCGTCCTCATAGTTGTCACCAAAGTCAACAGGATCAAGGATTTCTTCCTCTTCTTCCGTCTCTTCTGGCTCCTTTTTAGAGTCTACTTTGGGGTCAGTGGGTTTTGGACCTTGACTTAAAGCTTTCTCTTTTTGAGTAGCAGCTTCCTGAACAGTAGCGGTTCGATAACTATTGATAAGTTCATCAATAGCTATGAATTGATCCTCTGGGCTAGAGTCACTATTCAGCATATCCAGAATTTCCGACAACGTTTGCTGCTGGATTTCGTTCATGCTAGGGTTAGTGACTTTCTTGGGTTTATCCTCTGCGTCAGATTTCGGCGCAGAGGTGGTAGTCTGAGCTTCATCAGTCTGAGTGTTTTTCGGCGGATTTGACTCGGCCTTTTTATCCTCAGTCACTGACTTTTGCTCAGGGGTTCCACTTTTGGTTCCTTGAACTACGCTACGAAGTTTTTCATTGTCCTCCTGAAGCTTATTTCTTTCATTCTGCATGCGCTCAATTTGCTCACGCAGCTTTGCATTTTCAGCTTCAGCTTTACTTTTCTTTTTGGCTCTTAATTTAGGGCCGCCAAGATAAGTAAAAGTAACTACAATAATCGCAGCTAACCAGGAAAGGAAAGTTACCATTGCAAAATCCATGATATTTAAAATATCATGTTTCATCTGATAGTAGCTAAGAAGCTGACACCAAACTAATGCAATTCCGGCAAATAGCGCCACAATACAAACCAGTTTCACCTTACGGTAATTCAACTTCCGAAATTCCAGAAGGCTATACACCGCAATCGCTGCTAACTCGACTACAAAAATCACTGCAGTAAGTTGTGGTTGCAGTTTTGGAAACGCTAGGTTCCCGAAAATTGGTAGTGCCAGCAAGCCTAAACTTGCTAAACAACCCTTCAGGAGACCTTTTTCAATCGCCGAGAACTCTTGATTAGACTTGGTTTTTCGAGCACATATGCAATAAAGAATGGCAAATGTAACGACAACAATCATAGCTCCAATTAAAGTTAAATTCATGATTCCCTCCTCATGTCTGCGCTCGATTTTTCGAGGCAAAAAAATAGTTTCTACAACATCTACATCTATAATAAACAGGCGTGAAATTATTTTACGCCTGAGATGATTCGATTTTAATGGACGTCTTGGTAATTCAAGCGGTTAAGCCAGATTACAGACTGAGGTGATTATACTATAAATGGTTGAAAATGTCAATGGTTATATCACAAACATTAGCGTTTTTAGCGTGTGGGTTTCAATAGTTAGAAAATAATCATAAGTGTTTTAGATTTTTAAAAGCAAGTACGGGGGATTTTCACAGTAAACTACGGGGGTTTTGCTGCGATTTTTAGCTTACCAGTGAGTGCTTTTTAGTTTACCGGTGGGTGCGAGTGGACTTGATGATGAGTGATGAATTTTGCGACAAGCTAAGAGATTAAAATTTGCTATAATGGAAGAAAATGGAGGTGAAATGAGCGGCATAATCGGCAGTTATGGACAAAGTGATCTGATGCGGGGAAATTCTGGCAAACAACAAGAGGCAGGTGACCTATACCAGAGGTCGCGTGGACAAAATGGCATGGAAAGCAACTTCGATGTTCGTGGTGTCAGTTCGGAGCCTAGCCAGAATGATGGTTTTGGCCGGGTGAATGACCAAGAAACTAATCATGGCTATGGTTATGTAAAAAACTCAGAGGAATTGAAGCGTGGTTATGGGGTGGTGGGAGAACAAGAAAAAGCTCGTGGCTATGGCGTGCTAAGTAGCGGCGGCGAAAGGCGCGGATATGGCGTGACGCCAGGAGATGGATATAAACGCGGATACGGAAGGCTGGGCGGAACTGGATCTAGTGGTGGGGCATCTGGCGCGCGACGTGCCCCGAGTGAAACCATGCAACGCGACAAGATGATGGGGATGGGCGGCGGACCTGCTAGTGGAGCTGGTTTTTCTGGTGGTAGTAGACCTTCTGGTGGGAATATTAGGCCGGTGATTAAGCCGAATTTCTGATTAAACTAATACTCTTGATCAACTTTTCCGTATCTTGTACCACTAATTAAGGTGAGTTACGCTAAAAATGGCCAGAAGTCTGGCCATTTTTTATTATGGTTTTGCCTTGTAGGTGAAATATCCTGGAGCACCTGGACGATCGATACGCAGATATTCGTAATTACTGTGACTTGATGAGTAACAGGTACCGTTGCCACCACAGAGACCGTAACGATTACCAAATACGGATAACGTTTTACTATTAGCACTGAGAGAAGAAATGTCAAAATCCTCAGATACGTAAATTGTTTTAAGGTCATTACGGATTGAAGTGTATTCTTTGCTACCACCAAACATATCAAAAAATTCTACTACTTTTGAAGTGTTAAAACTAGTCAAATCTAGTGTTTTTAGGCTTAAAGTTTCAGAAAACATTACCTGGATATCCGTTACATTACTCGTATTAAAGCTAGTTACATTAAGTTTTTCTAAAGATTTTGCTCTGGCAAACATAGCAGTCATATCTTTTACTTTTTCAGTATTAAAGCTTGATAGATCTAACTCGGTTAAGGATTCGCAATCAGTAAACATATAACTCATATCGACTGCATTTGATGTGTCAAAATTCGAAAGATCTATTTTTTTAAGTTTTTTTAGATCCTCAAACATATGACCAAACTTTACAATCTTACTAGTATCCATTGGTGACAGATCAATATCTTCGATATTAAAACAATTTCTAAACATAAATTGAGTACTTCGGCCAAAATATATTTTTGATGCGTCGGCATAATAATATATAGTATTTGATGAATTTTCATACCACATTAAAACAGGCACATCCGATACATCTTCGTTCTGAATATTAACAGTACTAATATCACTACTTGGTGCATCGTGACTATATTTAACGTGTTTAATATTCTCCAATTGCCCACCCGTCAATGTGGACATAGCATCATGAAAATAATATCCACCATTTAATTCAGCATAATTTTCGACAGGATTTGTGGTGATCGAAACGAGGAGTTTGTTTTGATAATTGCCGGTACGGAGGCTAGAGTTTAACTTCATACCGACATGAAAAGTATTGGTTTCCTCGGTGTCGTTTTTGGCGGTAGTGGTGGCGATAACCTTGGCATGACCGCGCGGTTGAATTGGCGAATAGAGTGCCTCAGAATCTAGACGCATACCCCATTGATTAGCTGGAAGGTCGGCTAGAGTGTAATTAGAACCAATGGAAGAAATTTTCGTATCATTCAGAGGATTGGCGTCGGCAAGAGCGGTTTCTTCAGAGGTGGAAGAAACGGTGACGGTATAGCCACTGCGATTATTTGTCTTGACTGAAACATTTATTGGTGTGTCGGTAGTGCCAGATGCGCTCTCGATTACATCAGTGCCGTTAACCTGGATATTTGCACTGTCGACAGAGGCGGAAAGAGTTGGCTTGACGAGAGCATGGGTGTTTTGTTGGAAAGAAAGTGTGGCGCTCACACTAGCAGCTATGGCTAGCAGAAAGAACCAAGGTGTGGAGATGTGGTTTTTCATAATATGCCTTTTTATTTGGATGCTTTTGCTCATTTTAACACAAGCGGAAAGAAAAGTGAATCTCTGATTGAAAAAAGAAACTGGGTTTGTTATAATCTAGGAAGCGTACAGCGCATTTTGAAAATTTGGTGGGTGTAGCTCAGTCGGTTAGAGCGTCTGATTGTGGTCCAGAAGGTCGTCGGTTCAATTCCGATCACCCACCCCATTAGCGAGTGTAGTACAGCGGTTAGTATACAAGTTTTCCAAACTTGGGATGAGAGTTCGATTCTCTCCACTCGCACCAAATTAAAAAATAAGGACGTTTACGTTCTTTTTTTAATTGCCCGTACGAGAAAGACCACGTAGTGGGATTACTCGCACCAGGTTATAAAAAGAAGAGCATTTATGCTCTTATTTTTTATTATTGTTTGTACGAGAAAATTTACGGAGTAAAACTACACATACCAAGTTATAAAAAAGAGGTCTTTAACCTCTTTTTCTTTATTGGAAGAAAGCGAAATAGACGATGGCGCCGACCAGTGCACCGAAGATACTCATGGCGATGAGGGCAAAGACTAGCGAAAGGTTGGTCTTGCGCATTGAAGGATCGTCGATAATGATAGCCTGTTGCTTGGCCTTGGTCTTTTCAGATTTATTTTTCGCATAAATAGTTTTACGAGAATTATTATCTTCCTCGAAGGTGTAATCCTTGATCTTGGAGCCTGGACCGAGGAGTTCAGAAGAAAATTCTGAAGAAGTAAAATTATCTTGCCCAGCAGCAAGCGGACGTTTTTGTACCTTGTCGGTATTAATAAATGGACTGCGACCACCGAGGACATAGTTGGAATTATTATTCGCGATGTCGGACTCAGCATAAAGCGAAGTAGTTTTTGGCTTTTCATTATCCGAGAAGGAGTATGGTGAACGAGCTGGAGTAACCGTAGCTATAACCTCGGATCGATCTTCCTGATCATCTGAAGCGAAGGCAGAATCGATAGAATCAGGCGTGAGCGTGCTTCCCTGGTTTTTTGGCAGAGTAGAAATAGTATTCGAGCGGCCGGCGGTCGGATAATACATGGTAGCAGATGGATTGCCAGAGGTAGATGCAGGATTATCGCCATGGAGCTGATCATTATCTACAGAATCAAAGAGTGCCTCAAGGTCTTCTATTTCATCATAATTATCATAATTTTGCAAGGCGTCACGCACGCTTGGAGAAACCAGAGTAGTTGGAACTGGGGCTTTGGCTGAGTGAGTCGTTTGAGATTCGGAATTTATTTCAGACTCAACTTTTTTAGCTGGACGAATGCGACCAAAAAGTGTGCGGCTTGGACTGGCGGTAATCTGAATACGAGAAACCGGCGAAGGCGCTTTAAATTTGGAGGCAGCAGAAGCAGCGGAGGCAGCAGAATTAACAGTATTAATGGCGGAACCGGCAAGAGAATTTGCAGCATTAGTAACTGAAATTGACCCAGCGGAAGCGGCGTTAGTAACTGAAATTGCGGTAGGAGCAGGTCTCATCTTCGGGGCTAAACTAGCACTGCCTACTGGAATACGACCAGTAGCACGCGGCAATTCACCAACTTTACGCTTGGCTAATTCTTCTTTGGCACGTTGTTTTTCGTATTCATAGCGTCTTTGCTTGGCCTGATTTTCTCGTTCAATAGCCTGGCGTCGTAAAAGAGCTTCTTGTTCAGCCTGTTTTTTAGCAATAGCCTGCTGTTTTTCTTCGATTTCACGCTGCAATCTAAGTTCGCGATTTCGCAAAGATTCTTCGGCCTGAGAGCGAGCTAATTCCTGCTTAGCGGCCTCAATGCGGCGACGATTATA
>CAUQEY010000029.1:0-7185 GCA_963517175.1 uncultured Candidatus Saccharibacteria bacterium | reverse complement strand
GTCACCGAGGAAAATCTTCTAATTAATTTTTCTGGTAACGAAAATTAAAAATTCGTAAACTTTTTAATAAAAAATTTAACAATCAAGGGAACTTTTTATGGCAATTTCTAAAGATAAAAAGAATACATTGGTTGCAGATTTAACTAAGCTTTTATCAGAAGCTAAACTTACCGCTTATGCAAACTATCAAGGTTTGTCTGTGGCTGAACTCGAAGAGTTACGTCACAGTGCTCGTGAGCAGGGTGTGAAAATCAAAATCGTAAAGAACCGCTTGGTTCGTGTTGCGATGGACGAAATCGCTGTCTACAAAGACACCGACACTACTCACCTCACTGGTCAATTAGTTTACGCTATTTCTGATACCGACGAAATCGCTCCTGCTAAGATTTTGGCAGAGTTTGGTAAGACCCACAAAGCTTTCGAACTTTTGGGTGGTTTTTCTGAAACTGGTAACGCCTTGGATACCGCAGAGATTAATGCTCTTGCAGCTCTTCCTTCCAAGAACGAATTGGTCGCCCAGGTGGTGGCTCAATTGCTTTCCCCAGTCAACGATTCCATCTCAGCTCTCGCTGGTGGTCTTTCCGGAATTGTTTCTGGCTTAGAAAACAAGTAACAAGTGTACTATTAATAATAAATTTAATTTTTTGAAAGGTCTAATATGGCTGATATTAAAAAACTTGCTGAAGAATTAGTAAATCTTACTGTTCTTGAAGTAAACGAACTCAAAAATACTCTCAAAGATGAATACGGTATCGAACCAGCTGCTGCCGCTGTTGCTGTTGCTGCTGCTCCTGCCGCTGCTGCCGAAGAAGAAGGCAAATCTGAATTTAACGTCGTCCTTAAGGACGCTGGCGCTCAAAAGATCGCTGTAATCAAGGCTGTTAAAGAAGCTACCGGTCTTGGTCTTGGTGAAGCTAAAGCCCTCGTTGATGGTGCTCCTTCAACCGTAAAAGAAAACGTCAAGAAAGACGAAGCTGAAGCTTTGAAGAAAACTCTCGAAGAAGCTGGTGCTGTCATCGAATTAGCTTAATTAAAACTCTGAAGTTTACGAATTTATCGAAAATATCCCACCCAAGGTGGGATATTTTTATGGTTAGTTTTCTAGGGAGTGAGTGGGTGATTGTTTCTTAATGGTGCATTTTTATGGAAGCCAAAAATACCCCAGTTTCTGTGGGGTATTTTAGAGGCTAAGATTTCTTAGTAAAGGCACCAGGAGCGCCTGGGGCACCGATGCGAGCATAGGTGATGCTATTTCCGATAGCACCAGAACCGAGGTCGTAGGTGACGCTGTAGAAGATATTATCTGATGCGGTAACCTTGGTAGTAACGAAACTTTCAGAGGCATAGATAGTTACGAGCCAAGTAGATCCACTAAACATTGAGGTGACATCTTCAAGGTTACGGGTATCCCAGTTGGTAAGATCGAGAATCTTGATCCAGGTATAGTCAAAGGTACTGACGGCGGTAACCAAACTTCTAGTGTTGAAAGAGCTGAGGTCGAGATAATTAACGTAAGAGTTCTTAAACATCGAGTTCATATTCTTGACTTTACCGGTGTTAAATTCAAATTTAACATTTTCACCCTTCATTAGACTACTGTCATTATACGCAAACATACCTTCCATAGTGGTGACATTGGCGGTATCGAGGCTATTGATATTATCGATTTTGTCGATTTTGCCGATGCCGTAGAACATATAGCTAGTATCGGTGAGGGCTGGGGTCTTGAAGGTCGGTAAGACAATTTGATTTTGTGCGGTATTAAATTTAAAGAGAGCGCGCATAGTGGTGAGGCGTGGCATATTAATTTGACCCGATGGCCAAGTGATTGGACCAACCGCGGTAGTTTTCGATTCAGAACTGAACGTGCCTTCCATCGTCACAACGTTTCCGAGTTTAAAATTGGAAATATCAAGGCTTGGCACAGTGAAACCTAAGAACATATAGCTCATATCGGTAAGATTTTCGGTATTAAAGGTGGCCGGGAAAACAACTGGACTAGTGGCGCGCGTGCCGTAGAACATATAGGAGGTATCTTCGACCTTATTGGCACGAAGATTTGGGATAATGTTTTGCATTGGGAGATAAAAATCGCTGGCGAACATTCGGCTCATATTTCGAACATTTGTAGTATCGAGGTTGGCGAGATTATTAATGGTAGTTAGCTTAATATTGTTTTCGAAGAGCGAGCTCATATCGGTAATATTTGAAGTATTGAAAACAGAAGGTAAGGTGATAGTCTCGAGATTATTGGTATTTTTAAACATGCCAACAATGGAAGTCAGTGGACCGGTTTGCATACTGCCGAGATCGATATTTTTGACCTTACTGTTTTTAAACATGAATGACATATCGGTAATATTGTTGCCGGCAAGATTGGTGTTGTTTAGGGTTAATTGTTCAGCCGAAGTATCTTGGAACATGCCGGAAAGATTAGTGGCGGCGGAGAAAGTAATCTTAGAGAGGTCAATGGTACTGGCACTAGTGGCGCCTTTGAACATATTGGAAAAATCGGTGGTTTTCGCGAAAGTGGCCTCTGGCATGGAAATGGTAGAAGCTCTAGCGTTTTCGAACATACCACTGGTGTTCTCGACATTATTGAAAGTGGCCTTACTGAGATTAATTGTGGTAGCGGCGGAATTTTTGAACATATTGTGAGTATTCTCAGTGTTTTCGAAGGTGGAATTGCTAAGGTCGATGGTTTTCAACATAGAGCCTTCAAAAATAGAGGAGGCGTCTTCCATATCGGAAATAGTCCAGGTGGAAAGGTCGGCAGATTCGAGATATCTAGCATTCTTGAAGACATTGGCGATATTTTTGGCTTTAGACATGAAGGAGGTGTCGGCGATGGCAGCGATGCCGGAGTCTTCATAGAGTGATTCGATATTTTCGACTTCAGCGCGACTGAGATATTTGGTAAAACCATCAGCTTTGAATTTATTACCGTAATAGCCGATGGTTTTTTGGAATAGGTGAGAAGCATTTTTGATTTTGGAAAAATCAAGCATATTGATGTCGCGATCGTCGCGGAAAGTGAAGTTCATTTCTTCAGTGGTACCAGTGAGGCCAGCGAACATATAAGAAATGTCTTCTGGAAATACGACTTTGGTGGCTGGGGACCAGATACAGAATTTGTCCCAGGAGCTGCGATATCCGCCAAGATAGACTGGCGCATCGGAATCGGGAGTAGAAATTAGGGTAGTGCGTGCAGGCGTAATGTTTTCGTGGCATTTATTTTTGCCGATTTCAATATTAAAATCTGGATAAAAAGTGCCAGCGGCAGAAATCTGCTTGAGTGGGTCATCAAAATAACTTTGATCGGTGATGCCGAGAGCTTTTTTGAAGGCCTTATTGAGTTCAGGGCCATTGACTAAGGTGGCGTTCGCTTCCCCTTCAGAAATAAGAGTAAAAATTAGTTTACGTTGATAAGTGTCAGCTGGGATATTATTTCTTAGAGCAAAACCTAAGTTGAATTTAAAATTATCCGCGGTGGAGAGCTGAGTAAAAGAGGAACGAATTTTGACTGGGTTACTAAGATTTGGGATATAACTATAGCGTTTATTATCGGTAGTCTCAGTATTATAACCGTATTGATTATTCATTTCAGTAGCCAAATCATTATTGGTGCCAGAGGTCGAGTTGATTTTAAAAGGATTGCCGTTGGTGCTAACGAGGCTAGTTTCGGCACTGTCACTGCTAAGGAAAAGTTTATAGCCGGTCGGGCTGTCGGTATTGACGCTCATATCGATGGTTTTAGACACTTCGGTGCGCGCTTGAAGATTAGTGTCAACCGAAATACTTACGCTACTTGGTACGGTGATAGAAGCGGAATCAGCAAAAGTATTCTGAGTATAGGAAATGAGGAAAAAGATACCAACAAAAGTAGCGAGTGCTAGCTTTCGACATATCTCACAAAAAACGTTTCCGTGAGTTCGCAGTTTGGTCACTTAAACCTCCAATTTATTAGCTTGTCTAGCTTATAGCTAGCATAAGCTTATTCTTAACACTCCTATTTTAGCATAAATGGAATGATGAATGGAAGAGGAAAATTGAAGGTTTATGACTTTATTTTTTGGTGAAGAACCCTGGCTTACCTGGTTTATCGATACGTGCGTAAGTTATATCTTCTCCTCCAGCATAGGCTGTGCCATTACCGCCGACGAAAGCTCCGGTAACAGAAGAGTCCATATAGAAGATTCTTTCTGATTTTGTGACATTGGTGGTGACAAAACTTTCTGAAGCGTAGATGGTCGTGATGTGGTTGCTGTCATAGAACATTTCGGACATATCGGTGACATTTCTAGTATCCCAACCGGTAAGATCGACGGTAACTATCCAAGTATAATAAACAAGATTGGACATATCGGTGACATTAGAAACATTAAGGTCGCTTAGGTCTAATAATCCATCGCTGGACCTAGCATAATAAAACATATTATGCATGTTTCGAACATTAGACGTATCGAAGGAGATTTTAGTGGGACCATCTAAGGTAAATTGAGTGCCGGCAAACATACTTTCGACAGTTTCAACATGTGAAGTATCAAGTCCGGTGAGATCCAGCTTGGTGAGTGAATTGGTGAAGTTGCTAAAGATGAAGCTAAGGTCAGTAAGAACTGGGGTGTTCATTTTTGGAAAAACTGCTTTATCGAGGTAGTGTTGGCCCTTATAAAGTCCACGTAGGGAGACAAGATTTGGTGCGTTAAGGGTGCCGGTCGGCCAGATAATTTGTTTGGCAGAGTAATTATAATCATCTAAGCTTATTTCATAACTGTCGAATGTTATACCACTTAACATCTCTTCCATGGTAGTGACACTATCGAACTGCATATTAGAGATGTCGAGCAAAGGAGTTCTGAATCCGCTAAACATACCCTGCATATTGGAAATGTTGTGTGTTTTAAAAGTAGTAGGAAGAATGGTGTTTTGGCTAGACTTGGTTCGATAGAACATATATGAAGCGTCGGTAATATTTTCGGACTCGATATGTTCGATAAAATCCTTGAGATCGAGTAATGGTAGATTATAAAACATGTGACTAGTGCTAATCGCACCGTTTAACTTAATTTTATCGCTATTTTCTAAAGTAGTGAGTTTAGTACTGTCAGAGAGAAATGAACTGAAATCTGTAACGGCTGCAGTATTAAAGATGCTTGGTAGAGTGATTTTTTGTATATAAGGAAGATGCTTAAACATATTAGCAATAGTTTCTAGCGGACCAGTGGAAATATTATGGAGATCTATCTCTGTAAGATAAGGGCAATCCTGAAACATGCTCGACATATCAGTAATATGATTACCGCCCATGGATGTTTCATTGAGGGTGAGGCCGCTAATTTCGGATTTATAGAACATCTGAGAGAGATTTTCTGCCGAGGCAAGGGATAATTTTGGTAATTTTAGCGTAAGGTAATAGTTTCCACTTTCCTTAAAGAAGCTGTTAAAGTTGGTCGTATTAGCAAAAGTGGCGCTAGCTAGATTAAACTCGGTAAGAGGAATTTTTTCAAACATGGAGCCTGCGTCAGTGGATTTGGCAAAAGTTGCTAGGGGCAGAAGAATTTTGGCCGATGTGCTGTTCATAAACATACTATTAGTATTCGTGGTTTCATCAAAAACGGCCTTTGGCAGCTGAATACTCGAAGAGCTTTGAGTGTCTTTAAACATTTTTTCGGTATTTTTGGTTTTGGCGAAAGTAGCGTTGCTTAGGATAGCTTGACCGATACCACTACCTTCGAACATAGATTGAGTGTTTTCGGCTTCACCGATAATCCAATCGGAAAAATTAACTTGGTTTAATGATTTGGTATTACGGAAGGCATAGGCGAGATTTTTAGCGCGATTCACGATATTAGCGAATTTCTCAACAGCATAGATTGCGGAGTTTTCGAAAATTGATTCAGCGCTTTTGATCGGGGAATCTTTGAGATATTCAAAGAAGTTGGAGGCTTCGAAGGAACCACTATTGTATCCAATAGTATTATGAAATAGATGGTCAAGATTTTTGACTTTCTTAAAATTTAGCGTAGATTTGCTGCGACCATCGGCAAAATTAAAATTCACACTGCTATTTATTCCACCAAGTCCAGCATACATATAGGAGAGGTCCTCTGGAAAAACTAATTCCGTGGCATTACTCCAAATACAGATTTGATCCCAACTATTACGATAACTACTGAGATAAACCTCCGCGTCGGAATCTGGCACGGAAATGACTGAAGTGCGTTCTTTGATAATATCTGGTCTGCATTTATTTCTGCCTACGGTGATATTGAGATCTGGCCATGGATCGTCCGGGGTGGCAGTAAGTGGACTGTCGAGATAGCTGGCATCGGTGATGCCGACAGCTTTTTTGATAGCCTTATTAATTTCGACGCCATTAACTAATTGGATAGAAGCTTGATCCTCGGCTAGGAGGGTAAAAATTAGATTGCGATGATATTCGCCAGGTTGTGCAGAGGATTCGAGTTCGAAGCCGAGGTTGAATTTGACAGTATCGGCGGCAGTAAGTGGATCTTTGACTTGCTTGATTTTGAGCGGACTACTAAGACTTGGTATCTGTTGATAAATCTGATCGTCAGTATCTTTGATATTATAGCCGTACTGGTTATGCATGTCTCTAGAAAGTACATAATTAGATCCGTAGACAGAAGGGATAGAATAGTCGTTCTTAGGGTCGTTGCTCACTAGTGAACTATCCTCGCTGTCGCTACTAAAAAGTAATTTGTAGCCTAATGGGCTATTGGTATTAACGGTAATATTGATGGATTTGGAAAACTCCATCCTACTTCCAGTCGAAAAATCGGTTTCGACTTTAACCTCGCCGGGCATGCCTAGTGAGGCAGTCGAGGCATGGATGCTTTCGTAATGAAGCAAGCAAAATAAAGTGCTGACTAAAAAGATTGATAATATATTAAAAACCGACCTACCACTGATGGTATGTCCTTTTCCTCGCTTTGACACGGTTTTTTCTCTCCCAGTTATGTTATTTATCTAGTCCTAATAGATAAATCTATGTTTATACATCTACTTCGAGTTTAGCATAAATGGAATAAAATGGCGGAAGAAAATTGATGTAAAATTTAATAGATATCGATTAAATTATTAAACGTCCCAAAAAAATAAGCACCGGATTAGTGGTGCTTATTTTAGAGAGATTAAGAGCTTAGTTGTAGATATTTTCTACAG
>CAUQEY010000028.1:0-7273 GCA_963517175.1 uncultured Candidatus Saccharibacteria bacterium | reverse complement strand
CCTCGAAAAACTCGGTCTCACGCATAAAACTTATCAAGAAAATACCAGGGATGAGTTCCTATTAGGTGACTCCAAAATCTCAATAGATCATTGGCCAAAGCTCGGATATCTTCTCGAAATCGAATCTGAAAAAGTTGAGGATGTAATAAACTGCGCAGAACTTTTAGGTTTTGATGAAGATGAAATTATCACTACCGATATTAAATCGTTATATTTAGAGCGGGGAATAGATTTGGATTATATCCGTTAACTTAAGTTCTAAAAATAAACCACAAATAAAAACACGACCATACAAATAGTCGCAATATGATAATGGTAAGCTTTTGCTATCGCAAAAAGCATACAAGACTAGGATTTTTTACAAAAATCCTTCTGGTACTCCTCGCTCAAAAAAATAAAAGCAAGCTTTCATTTTTCACTCGCTTCGTCGTCCAGTCGAACTACATTCTCGTCTTGTTATCTCAACACATATGAAAACAAAAATAATCCCCAAAGGATCATTTTTCTTTTCATAATGGTCGGGGCGACAAGACTCGAACTTGCGACCTCAGCGTCCCAAACGCCGCGCGCTACCAACTGTGCCACGCCCCGAAACACTACTCTTTTAATCTACCACATTTCCGTTAATTATGCAATAAATATGTTAAAATTATAGATATGAATAATTCAAATACTGATTCGAATCGTCCTAAAATCAAATTTGTGAAATCAAATAATAACAAATCGAAGAAAAATGGCCCTTCGAATACCTTTCGCTCTCTCTTTTCTACCTTCTTATTAATTATTTTATCGCTTGCTTTTTGGAATTATCTTACTGGCAATGGTGAAAATGCTCATAAGGAAGTGCCGCTTTCCGAGGTGATTGCTGAGGCTAACCAGGAAAATGGTAAAATTCAGGAAATTAATGTTTCCGGCAATAACCTTACTATCACCTATAAAGATCAAAAAGCCAAAAAATATTCCCGCAAGGATGGCGCTGGTACTCTTTATGACCAAGGTCTCACTGTCAAATGTGCAGACAAGTCCGGCAACGATGCCACTGAATGTTTGAAAAAATACCCAAACATCACCTATTCTGATGACATAGATTTGCTCGGCATTATTCTCAATATTGCATCTTTCGTCATTCCAATCGCTCTCGCCGTCTTCCTCTTTAGTCGCATGCTTGGTCAAGCGCAAAGCGTGAATAAGGAAAGTATGAGCTTCGGTAAATCTCGTGCCAAACTTTACGGTCCAGATAAGAAACGCGTCTTATTCACCGATGTGGCTGGTAACGAAGCCGCCAAACAAGATCTTTCCGAAATTGTCGATTTTCTCAAGAATCCTAAAAAATACGAAAAACTTGGTGCCAAAATCCCTCGTGGCGTACTTCTAGCTGGTGATCCAGGTACTGGTAAAACTCTCATGGCCCGTGCCGTAGCAGGTGAAGCCAACGTTCCATTCTTCAGCATTTCTGGTTCTGAGTTTGCCGAAATGTTCGTCGGTGTCGGTGCCTCTCGTGTCCGTGACCTCTTCAGTAAGGCCAAGAAAAACGCTCCAAGCATTATCTTCATCGATGAAATTGATGCTGTAGCTCACAAGCGTGATTCTCGTGGTGGCGCCGGTCGTGAAGATGAGCAAACTTTGAACCAAATTCTTGTTGAAATGGATGGTTTTGATAATGAATCTGGCGTTATTGTGATTGCCGCGACCAACCGTATTGATATGCTCGACAAGGCCCTACTTCGCCCAGGTCGTTTCGATCGCCATGTCGAGGTGACCTTGCCAGAACGTAAAGATCGTCTCGAGATTTTGAAGGTACATTTTAAGAACAAACCAGCTGTCGAATCGATTGACCTTGAATCTCTTGCCAAAAAAACTGCCGGCTCCTCTGGTGCAGACTTAGCTAATATCGCCAACGAAGCTGCCATTACCGCCGCGAGACTTGGTCACAAGGAAATCACCAATAAGGATCTCACCGAGGCTTTCGAACGTGTGGCGATTGGTCCAGAACGCAAATCTAAGGTGATGAACGACGAAGAAAAGAAACTCACCGCTTATCATGAAGCGGGTCACGCCGTGGTTGGACATGTTTTGCCAGATTCTGATCCAGTGCATAAAATCACCATTATTCCTCGTGGTCATACCGGTGGTGTCACTTGGTTCTTGCCGCCAGAAGATCGCAGTTATAAAAATATTTACGAACTCAAGGACGTGATGGCTCGCGCGATGGGCGGCCGTATCGCGGAAAAAATTATTTTCGGTGAAGATCGTGTGACCACTGGTGCCGCTTCAGATTTGAAGCATATTGCCGAACTTAGCAAAGATATGATTTTGCGCGAGGGTCTTGGTACCAAGACACGCAACCAAGTTTTTCCAGCCGACGAAGCTTCTTACTATGCGCTTTCCAGCAGTAAGCCTTATTCTGAAAAAACCGCTGAGCTTATCGACCAAGAAATACGTGCCTTTACGGACGAAGCCGCTAAGCGCGCGGAAGCTGTTTTGCTTGCTAACCGTGAAATTCTCGATCGTGTAGCTAACGCACTTCTCGAAAAAGAAACCCTCGAAGAAGAGGATCTCAAGGATATTTTCGAAGGTAGTAAGTTGCCAAAGGAAGCTAAACTTTACTAATAAGAGAACGCTAAACCTTACTAATAAAAGAATACTAAACTTTACCAATAAAAGAACGCCAAACCTATGCAAATCAAAAGTCCCTACTACCGAGTTTCCATCAAAGCCAAAATCAACTTTAACGGAAAAACTCTCTTAGTTAAAGAAGATGGTAAGAAGTGGGATTTGCCGGGTGGCGGGATTGAGCATTACTAGACTATAGATGAAGCCCTAAAAAGGGAATTAACTGAGGAAATCGGCGTGAGCGAGTTCGTCATCACTTCTGGTCCCAAAATCTTCAAGATGATTGATGCTGCAGCGAATAGACCACTTATCTTCATTATTTATGAATTAGAATTAGACCCTGCTACCGAATTTCATCCACCAGATAATGTTGAAATTGGTCTATTTGAGCCAGGAAAAATTCAAGATACCGTCTCCTACTCCCCAGATTATGTTGATTATATAAAGGGTATAATATAGTAAATTTATGATAATTTAATGCGGATTCCAATCACTCCAAATTCTACCTGCTTCTCTTCGGAGTAAAATTCTCCAAGCACCTCTAGTAATTCTTGTTTCGTCATAGAACTATCCGCCAGAATAGAAATATCGAAATCTTCAAATAAATCAGCAAAAGAATTATATCGCAAGAGTCCAACTACCTCTGCCTTGAATTTTTCGTCCTCAGATTTCGCAAACTCAATAATATCCCCAAGTTGAATTGATTGTCTCTTTTCGTCATAAAGACGAAGCTCGATTCGCTTAGTCCCGCCCTTAATGAAATCAAAATATTTTGGCTGCAGATTCATCTCATGTATTTTCATAATTTTATTATATTACAGTGCCATGATATGGGGAGAATATTAATTCATTGATAATCACTAGGTAGTACTATTCGGGGATTTCCTTTTATTTAAATATTTCTTTATATTAACTATATCCTGCTGATCCTTAGGGAGATTACGTGATTCCTTAAAAGCTAAAATCGTTTTGATATCTTCAAGATTAAATTCATCACCCTCTTCCATATTAAAATGATCTTTTTTATCAACAACTATCTCCAATGTGTCACTTAGATGATAAAAATTGCAAGAATTTAATTTATCAGGTGTCATCTTTAATCTATCTTTTACATTGTTAAATAATTCTTCGGATATGCACAAGTCAATATCAGAACATATTTCACGAATCCCCCGTAATACTAACGACGCTCCAGAGAGAACGTAGTATTCATTTTTAGGTAATTTTAAGTCTCTTAGCCGTCTTATAATTTCTTGTCTATTCATCGCATTAGATCCATAATTTTATATTCATTATAATATCTATGTTGCAAAGGTTGTGAGTTAATACGCACATATTGACATTTAACCATAAATGTTATATAATGCAACCAGATTCTGTTATTCAGAGAAAAACTCATGTTGCTACTCTGGATAGGCCAGAGTAGTTCATTCAGAAAGAGGTGTATTATGAAACGTAATATTTTTGCTAGTCTGTTGGCTGTAGCAGTGATTTCTGTTTCCACTGTGAATTCTTTTTTTGTCGCTGAGGCCGGCGTTTTAGGATTAAAGCCTAGTGCTAACCAAGGCACTCAAAGTGTCACTGATACCACAAACAAGGATGTTTCGGGTATCGTATATGATACTGGGAAATACCAGTATCCCGCGCAGCAGCTAATTGCAGAGAATCGCCAGTTTGACAAGTATGACTGGAGGCTCTTCCGGAGATTCGACACTCAGGAGCTCATGTATAATGAGTGGGCTGCAGTAATGAACTTTCATACTTCGGAATTTTCCAATAACGTCTATCGAAAAAACGAAGATGGAACCATAACCTACTTCTTCGATTTTAGGGAATCAGGTTTAAAATACTCTGAGATCGAGATGACTGGTAGTAGTGGAAAAAAATTTTATGGCTCAGATAATAAACTCTGCTTTGATCGAAACGATGAGGTTAATACATATATCCCCATCTCTTTAAATGTTAGAGTTTATACGAGTCCAGAAAAATGTTTTCCATTTGGCACTAGAATTACCGTTCCAGGGTCGCATGATCATAACTGGAATATCATTCCATTTAGTCAGTATCAAGAAAATTTTTGGGTTAATGTTCTTAATGGTTCATTAAGTCAGGAAGAGAGTAGTCTGTATGATGCCGAATACGGCAAAACCGTAGACCCGGTCAAGCTTTATTATCCAAGCAGACCAATCTACGTATCCGGATGGTGCTTAAATGATATTGCAGGAAAGATTAGACTGATTAATAGCTGTTTTAAGGATGAAAATCCTGAAAACTGCTCTGCGTACGTGTATGATGTACATAAAATGCTCCAGGGAATGAGTAATATAAAGAAACTCCGTTCATGATATATCACTATCTTAAACCACCCGTTATCCGGGTGGTTTTTTATTTAAAGATATTTTATTATTCTTATGTTAATATATAAATATGAAGAGTTTTCTGGGGTTTAAATCAATCTATCAAAAAATATTATTTTTAGCAATTACGGTTTTATTTTCTTTGATTTTTGGTTTACACATTAATCAAGATATTTTTGCGGTGGACCCACCAAAACCTCCCCAAACCGGCAAACATGATGGTGGTAGCGGCCATCCAGTAGAGGGGTGTAGTAAGAGTATTTGCTATACCATACATCAAGATTATTCAGGTGTTACTTGGATTTATTATGATTTTGCAGCCATGGGTATACCAGAAAATAAACGCGATAGAATTCCTTATAGTACTTTTGCCAATACTCCAGCTGCTGGATATCCAAAGGAAAATCAAGTCTTACCTACGGCTAAGGGAGACAATGCGGTCACTGGCTGTGGTAGGCAGTCTGGCGTCTATATTTTTGGTTACAATCGTTATTATCGTAAAACTTTACGACCAACTGGTGGAGTTTCTATTCCGTTATCTTATAGTATTTATTATGCAGAGTCAGACCCAAAATTTGTTAAGGATATGGAAGGTGGCGGAAGCCGCATAGATATGGAAACAGCTAGACGTGAATATACTGGCGAAAAATACCTTGGTTATCCAGATCCTGAAAAGCTCGCTGACTGGAATCGTGGAAACTTTTCATGGTTTTGTGCCTGGCCTATACAACAAGAACAGAAAGATAATAATCCTCAGCCTCCTGCTGCAACCGCTCAAACCACCTGTTCTCAACTATCCGGCAACTTCGGCGCCTACTACAAGGGAAATACTTCCGCCGATACCGGCGTGGTGAATCATTCCTATTCCGGTACTCTCGGCCATAATTCTTGGCAGAAAAATTTCCAAGGCAAGAATTACGTCTTTGCCAAACCAGGGGATCGCGTCCAGTTCTATGAGACTTTCTGTTTCCCAATCCAGCAGGTCGGTATCCAAACTGGCAGCTCTAATGTGAGTAGTGCGGACCCGCCAGGCGAAAGTAACTTCCAGATTTTTGCCCAGAAGAATGGTTCAGATAATAATCAATACCTATTCGGTGACTCTCCAGTTCATGATGGAAATTATCACACTATCGGCCGCGGTAATAAGCGTCCATTTAGTGGTAATGGACTGGAAACTAGTGATTATGGCTTCACCGCTTATTCGCCAACTCAGAACGCCTCTTCTGAATATGGTTGTCAAACCAATTACTATCGTATGTATGCGCCAAAGCTCACTGTTGGTTATCAAATCCCAGGCTTTATTGACTATCAGCACGGCTGTAATTCTGCCGATAAAACTGGCTCCACCACTGAGGTTGGTACGGTAATTTCCCAAGGTATTCGCTATGATAATCTCCGCGCTTGGTATAACGAATATACCACTTGGTCCGGTAGAGACGGAGCGGAAAATGTTCATCATCACTCTTATAATAGTTTTGATTCTGCAGGCGACGCAAGAGGTGGTGGTGCATCTTGGGGTTCGCAGGGAAACAGTACTTATGAGGTTAAGGTTCCAACTGGAAGAAGTTATTGTGTTCATGAATCAGAAAGAGGCTGTTTAAGGCGTAAAAAAGAATACACTTATGTAACCCACTGGAAAAAAGAATATCCAGACAGTCACGTCGGGACTACCACCCAAAACCTCGGCCAAACCGAGAAGAAATCCTCTGTTTACACCCCATATAATTTCAATACTTCCATCCATAGCTACATCGAATCCTCTGAAGGCGGCGTCGGTTTCCTCGGTGCCAGAATTAGCATTGGTGCCAATTATGGCGTCGCTCCTCGTGCAAACGAATTGGTTTCCAAAACTCCTTACGCCACCCATACCCGCGACGACCAAACCGTAAAAGTTTACGAAATGATCGTCGACGAAAATTACCCAGAGTCTAAGCTCCAAGAACAGACTATCGCGAATGGTAACATTTGCCGTGGCTCCGGTATCGAGCGTTGTGAATTAGTCGACACGGTCAAAGGTACTATTAACGCCGCTGGTAAGTTTACTGGAGACTTTCTCAATACCGACACCTACGATCGTACTATTCCAGACGATCTTCCAGGCGGTGGCCTCGGCAAGAAATATTGTACTCGCTCGGTCATTTGGCCAGCCGCCTCTCACGATTCAGATAGTAATACTGTTGAGAATAATATGTCTGGCTCTGCCATGAATGGTGGGAATAATCTTCATCATGTCTCGGCCGCCTCTTGTGTTACGCTTGCCAAGAAACCAAATTTCCAAGTCCTCGGTGGTGGTTTCTATACTA
>CAUQEY010000027.1:0-7559 GCA_963517175.1 uncultured Candidatus Saccharibacteria bacterium | reverse complement strand
CAGAGTTCGAGATCTCCAAGTGCCGAACGAGCGTCGCCGTGACTGAGGTGGGCGAGAAAATCGATGACCTCGGGGTCGATTTTAGCTTTAGGATATTCTTTTTCGATGGCGCGAAGTAGAATGTCTTTGATATCAGAATCTTTTAAGGTAGATAAAATCACTACGCGACTACGTGAAATAAGTGCGGGGATGACTTCGAAGCTGGGATTTTCCGTGGTGGCACCGATGAGGGTGATGAGGCCAGATTCCACATGAGGTAAAAAGGCATCCTGTTGAGCTTTATTGAAACGATGAATCTCGTCAATAAAAAGCAGGGTGCGGACTTTGAGGTTCCAGTTTTGGCGCGCGCGTTCGACCACTTGCTCGACATCGGATTTATGAGCGGTGACGGCGGAAAGTTCGACAAAGTCAGCGTCAAGTTCTTTGGCGATAATGCGAGCTAGAGTGGTTTTGCCGGTGCCGGGAGGTCCCCAGAAAATCAGATTGGTGGGTTCTTTTGATTTAATTAATTCGGTGAGAATTTTACCCTTGCCAATAATAGTTTTTTGACCAAAAACTTCATCGAGGCTTTGAGGTCGCATACGTTCGGCGAGAGGTTTTCTTAAATCGGTAAATTCCATAGTTTTAGTTTAGCACAGAGAGAAAAAATGGTATAATAAGAAAAAATAAAGGAGAAATATGGCTGATTTTAACAAAATCTTGACCCCAGGTGACTACGAAAATGGTGAATTAAATGTAGTGATCGAAATTCCTACTGGTTCTAACCACAAAATTGAATGGGACCGCAAAAATGCTTGCTTTATGCTTGACCGTGTTGAACCAATGGCATTTGCAAAGCCTTGTAATTATGGTTTTATCCCTCAAACTCTTGATGAGGATGGTGATGAACTCGATGTTTTGATGATTACTGATCAGCCTTTGACGACTGGCATTTATATGAAGGCCCGTATTCTTGGCGTAATGAAGTTTGTTGACTCTGATGAAGTTGATGACAAGATTATTTGTGTGCCAGAAGACGACCGTAATAACGGTGATAAGTATCAAACTTTGGAAGATTTGCCAAAGCAATTAATCCGCCAAATCGAATTCCACTTCAATCACTACAAAGATTTGAAGAAGCCTGGTACTACTGAAGTGAAAGGTTTCTTCGGTGCTGAGGAAGCTAAGGAAGTCGTAAAAGAAGCAATTGCTCGCTGGAACGCTCAAGCTTAATTAATCTTAAGAATAAAATAAATCCCTCCGGGGATTTATTTTTATGCATAAGACGGAGAAGCGAGAATGCTTTTGTCTAAAGAAACAACAATTTATTAACGCTCGTTAAGAATACGGTCTTCGAGATTGCGACCAAGCGAAGTGAGCTTTACGGGGTTAAAATTTTGATTGAGTGAAATGACGATATATTTACGGTCTTCATATTTTGGTAAATCTTTGAATTCGAGGATGGAAAATTCACTAAAATACGGGAGAGTGTTTGCGGCGGTTTCGGTTTTTAATTTGGCGGAAGCGTAATCGAAGATTGTGGCTTTATTAATGCCGGAAATAAGAGCAAAATGATCACCGGTGATGAGAAAATGCGCGAAGAATTTATCCCAGTTTTCAGACTTAAGATTTTCGGAACTATAAATAAATTTAATAAGTTTTAGGTAGTCAGTCGCGGTGAGGGTGATGTTGTTTCCAGAAATTTTGAGATGCTCTAGGTCCATTTTAGCGAGAAGATTATTGAGTACAACATCGGAAAGTTCAGCGCGGAGAGCATCCTTGCAATTGGTATTTTCGGAAGTGAAAAGTTCATTTATACAATCTTGACGAGAGAGTGCGGTTTGATTTTTGAGATTAATTTGGTCGTCGGAATGAAAACTTCCGTCACTGAGGCGACGATAATTTTCGTAGGCGACCAGGAGACTAACGAGATTTGGGTCAGTGAAGGTTTTAGTGTCGTTAAAGCGACCAACGATATCGGAGTTATTAAGGTCATAAATTAATACTGATGATTCTTCAGTAATCCCCTGTTCGCGACGCCAATCATCGATGAGATATTGTAAATCGATACGGTGCGGTGCGCGTTTTTCGGTAACCTTAGCAATTTCCGGTTTTTTATTTTCAACTTTTTCGGCAGTGTTTGAAAGAAGTTTAAGTAAAGAAACTACGCCAAAAGCGATGGCAAATACGCCAATAATAGTACCGAGTACGATAAAGAAAATTTTGAGAAAACTAGGTTTACTATTTTTGGTGAGTTCTTCGAGATTGATATCGTCTTGCATCTTAAAATTATTTTATCATATTTAACATATGCGGTATAATATTAAGCATATGGGCTTTTTGAAAGGACTTTTTAAAAAAGAAGAAGCGAAAGCAAATTCTTTGGTAAATGTGAAATCACCGAGCGGGAGTTTGATTTTTGAATTTAGTTTAAAAAATGGTAGTCCGAGCTATCGGGTACTAAAAAATCAAGAAGTATTACTGAGTAATTCTAGATTAGGTTTCGAAATTTATAATGAAAAACCAATTGCGGAAAATTTGGGGGTGGTAAGGATTTTACCAAAATTTAAGGATGAAATTTGGCAAAGTGTGGTGGGGGAAACTTTGGATATTGTGAACAAATATAACGAGACGACTTTTTATCTGGCGGAGCGCGAAAAAGACGGACGCATTTTTACTTTAAGAGTGCGAGTCTTCGATGAGGGGGTGGCTTTTCGTTATGAATTCCCACCGCAGCCAGGTTTTCAACGCATGATTATTACGAATGAGTTAACGGAATTTAATCTGGATATTCATGCGAAAAGTTGGTCGATGCCAGCGTTTACCTTGGCGAGATCGGAAGCTGATTATGAAGAGCGGACGATTTTTAATTTAACCGGTTCGAGACAGACGCCATTTACGGCAGAGCTTCCGAGCAGCAAGATTATTTCGATTCACGAAGCCGCACTGATTAATTATGGCTCGATGACTTTGGGTCTAAATAAAATTGGACGTCTCGAGGCGAATATCACCCCACTTTCAGATGGAATGAAGGCTTATTTGACGCTACCTTTTGAAACGCCATGGCGGGTAGTAATGGTGGCGGATACTGCAGTGCAACTGACGAAAAATAAGATGATTTTAAGCTTAAATCAAAGCCCAAGAATGAATTTTGATTGGGTGGAACCGATTAAATTTCTGGGAATTTGGTGGGCGATGCTGATTGGGATTTGGAGTTTTACGGCTTCTGAACGACAAGGTGCGACGACGGAGCATGCACTGGAGTATCTTGATTGGTGTGAAAAATTAGGTATCTCGGGACTTCTTATTGAGGGGTGGTCGGATAAAAATCTCGCGAAAAAACTTGACAAACAGAAAATTTTGGAGCGTGCTAAACAAAAAAATATTGAGATTGTGGCGCAATGTGAGACTGCGAGCCAGATCGACAATTACGAAAAAAATCTAGTTAAGCAATTCGATGAATTAGAGGCATTAGGTGTGCGCTATTTGAAATTGGATTATTCGGGTCCTAAAATGTTGATTAAGGGTCGCGAAGAATTTCATCAATCGCAGGCGGGGGTGTTGCATTTTAGCAACGTCCTGAAGCTAGCGGCACAGAAAAAAATGATGCTAAATGTTCACGAATCGATTAAGGGCACCGGTCTCGAGCGAACTTATCCGAACTTGCTCTGCACAGAGGGGGCAAAGGGGCAGGAATATGAAGGTGGTGGCTTGAATTCTAAGCACGCGGTGATTCTACCTTTCACGAGAATGCTCGCCGGTGGCTTTGACTTTACGCCAGGAATTTTTGATTTAAATAATCCTGCGAAAAAAATTTATTCCACCCTGGCCAGGCAGTTAGCTTACTATGTGGTGTTTCATTCTGGGATGCAGATGTTAGCCGACCGTCCAGAATCTTATGGAAAAAATCGAGATGCTTTTTCGTTCATTCAGAAGGCACCAGTGAATTTCGAAATTGAAGTGCCTTTGCTCGGAAAGATTGGCGAATATTACGCGGTTGCGAGAAGGGGGCGAGGCGAGTCGGATTGGTATGTCGGAGGTATTGTCGATGAGGTGGCCCGCACGATGAAAATTAAATTAAGCTTCCTAGAAAAAGATGTGAAATATAATGCCTTTATTTTTCGAGATGGCGATACGGCAGATTTTCGCCGTAATCCGACAGATTTGAAAATTGATCGTCTAGTAGTAGATGCGGAAGATGAACTGGAAATTCCGGTGGTGAGCATGGGTGGTTTCGCGGTACGATTAATGAAGGTTTAAAACAGAGATAACCCGGAGATAGACTCCAGGTTTTTTGATAAAAATAACAGATATGACGTAGAGATGAACTCTACGAGTTTTTTAGGTAAGACAAAAGCCGTGTAGAGATGAACTCTACGAAATTAGATTAATTCAGCGGTAAGAATTAGACGTTCGGTATAATCGTGCCCAGAGATTTTTTTGCCATGGCAGGTCATCAAGGTGATAGTCGGGGTGGATTTTTTGGTCAAGAGTTTTGACATATTGATGTCGGATTTTTGCTGAATTTTACGAGTTTTGATTTGGTAAGTTTGGTCACCAAAACGAAAAGTATCGCCGACCTTTAATTTATCTAAATTCTGAAAAATTGTAGAGGAGTGGCCAATAATAAAATCGTGATTTTGATTGGCGTGATAGACGCCGGCAATGCGTTCTGGTGAAATAAGGGTGTTCTCGTCGGTAATTTCGAGGGCACGAATCGGTGAGGTGAGATTAATTTTGGGAATTTCAAGAATCAAATTAGTGTTGGCCTCTACCGTTTGAGGTTGAAAAGCTAAAAAAGTGAAGACCAGAAAGAAGCATAGATACAATGCGCCAAAAACACCAAAAACTGATGATTTCTTGATTTTCATAATGCTCCCGTTTATAAGTTTATTTTAGCAAAAGCTTATGCTTAAAACAAGAGATTGGGGATGGTTTTTAGCTAAGAAAAATATTTAAAACGATGAACCAAAGTGTGCTTTATTTAAGAAAAAAACAGGGGTAGATTTCCCTGTTTTTGTAAAAAATTAAATAGAATCGTAGGGCTCGCGGATTGGGAAAGAAATAGAGGTGCCGAAGCCGAGGCGAGATTTAATTTTGGCACCAAGTGCGGAATATTGTTCACTACTGTCGACGGTCATCACGACGCTGTCATCGGTAATTACTAGATGATATTTGGCTGGGGTAATATCGATACTCTGGGCGGAAGTGGCGTTCATAGAGATCAGAATATTCCCCTTAGTCGGATTTTTAAGGCGTGAGTTGAGGTAACCGACGATGAATTTGATGATGTCGGTATAGTTTTCAACTTGGTGACGACGACGAATCACGTCAAGGTCGAGATTAACACCAATTTTTTCAAGCTTAATTAGATATTCACGATAAATTGGGTCGATGATGTCCGAAAGATACATGAATTTGCGATCAAAAACACTGGTGTGAACCTTGGTGGCATCAAGAAATTTAGAGATAGATTGCCCTTGCATAAACATATTATATCATAGACCTGGATTATGTTTTTTAAGCATTTCACGGTGTGCGCGGTAATTTGGATCATGGCTTTCGACTTCCTGCCAAAAAGCTTTGGAGTGGTCGGGATGATTGATATGTGCGAGCTCGTGAATAATTAAATAATCACGTAAAACTTCGGGTACTTGCATGAGGCCGATATTCATGGAGATGGTGAATTCGTAGCCGCCGAATAGGGATTTTTTGCGACGGGTGCAAGAGCCCCAGCGTGTAGACTGATGCTTTAAGGTTACTTTGTCATAATGATAGCCATAACGCTTCGCGAAATATTCAAGGCGGTAGGGTAAATATTCTTTGGCTTGTTTCATCAGTAGCTTTTTTTGGGTATCTCGAGCGCGTTGTGTGGCGGGGTCGGCTAAATTTAGACCACGCAAACGCTCTCGCATGGAATCGAGGCTTTTTTGAATTTGTCGCTCGGAGACGTAGGAAGGGACCGACATTTGTAGTCGGCCAGAGGTGGAACGTGAAAAAGAAATGTTTTTAGCTAAGGCATTGCGGCGAACAATAATTTCACCAAATTCAGAATCGGCGAGAATCATTTTGGAGTTGAGCTAAGACGTGAGAAAGCTGGGTCTCAAAAGTGTGTTTACCAGAGAGGATAATCGGTTTTTCAATCTCGGCTGGAGCTTCCATGAGACGGATACGGCGATCATATTCTTCCTTAGCGCGAGCAATCGAGCGAAGCTTGAGCTTCAAACGCATCTTGATGGTATTAATATCGGTTTGAATCCAGACGAGAGTCGGTGCATAACCAGATAGTTTCAATAGCTTGCGCACGGAATTACGCTCGTCTTCGGTATCGAGACCGCCTTCAATCACGATATTCTGACCGGTTTTAGCAATCGCCTCGAGGACGACGTGAATTTGTTTCTCAGTGAAGTCCGCTTCTTCACGCAAGGCTCGAAGATCGTAGTAAGGAGCCTTGAAACGTTGTGAGAATTTTTCACAAAATGTAGTTTTTCCACTACATGGCGCACCGAATACCAGGATAGCTCGAGGTCTTGTTTTCTTTTTACCTTCCATATTGGAGATATTATATCATGGAAGTAATTAGGTGAACAAATAATTTAAAATTTAAAGCTGATTTATGAGCTTTGATTTTTTGCTGAGACGTTTTAATTCAGAATCGAAAGGGCGGTAATAAGATTTCGTGAGGGCGGAGGAATTGGCGAGGAGAATTTGCGATGGAAAATAAAAGAGCCAACAAATAAAATTGGCCGGTTGATAAAGAAAAATCGGGAGAAATTGCATGCGTGAGAAAAAAGAGATTAGGACGGTGAGGTCGCAGGCGATAAAAAGCATAAAACCAATAAAATTACAGATGGCGGCACGACGGAAACGAGGAGTTTTACGCTTTAACCACTGGACGGCCAGACCGAGATTAAGAATGAGCGAGCTGCCATAGGCGAAGCCGGCGGCATAAATTGTTGGAATTTGATAAAAATGAGTAAAGATAAATAATAAAATAATAAAAAAGCTCCAAGCGATAAAGAATTTGGGGCTGACATCGGCGTAGCGTGAGGTATGAAAATATTGGGCAAAACAGAATAAAATAATGCCAAATGGCGAGATATTATCGATGGCTAGTACGATATCGGCGGCGAAGGTAAAAAGAAGCGCCGCTCTCAAGAGATAATCTTTGGGTGCGAAAAAACTGGTGTAGATTAGACAGGTGAGGATGGTGGAAACTTTAGTAAAGGTGGCGATAGTGAGGAGAAAATCTGGGATGAGACGACTGCCAAAAATTAAATTCAAAATTCCGACGAGGAAGAAATAGGCGAACATGATGGACCAAAGCGTCAGCCAAAAATTAAGGTTAGTAAGAAGTCTGAACCAGAAATTTTGAATCTGAGTTTTCATGATTTTAAGTTAAGTATAACCGATTTGAGATAAAAATTTAAGTATTAGAGAGAAATATAATCGATTTAGAGACTTAGGTGCTAGAGAAATATGTTATAATAAAAAAGCCTAGGGGCGTAGTACAACGGTTAGTATAGCGGTCTCCAAAACCGTAGATCATGGTTCGATTCCGTGCGCCCCTGCCAGATTAG
>CAUQEY010000026.1:0-7655 GCA_963517175.1 uncultured Candidatus Saccharibacteria bacterium | reverse complement strand
ATTATAGAACAAAAAATCCTAGTGGCATATATTTTCCGTAATATCTAACTACGGTGGGTAAAATCTTATGTAATAATTCCACAGAACCATTACCACGAAATCCCTTAACATGACTATACAGAAAATCATGTTGCCACTAGGATAATTTGATTATAGCAGTTTAAAAAACTTTCTGCAAATATCAAAATCTTAAAATTACAGGTTAAGCTGCCCCGACTAGTAGATAGAATACGCTTAAGATTCCCACCATCACATTGTAAGTTAGAGTCGATAATGCACTGCCAAAGACTACCAAGAATAAATAAACGAACAAAATCCCCATGCGCATTTCGATAAAATCCATCATCTCGCGTAATTTATCTGACAAGAAGCAATACAGTACCCTCGACCCATCTAATGGTGGAATTGGAATTAAATTAAAAGCCATAAAACCCAGGTTCATAATAATCGTTTGGCCAAAAATAAATCCCACCACCCCACGATCGTCTAATGCTCCCGTAAAATGCCCGATCAAAAATGCCAAAAACGCAATCAAAAGATTCATCATTGGTCCCGCTAACGCTACAATCGCCATCGAGCCTTCCCCGTTCCTCAGGTTTCTCCTATCAACCGGTACTGGTTTCGCCGCACCTAACACCACACCACCCGTTAGATAAAGTAAAACTGGCAGAATTACCGAAGTAAATAGGTCTAGATGCACTAATGGATTTAACGATAATCTTCCCTCATCCTTCGCTGTCGTATCCCCCTGAAAATAAGCCGCATAGCCATGCGCCACCTCATGTAACACCGTAGAGATGATGATAATCGTAAAAACAATTATTAGATTATATGGATTCATATTCATACCTATATTATATCACCCCCAGGACTCAAACCTGTCCAGTCAACCTTGAACACTATTTTTACTCAGAATTCACAGCTGAACACATTTTTTATATAGTCCCCCGTCATCTTACCATGCTTCATCAAAAAACTCGCCATTTCGCGAGTTCTTTGAATACATTTTTTAATTAAGTACTACCACTTCTTGTGTAGCTGGTAAATCTTCTACGCGTTTAATCTTAAGTTTCTTTTCCGTGCGAGCACTTAATTTAAGTTCCGCCACCATACCGTCCACGTTCCCTGTGGCCACGATTAATTTTGGCCCAATTTCCCTAATCGCACGCACTGAGCTAGTACAGAGAATATCCGATACACCAATATCATCTAATCCCTCTTCGATGTCGCCCAAAATACCGATGCGCACCCCGGAAACACTTACATCGTAGATAGTTTTTGTATTATTCATTACTGGCACACCTAAGATAGCTACTTCCCCAATTTCGTATTCACCCGGGCCACTAATCACACCCACGCCGAGATCAGCCGCAATCGTGCCTTCCACAAAATTAATCGTAATCTGCTTCGTACTAGTCTTGATTGTGATAGTTTCTGGACTTTTACTTTCTAATTCAAACATTTTTCCTCCTTTATTCGTTCGGCCACCCTGCTCTTTTATTAATTCAACATTCCTTCTGGATCATATTGGACAATGTGCTGCATTTCCATAATTTCTTTTAAGAATCTATCTTTTACACTCAAACGATATTTAAAATCATCGCGTGAAATGATCACATAATTTAGTGGCTTCCCCTCTTTTTTCTCCACTACTTCCGCCCAACGCGAGAGCTTTTTCGTTCTATCATCCCCTACGATCAACATATCAATTCCATCTTGTCCTGGCACACGATTCGTTACAAATAGGAAACTCAGGTATGACTTCACTGGGCGAATATATTCATCCCAAGTACTATCTTTCACTGCGGTCTCTACCAATACCTTATCTACCTTAGTCGAAAACATCATATTTAGGGCTCTAGCAAATGGATGTTTAGTGTTCGCTGAATAATAAACCTTATTATCGTAGGTTTCGTTCTTAATCACGCCAATTGACTCAAGATTACTTAATTCACGACGTACGGAATTAATTTGTTCATCAATCACCCTGGTCATTTCCCTGACATAGTAGGAACGCTCAATGTTGCTAAAAAATAATGATAATAATTTTGTTCGCGTTTTCGAGCCGAACAATTTTTCTAAAGGAGTTGTATTTTCTTTGCCCATATTACTTATATTTTAGCACCAGAAGCTGTATTTTAGTAGTGTTCAACCTGAAACTTTTCTAAAATCTTGTCTAAAATTTCTTCCCGCTTGTACCATTTTATTTCCGGATTACGTTTAAACCAAGTCATCTGGCGTTTTGCCAACTGAAAATCTGAGGTCGAAGCCAAATTTATCGCCTCCTCCAGGCTCAAAACTCCGTTCAAATAATCCCAAACATATCGATAAATATTACTTTTCATCGCCGGTAAGCCAAAATCATACTTAGAAGCCAGTTTGCGACATTCCTCATATAGTTCTTCATTAAACATCGACTGAACACGTTTTTTAATACGCACACCAAGCTCTTCACGGTCAGTCAAAATACCATAAATTTCGTACTCATCCCCCATTTTCTTCCGGTCAAGTTCCCCCTTCTTCGCTTCATCTGAAAATTGATAATCAAACACCAATGCATCTACATAAAGCCCCGTCCCACCTACCACGATTGGCTGCTTGCCTCGCGCTAAAATTTCCGCAATCTTCTCTTTCGCATAGTTTTTCCAGTCCACCACCGTAAATCTCTCATCCGGTCGCACTAAATCAAAGCCAAAATGTGGCACGCCGCCGCGCTCTAAAAGGTTCGGTTTCGCTGTACCGATATCCATCCCCTGAAAAATCGTCCGCGAATCTGCGCTAATAATTTCACCATTAAGACGCTTCGCCAGCTCCACCGCTACCGCCGTCTTTCCGGATGCTGTCGGCCCCACGATTACTATAATTTTAGTGTTCATTTTTAAGTATAAAAATCTGGCCAGTGCCACCCCTGTAAACTTCACTGACCAGACCCCTCATTATTTAATATTTTGTAAGTATTCGGCAAGCTCCGTTAGTGCCACCGTCTTTTCCGCGTCTTTTTCACGCACTGAAACTGTGCCATTTTCCTTGTCGCGCTCACCGACGATCAATAACACCGGTGTCTTCATTGAGACAGCACGCTTAATCTTCTTTCCGAGCGACTCATCAGATACATCTGAGGTATAACGCAAATCATTATGCTTCAAAGGCGTCTCAAGTGTTACCTCACTTAAAATTTGCTTAATCTTCTCTACGTAATCCAAGACTTGATCGTTCACCGTCAAAATACGTACCTGTTCTGGCGCACACCAGAATGGGAACCAACCAGAGGTATGCTCAATAAATACCGACATAAAACGCTCAATCGAACCCAAAGTCGCATGATGAATCATCACTGGCTGTTCTTTTTCGCCATTCTCATTCACAAATGAAAGCTCAAAACGCTCCGGTTGCACGAAATCCAACTGAATTGTCGCCACTTGGTGTTCACGACCGATTGCATCCTCGGCCATAAAATCAATTTTCGGACCATAAAATGCTGCCTCCCCTTCCATTTCGAAGTAATCCAGCCCATTTTCAATAGCCGTCTCTTTAATTTGCGCCTGTGCCATTTCCCAAAGTGATTTATCACCGAGATATTTATCCTCATCGTTACGATAAGAAAGGCGAGCACGTAATTTACTCATCCCCACCACAGTATAGAGTTCACGCACAATTCCGACTAAGTTCTGGATTTCTGCCTTAATTTGCTCCTTACGACAGAAAACATGGGTATCATCTTGAGTCAAAGAGCGCACGCGTGACAATCCACCTAGTTCACCAGACTTTTCATCACGGTAATCGGTCGTGGACTCCATATAGCGCACCGGCATTTCCTTATAGGTGCGTGGACGACTGGCAAAAATTTGCGCATGATGTGGACAGTTCATTGGTTTCAAAGCAAATTCTTCCCCGTTCACTTGAGAGTGTACTAAGAATAATTCTGCACCGAACTTTGCATAATGGCCTGAAGCCTTATAGAGATCTAACTTCGTAATATGTGGCGTCCAAACTCTCTCAAAACCATGTCTTGCCCGTAGTGACAAGGAATAATTCGTCAGAACATCACGCAGTATCGTCCCACGAGGTGAGAAGAGTGGCAAACCTGCGCCCACTAATTCCGAGAAACTGAACAAATCAAGTTCCTTACCAAGCTTGCGGTGATCACGTGCCTTTGCCTCTTCTAGACGTTTCAGGTACTCCTTCAATTCTTCTTCCGTTTCGAAGGCTACACCGTAAATACGGGTCAACATTTCACGTTTTTCGTCCCCGCGCCAGTACGCACCCGCTACCTTAATTAACTTAAATGCACCGACCTTACCGGTATTTTCTACGTGTGGCCCCCTACAGAGATCCGTAAAATCCCCTAATTGATAGAAAGAAATAATTTCTGATTCTGGCAAATCTTCGATCAGTTCCACCTTATATTTTTGGTGATTCTCTTTTGCCCAAGCCAAAGCCTCCTCGCGACTCTTCTCAGAATAGATAAGTTCAAACTTCTTATTAATGATTGAATACATTTTTTTCTGAATCTTCGGAAGGTCAGCATCGGTGATTTTCATCACATTTCCCTCTGCATCTTTCACTTCCGAAAGATCAATATCATAATAAAAACCAGTTGCTGTCGCTGGACCCACGCCAAACTGCACTCCTGGATACATTTCAACCAAAGCGGCAGCTAAAACATGACTAAGTGTATGGCGCATTTTCATTACGTTTTGCTCATCTTCACCACATAGGTTACACATTCTGCCTTCTTTCTAATTACTCAAAAATATTTCTTTTATTTTAACACATTTTATGGTAAAATACATCTATGGGTCGCTAACTCAGCTGGCTAGAGTGTCTCCTTTACACGGAGGAAGTCGGGGGTTCGAATCCCTCGCGACCCACCAGATTATTCTCCTTCCGGGAGATTATTTTTTTGGCATTTTTTCGAACTGTCTTCAGATTATTTTTAGATTTCTTAAGCCGTCCCTATCTCTTCTTCCCCGTAATTTCCAGGATATGATGATAATGCATGTGACCAGGCTCGTCTTCCCAAACTTTAAATTGTCTGCAACTTTCAATTTCTAAATCAGTATCCACAAAAAGCCTTCTTAGACTTTCTTCCGTAAATCGCTTTTTTGCCACCTCATCGGCCATCTCGAAGGTGTGAATAAAAAATTTACCGCCACTTTTCAAATTCTTCGCAATCGAAAGAACCAATGCTTTCGAGCGCACCAACTTCTGTATTACATAATTTGAATAAACCAAATCATATGGCGCATTCTCCGACTGATAGAGATAATTTAAATCCACACCAGTTAGTAAATCTACACCATCACACTCCCAGCCAAGTTCCCGAAGGCCCCTCATATCTATCTCTGGGCCACAACCTAAATCTAATGCCTTACCCGCCACCGAAAATTCTCTTAATACAAACGCTTTTAATTCCGGATTCATTTAGTAGCCTCAAATTATTTCTTCACCACTTTTTTCGTGACGTCAAACTTCTCCATGTAGTTTCCCACCATCAACCTAGTCTGCGAATAAAACGCCGTAAAAGATTGATAAATAATCGCCACCACTGGCATCAAAAGCCATTGTAATAGCATGAAAATCTTTGGTTTCTTAATATGAGCTGGGCGTTTTGGTAACATGCCAAATGACAATAAAATCGTCGCCATCAAACCAATTGAAGCGAATAATTGCACATAAGAGATTGTGTTCGGCAGATTAAAGGTCAAAAGTTCTTTCGAGGAAGCGTTGAGTAATTTTGGTACCCAACCACCAAACGCCACCATCGGTGAAATCGAAGCCAAAGTTACGTGACCCTCCAGGAGTCTGGCAAATTTCACGAATAATGGCCAGAATTTCATTCCGGTGCGTTCCATGCGGTCTTTTGAAAAAACCCTCACCCCTACATAAGCCACATCCGAAGCACCGTAATCCCAGCGCCTTAGCTGAATAAATTGCGCCTTCAAAGTCTTCCAAAGCCCATCCTCCAGTACTGCGTCCTGATAAATCGGAATATGAATTGGTTTCACACTGTAATCACCCTTAAAATAAAATAGTGAACGCCAATACTGGTGACCATCTTCCACGATTGTTAATTTACTCCAATACCCCATATTTGACAAAGCCAAAAATGGTTGCGAGTGTGAAGCAAAATTCTTCAAGGTATGCACGCGCATCGAGGAAATAATATTAAAAAATGAATTCGACACTGCGATAATTCGCATCGGCGCCGGCGTTTCCCAGATATTATTGGTAAACAATGAAACTGGTTGATAGCTTAAATGTTGACGATTTGGATGCACTACAAATTCATAAGCCACATTATCTAGATATGATTTATGCATCTTATTATCAGAGTCTAGAGAAGTCGCAATCACGTTCGCAAAATCAATCTTCTCCTTACGCAAGAATTTCGCCAGCTCCTCTGCCGCATAATCCAAATTTGGCCCTTTGCCCTGAATTTCTCCCTTCAAATCTTTTGGATGCATCACTGGAATAAAAGCATAAAAATCGTCTTTAAACTTTTCATACAACTGTTTCGCGTTCTCCTTCATCGCTTCCCCACCGCGTTCTTCGTAGCCGAACACTAAAATTATTTTCTTATTATCGAAGGTAGTATTTTTCACCGCCTCTACTGTCGGAATCAAAGTTTCGAGACCTTCATTGTAAGCCACCATAATCACCGCATGATAAATATCCTCTGGTTTTGGAAATTCTACCTTCAGTACCTTGCCATTTTCATCCAACATTTTCTCCGATACCACTAAATCGCGGCCGGTCGCCAACATCTTCAGATTTCTCACATGCTTATCAAAATCAAATTCACTACTTTTTTTGCGGTGATATTTTTCGTAAGCCGCGTGTGGATCATACAAATCTAAAAATCTCTGATGCCAGTCCACTTTTTCTGAAGCCTTCGAAGCCTGATACCCCTGTACAGTACGAAAAGTAATCCCCACTGCCTTTACCAAGGTCGTAGCAATAATAAATAACAGATAGTAAGAACCAAGCACTGGACTAATCAGTGAAAATACCACCAAAAGAATCAAAATCATATATGAAGTAAAACCCGGTAGAATCTCAAAAAAGCGATAAAGCTTCGTACGCTTCCCTTGTGGCAAATCCAAACTATCCCAAACCGATTTTTCTATTTTCTGCTGTGCTTTTTTCTGCACTTTTTGCTGTTTTTTCATTCTAGTCATATCCGAATTAATTAACTTTCACCCAGTAATCTAATGAAAACCAAAAAGCCTAGCACTAAAATACCTAGTGAAATACAAATAAACATTTTTGCCACCGCCGCTCCCTTTTTCTCAAAAATTCGCAGTGCTAATAGATTATGTAATACCCCCAAAGTTAAAGCTAAAATCGGAAAAATCAGCATCGCCTGCCATGATCCATCATGGTAGCCACCCGAATTCGCCATCGAAGACCATTCCCCACCTTGATAACGCCCGATATCCCCGTAGCTAATTTTTACAATTGAGGCATTTGGTTGCAAATTCAATGCCGAAAAAATCAGAAAAGCCAGAGATAAAATCAGAAGTATTACCTGAAAAATTACCAGGCTACGTTCCTTCTGATAGGCTTCCTTAAAAGTCACAATTAATTCTGTCATTCCTCTTATTATACCATTTTTATTTATCAAGCAATTTACAAATCAAATTAAGCATCAA
>CAUQEY010000025.1:0-7919 GCA_963517175.1 uncultured Candidatus Saccharibacteria bacterium | reverse complement strand
GCAGATGATCAAAACGCCAAAACCAATACCACCATCTATGACTTGACCGAAAAAAATCAGGCAGTAATCGCCAAAATTCGTGAATCCGTCCATAATCGCTCCGGTTATCGTATGGTGACCGAGGTAAACCGCGAAAATAAGCCGTTCGATGTGCTGCCAATTTTCTTTGGCGCCCAAGGTACTCTCGGGGTTATTACAGAGGTAATTTTAAAGGTTCAGCCAATTCAATATCACACTCGCCAGTATGTTTTTGAATTTACTTCGATTAATCAAGCGCTCACTTTTGCTGAAAAAGCCAAAGAGCTTGAGCCACGCACTATGAATCTTTATGACGGTCGCATATTTAAAACTCTCGAAAGTCTTGGTCGCAAGGCTAAATTACTCGAGTCAAATACTGCCACCGCTCAATCTACCGCCAAATTTTATATCTATCTAGACTTTGCGGAAAATTTCTTCCGTATTAGAAAGATTGACCGCGAGATCGAAAAATTACGTCCCTTGGCCGATAAATCTTACGTCGATCAGGAAAAATACAAAGCCGATTTTAATAATTTTAATTTTGGCCTCAAATTATACCTCAATAGTCACGATACAGCAGAAAAACTCGCCATCGTCGATAAGACTTCGATTCCAGCCGAAAAATTGCCAGATTTTCTGCGTAATCTGCAGTCTCTTGAACAAAAATTCCATCAAAACCTACCTGTTTTTGGCTCACTTCTCACCGATCTTTATTCGATTCGACCAGAATTTGACCTTACCGACATTTTGAATCGCAAAAATCTCATTTTCTTCTTGCAGTCTTACGCTAAGATTGTCTACGAAGTCGGCGGATCGCTTGCGGGTGGCTTCGCCGAAGGTCGTACACTAAGTGTAATCACTAGCCCACATACTGATTTAGAGATTAAAGAATTTTATCATCAAATTCGCCAAACCTTTGACCCCGACAATATTATGTCTCCTGGGGTCAAACAGGGTGCTACACTGACCAATTTTGTACGTCATCTACGTGAAGCTCCACTGATTGGCTTTATTGAATATTAAGCTAATGGTTTTCCACAGCAAATGTTGTAAATATAACTATTTCTCGATATGTTATAATTAAGGCATGAAAGTTACTACAAAGAATATATCTGAGACCAAGGTGGAAATTACCGTTACTCTAGATAAGAACGATTTGCAGACTGCTAAAGAACAGGCTGTGGCTCGTCTTGCTAAGGAAGTTAATGTCCAGGGCTTCCGCAAGGGTAAGGTTCCTGCCGAAATCGCTGAAAAACACATCAATCCTAATGATCTTGCTTCGACCACTGCCGATATCGCTGTTCGTCGTACTGTGCCGATGGCCTTTTCAGAGGCTAAAAAAGCTCCATTGATGATCCCTAATGTAGAAATCACTAAGTTTGTACCAGATGAAACCCTCGAATACAAAGCTGAAGCCGATATTCTTCCAGACATCAAGCTTGGCGACTTCAAGAAATTGAAAGTCAAACGCGAAGACATCGCCGTCAAAGAAGACGATATTATGGATGTCATCGCTCGCGTGCGTGAAGCTTATGCGGAAAAAGCTCCAGTCAAGCGCGCTGCCAAGATGGGCGACGAAGTAGTGATTGACTTCGAAGGATCACTCGATGGCGTAAAATTCGAAGGTGGTGCTGCCAAAGATTTTAAATTAAAACTCGGTTCCCACGCCTTTATTCCAGGTTTTGAAGAGGGAATTGTTGGTCATGAAACTGGTGACCGTTTCGATCTTGAGCTTACCTTCCCTAAGGATTACCACGCTGAAAATCTTGCCGGCAAGAAGACTGTCTTTAATGTCTTAGTCAAGCAAATTAATGAATTTAAGCTTCCAGAACTCGATGATGAATTTGCCAAAAAATGTGGTCCGTTCGAAACCTTTGATGCCTTGAAGGCCGATATTGAGAAAAATCTCACCGAGCAAAACCGCGTCAAGGCTGACGAGAAGTTTAAGGACGACCTCGTCGAAGCTCTCGTGAAATCCAGCAAAGTCGAAGCCCCTGCCATCCTTATCGAAGATCAAATCCGCTTCATTCGCCAAGATATGGAGCAGAACGCTAAGGCTCAAGGTTTTACTCTTGAAGATTATCTCAAGCAAAGCGGCCAAACCGAAGAAGAATGGATGAAAGAAGTGAAAAATCTCGCCGAAAAGCGTGTTAAAGCTTCTCTTGTTTTACAAATTCTAGCTCGTGATCAAAAAATCGAAGTCGAAGACGAGATTGTTGAAGCTAAGATTAATGAACTCAAAGAAGTTTACAAAAAATCTAAAGAAGCTCTCGAAAGCTTGAAGAATCCTAATGTCCGCCAAGACATTAAAAACCGTCTTACCATCGAGAAAACCTTAAACTTCCTCGTGCAAGAAAATTCTAAGTAAAACTCGAAATTAATTTCGAAAACAATTTGAGAACAAAAATACCCCGACCAAAATCGGGGCTATTTTTTGTCAAAAAAAAGAGCCCCACTCGTCGGCGGGGCTCGGTAAACATTTAGTTAATCATCATACTCTTCGTCTTCTTCATTGTCGTCATCCTCAGGAAGATTGTAGATACTAAATTCTTCATACAGGTAGTATTTCTTACCACATTTAGCGGTGGCGCAGTAAACCTTATCTTTTATTGCCCGCTCAATCTCTGTCATAGTAACACTATCAATCTCGCCAAGAAGCTGTTTAAAATAATCAATTAAGAGTTTTCTTTTTTTAGCTTTTGGCATTTTAACTTTCTCTAATTTGATTAGAAAAAACTCCTTCTTCGCTGGCTCCACATCTATGCCGCTAAATATGAAATATCTAACTACAGTATCTTTGGGAAAATCCATTTCGGGTGTTCCACGCTTTCTGAAAATTCCAAATCGTTTCTGAATCTTGTCGTTAAGATCCTCGTCATTGTTAAGTGATTCAAGGTACCAGTTCCAACAGATTAGTGGTTGTTCTGATTGTGTAGAATTTGCTGCATTTTTTTCGTAATTACCCATGGTAATCCTCCTTTTTTATTTTTTCGAAAAAGCAAAATAAAACATCCAAGTGATATTGAAGAAACTAAATGTTTTAATGTGCTTATTCGGTATCTATATTTGGAATCCAAATATATCCATATATTGACATAAAAAACAGAGTACGTCAATAGTTACGTTAAGGTTCAAGACCTTTGCAACAAAAAGGTAATAAGTATTGCCAATAAAAATAGGTAGATCCATACTTAAGAATAACAACAAACGTAAATAGGAGATCTACCTATGGCATATTGTAACAGTAAGAACATAGAAATAGCAAGAGAAAAAGGTGAAATGGTGGTTCCAGCTTTAATGTCATTTCTTTTTACCTCTCACATAGTAGTTGAAGGATCCCTATCTAATTTCTGAGCTATATGTATTATACTTTCGTTATTTTTTAACCTATTTTCAATTATTACTCGTTCTTCATACGAAAGTTGTGTATACTTATTTAGAGACATCAATGTCTATCCTTGTTTAAGTTAGTGTTACAAATTTAATTTTAACAGGACTAAGAACGATTGATGCCTCTTTTTTGTTGGTTAGTGTTGCACTTGAGATGTTAACTCAAGGTTATGATTGACATTTAACCATAAATGTTATATAATGCAACCAGATTCTGATATTCAGAGAGAAACACATGTTACTGCTCTGGATAGGCCAGAGTAGTTCATTTAGAAAAGAGGTATGATATGAAAAAAACTTTTCTTGTTACTATGTTGGCCGTAGTAGCTTTTGCTACGAATGTTTTTGCAACCGAAGCCGAGGCTGGCGTTCTAGGATTAAAGCCTAGTGCCAACCAAGGAGTTACTCAGCCTAGCGGCAATACTAATACTGCGAACACGGAAGTTCAAAGTGTTACATACGATACTGTGAAATACCAGTATCCCGCCGAACAACTAAAAGCTGAGAATCGCCAGTTCGATAAATATGACTGGCGTTTGTTTAAAAGGTTCGATACAGGAGAGTTAATGATTCAAGCCTGGGTTGATGGTATGAATTGGAATTTTCGAGAGTATTCCAATAACACGTATTCCAGAATAGATAAGGACGGAAAACCAACCTTCGCATTTGATCTTAGAGAGCAATCTTTAGCTTATTTTGATAAGGAGTTTGTTTCAGACGGATTAAAGGAAGCTAGCTCGGATAATCAGCTACAATTCACTAGGAATGGTCCCGTTGATATGGATTTGCCAATTAGGATGAATGTTGCTGTGCATGTAAACCCTGCGTATTGTTATCCACGCGGTGCGCAAATCGTGGTTCCTGGAGCAACGAGTCATAATGGTTCTGGAGAGCCATTTTCTGTATACCAGGATAAATACTGGTATAGCGCAGAAACAGGTCAAATTACTGGTGATGCTATTGAAGATTACAATGCAAAATATGGTCATGTTATCGAACCAGTAAAGCTATATTACCCCAGTATTGGTCGTGCGTTGTATGTTTCCGGTTGGAGCCTTGATGACATCGTTAAATATATGTCTATCATTGATGGTGTGTTTATGGATGAAAGACCAGAGAACTATTCGGATTATACCTATAAGCTACATCATAAAATGCGTAGTTTGCCAGAAGTACAATATGTCAGATAACCTCTTTTAAAAACCACTCAAAAATCGGGTGGTTTTTTCTTATTCAATATTTTTTATAATTATTATGCTAATATATAAATATGAAGGTGCATATGGCTATTAGTCGTAAACATAATAAAAAATTATTCTTAGTATTATCCTTTTTCTTCTTATCCTTATTCTTATTCTCTTTGGGCATTATAGGATATAATGTTTTTGCTGTAGATCCACCAGTTAATCAAGATCCGGGTGGTACACATGACGGTGGCTCTGGTCATCCTGTCGATGGTTGTACTGCTGATATTTGTTATACCGTACATCAACCATACTCTGGCGTTTCTTGGGTCTATTATGACTTCGATAAAATGGGCATCCCAGTAAATCAAAGAGATCGAATTCCGTATAGTAAATTTATTAATCCACAAAATACTAGTGAATATCCTACCGGTAATAAACCGCTACCAACTAGAAAGGGTGATAATGCTGTAACTGGTTGTGCTTCCAGGGGTAGTAAAGGTGTTTATGTTTTTGGTTATAATCGTTACTATCGTAAAGCTAAAAAACCGACTGGTGGTATGGCTATGCCATTAAGTTATAGTGTATATTTGTCTGAGACAGAGCCGAAGTATAGTGTTGACCCATTAGAACTAAAACATAGCAGAGTTGCAGACCAAGAGGCAAGAGATAATTATACTGGTAAAATATACAATAATGTCGATGACCCTCAGCGCCTTGCCGACTGGAATCGTGGTGATTTTTCCTGGTTCTGTGCCTGGCCACCAACGACCATCGATGAAAAACAGCCTACACCGGCCAATATGACCTGTTCTCAGCTTTCAGGTAATTTTGGTGCCTACTATAAGGGAAATACTTCCGCTGATACTGGCGTGGTGAATCATTCTTATTCCGGTACTCTCGGTCATAATTCTTGGCAGAAAAATTTCCAAGGCAAGAATTACGTCTTTGCCAAGCCAGGAGATCGTGTTCAATTTTATGAGACTTTCTGTTTCCCAATACAACAAGTCGGTATCCAAACTGGCAGCGCTCATGTGAGTAGTGCAGACCCGCCAGGCGAAAGTAATTTTCAAATCTTTGCCCAAAAAAATGGCTCTGAAAATAACCAATATTTATTCGGTGACTCTCCAGTCCATGACGGGAATTATCACACTATTGGTCGCGGCAATAAACGTCCGTTTAGTGGTAATGGACTTGAAACTAGTGACTATGGCTTTACCGCTTATTCACCAACCCAAAATGCTTCTTCTGAATATGGTTGTCAAACCAATTATTATCGTATGTATGCACCAAAATTAACCGTCGGTTATCAAATTCCAGGCTTTATCGATTATCAGCACGGTTGTAATTCTGCCGATAAAACCGGCTCCACTACCGAGGTTGGTACGGTAATTTCTCAAGGAATTCGTTATGATAATCTGCGTGCTTGGTATAACGAATATACCACTTGGTCTGGTAGAGATGGTGCGGAAAATGTTCATCATCATTCGTATAATAGTTTTGATTCTGCCGGCGACGCCAGAGGTGGTGGTGCATCTTGGGGTTCGCAGGGAAATAGCTCATATGTCCAAAAAATTAAGATAGGAAGTCATTGTAATTCTCGTTTACCAAACGGACATTGTGAAGACTGGGAGCATAGATACAAGTATGTGACTCACTGGAAAAAAGAATATCCAGACAGCCACGTCGGTACTACCACGCAAAACCTTGGCCAAACCGAAAAGAAATCCTCTGTCTACACCCCATACAATTTCAATACTTCCATCCACAGTTACATCGAATCTTCTGAAGGTGGGGTTGGTTTCCTCGGCGCAAGAATTAGTATTGGTGCCAATTATGGCGTCGCTCCTCGCGCAAACGAATTGGTCTCCAAAACTCCATACGCCACCCATACTCGTGACGACCAGACCGTCAAAGTTTACGAAATGATTGTCGACGAAAATTACCCAGAGTCTAAGCTCCAAGAGCAGATCGTCGCGAATGGTAACATCTGTCGTGGCTCCGGCATCGAGCGTTGTAAATTAGTCGATACTGTCACTGGCCGTATCAATTCCGTCGGCAAATATACTGGTGAATTTCTCAATACCGACACCTACGATCGCACCATCCCAGACGATCTCCCAGGTGGTGGCCTCGGCAAGAAATATTGTACTCGCTCCGTGATCTGGCCAGCCGCTTCCCATGATTCAGACAGTAATACTGTCGAGAATAACATGTCCGGCTCTGCTATGAACGGTGGCAATAATCTTCATCACGTCTCGGCTGCCTCCTGCGTTACGCTTGCCAAGAAACCAAATTTCCAAGTCCTCGGTGGTGGTTTCTATACTAACGGCACAATCAAAACTGCTCTTTCGGAAAAAGCCGTCGGTGGTGGCCTCGGTGCTTACCCTTCTGCTGAAACCCGATCTTTTGGCTCCTGGGATGAATTTGGCGTCCTCGCCGCCGGTAAAGTTCTCGGCTTCGGCTCTGGTGCTGCTATGGGTTATGAAGAGGGCTATAACTTTAATCTTCCTCGTGGTGGCATCATGAATGCCTACTATACCTTCATTGGCCCTACCGGCCCGAATTCAGTAGTCTCAGGCATTAGCAATATTAGCCACATGACTATCGCTAACGATAAGAATGGGCCAGGCAATTCCGGTATCTCCCGCATTGGTTCCGCCGTCCTCGCCCGTCTCAAGGCCCGCTTCCGCGATACTATTATCCGAAATTCTAGCAATACCATCACCAGTCTCACCTCTAATGAAACCTCTGCGAAGAACTATCTCGGCCTCTCTCAGCTCTATCACCAGGGAGACACCAGCCTCAGCGCCATGAATAGTACCGCCAATTTCTATCAATTCGATCGCGGCGGCAACCTCATCGCGAGAAGCAACACCACCGGTGAGAAGCTCATGAACACCCTCGCTATGTTCGTCGACGGTACCCTCACCATCGATCGCAACATCAATATCGCCCATGAGACCTACAATGCCGTGGATGATTTCCCACAAGTCCTCATCTTTGCCAAGAAAATCAATATCACCAGCAATGTCACTAATATCGATGCCTGGCTGATTCTCGATGAAGATTATGGCGACAACCAAATTGACACCTGTTCCGATAATCACTACCCGAACGCTCTTTCTTGCAACGAAACTCTCACCATCACCGGCCCAGTCTTCGCCAGGAAACTCGTTCTTAACCGCACCGCTGGTTCCCACACCGGTGGAGGCCGTGCAGGCGCCCATCCACTTCAAACCGGCCCTACCGGCACCTACTACGCTGAAGGCTCCATCCACCCAGCCGAAGTCTTCACCCTCCGAGCCGATGCCTACTTCTGGGCCT
>CAUQEY010000024.1:0-8224 GCA_963517175.1 uncultured Candidatus Saccharibacteria bacterium | reverse complement strand
AGCTCGTGTCGTGAGATGTTTGGTTAAGTCCATCAACGAGCGCAACCCTTGCAACCAGTTGTATTTTTCTGGTAGGACTGCCCCGGTAACGGGGAGGAAGGAGGGGATGATGTCAGGTCAGTATTTCCCTTACGCCTTGGGCTAGAATCGCGCTACAATGGCCGGTACAATGCGAAGCGAAGCAGTGATGTGAAGCAAATCGCACCAAAGCCGGTCCCAGTTCGGATAAAAGGCTGAAACTCGCCTTTTTGAAGTCGGAATCGCTAGTAATCGCAGATCAGCATGTTGCGGTGAATACGTTCCCGGGTCTTGTACACACCGCCCGTCAAACCATGAGAGTCACCAACACCCGAAGTCCGCCTCGGCGGCCTAAGGTGGGGGAGATGATTGGGGTTAAGTCGTAACAAGGCATCGGTACGAGAACGTGTCGATGGATTACCTCCTTTCTAGAGAAGGATTTGATGAGCATTAAACTAAAGTTTAATGTATCTAGGTCGGTCGTAATTGTGTTTATAAGCTTAAGACACAATATAGCTTACGTAAGTAAGATACGATTTACAGCTTACTAAAACAGACGATGAATTGCACAGCTGAGTTGTTAAGGAAAATCCCCGAAAGGGGATTTTTTGTTGACTTTTATGTTATACTGCTGACATGAATATTGATCTTTTGCGGGAATTAGAGGGGGTTGTTTTGGATTTTTATGAGAAGAAGAAAATGATGGGAGTTTCTTTTTTGACAGGAGTTTTAGGAGTATTAATCGATCTCAAACCAGCGGCATTATTGATTAATGATAAATTAAACGATAGTAAATTGTTGGACAATAAGAGAATTATGGAAATTTTGAACAAATTAGGGGTGGATTTAGTTCGAGAAAGGTTGAACAAATTTAGTAATGAGGAAATTGAATATTTGTATTTGGCGAAAACCGCCCGAATGAGCCTCGAACTACAGAAATGGCATAGAGAATTTTTTAATAGTGTATCGGAATCCGGTGAAGTTTTAGATAAGAAGGTGTGGGCTGAGGCAAATTATCAGATAGGAAAGATATTAGGTTATCCGGAAACGGCTACTTCAGAATATATCAGAATGCAGATTGAAGGTATTGAGAAAGATAATAATTATCGATCAAGGATGGAACGAAATTATTATTACATGCATAGTGCGAGATATGAAAATGAAGAATTTGAGGCGTATGACCATAGATTAAACTTGGCAGTTAATGAATATCTGCCTGTTACGGCACAAATTATGCAGGCGAATACCAAAAAAAGATGGTTAGAGTAAGATTCTCATGGTAAAATATTAAGAGTTTAACGGAGAATAAATAAAAATGGGATTAATTTTTAGTGCATTTTTATTGTTGGTGGGATTTGTCCTACTGATAAAAGGTGCAGACGTATTTGTCGACGGATCGAGTGATACGGCGAGAAAATTTAAGGTGCCGAAGATGTTGATTGGTCTGACAATTGTTTCTTTTGGTACGAGTGCGCCGGAACTAGCGGTGAGCATTCAATCGATTTTGGCGGGGAAGGGCGATATTTTGCTCGGCAACGTGATCGGCAGTAATATCCTGAATATTCTACTGATTTTAGGCGTATCGGCAATGGTGGGGGCGCTTCATGTGAAGACGGCGACTGTGCGAAAAGAAATCCCAGTTTTGGTCTTGATGACTTTGGGGTTTGCTGCGGTTTTGTCAGATAAATTGTTCGGATTGTCAGAAAATTTGTTCACTAGACAGGATGGCGTAATTTTACTATTATTCTTCGGAATTTTTATCTATTATCTTTTCGGTATGCTGAGTCGTAAGTCGAATAAGGTAGAAGAGGAAGACGAGGGGGAACCAGTAAATCTAGCTAAGTCGATTGCAATGATTGTGTTCGGTTTACTCGCCGTAGTACTCGGTAGTGATCTAGTAGTGAGGGGAGCTTCGGATATTGCGGCAAATTTTGGGGTGAGTCAGAGGCTAATTTCTTTAACGATTGTGGCGCTTGGTACCTCTCTTCCGGAGCTAGTAACTTCGGTGATTGCGACGAAAAAAGGGGAATATGATATTGCGATTGGCAACATCGTGGGCTCAAATATTTTTAATATCGGGATCGTGGCAGGCTTACCAGTGGCAATCCTCGGTGGGGTAGCAGGAGGTGCTTTCTCAATCGTGGACGTAGTGGCGTTGGTGATTTCACCGATTGTGTTATTTATTTTTGCGAAGAATGACCAGAAAATTAGTTTTAAAGAAGGCTTGGCGTTTTTGGTCCTGTTCGTGATTTATTATGGCTATGTGATTGTAAGTAGTTTTGCGTAAAATAAACTGATGAAATTGTGAAATTGTGGGGCATAAACAGTTTCAGATAAAATAAACGAATAGAATTTGGGGGAGTAAAGGGCACCTTGTAACAGAGGTGCCTTTTTGACAACTTAAGCATTTTGTGGTAAAATGGGGTTGTCTTTTTGTGGACTGCGAACAAAGAGAGATGCGTGAACGCAGTGGTTATTTAAAAGGAGGGTTTTATGAGCGTCATGTCGAAAATTAAATTAGTAGATGAGAGGAATGGTAAAGATTTTTGTCTTGAATTAGATTATAAGGAGAGATGTTATATTTTTACCACCGCAAGAGGAATTCGAAAAGAGGATTTTTTTGAGGCTTTTTGTAGCGATACGAAGAAAATTCCTATTTTGCTGCAACGTAGTTCAACGAACCAGGATTTTCAGATTTATTTAGAACAGATAGACTTTATTCAAGGAGTAAGGGGTTCGATGGATTTGGAATTAGCTGGTAAAGTTAAACTAGCGAACGGAGATTTTTGCTTATTTATGGCCTATTATGACTATGATATGCATAGTGGCGAAATTAGTTTAGTGGAATCGAAGAAAACTGCTAGGCTAGAAAAACGCAAAATCGAAGAAGTAAATGATGATTCGGCGATAATTTTAACGAATTCAATTCCGGCGGATAAACTATTCAGTTTCTTTATGCGGGAAAGACCGGAATTACGAAAGACGGAGCAAATTTTATTACATACAAGAGATGAAAAATGTTTGTTATTGAAGAATGTATTAATGCTTCGGAAGATTTTAACGTTGGATAGTAAGGTGAAGTTGCAAATGGAAGCGGAAGCGCAAATTAATTTTAGAGATAAAATTTTGAAATTCGTGGTCTAATTTTACTCATTCTAGAATTTAATTTTTAATTTCAATTTCTAATTTAGGGCTATTTTTAAGCTATTTGAAAGATTTTAAGACGAATAAATCAAATTTTCCAAGGAATTAACGAGACATAATTTGATCAACATAAAACAATTCCGGAGGCTGGATTATCCAGCCTTTTTTCTGGGCTTTTATAAAATTGAAGCTTAAAAATAGGCTATAATAGAGGTAATGAATACTTTGGAAAACGAAAATTTGAGCAAAAACTTGAGCAGCGAATCTTTAGGTGATGAGATTTTAGACGCGAAGATGGATACTCGGAATCTACTCGTAGGTGATGAGATTTTGGATGCGAAGATGGATACCCGTAATTTGGTGGATGAGTATAAGGGGCTGCCAAATGAAGAGGTGAAAGATAGATTAGCGGAGAAGCGAAATAGTTTGGAAATTGCGATTGAAAATGTCGATCACGACTTTAATGCGGGGACGATTGTGCGCTCGGCAAATAATTTTAATGTGAGTAAGGTGCATATCGTGGGACGACGAAAATATAACCGCCGAGGTGCGATGTGTACGGATAAATATCTAGAGATCGTGTATTGGCCTTCAATGGAAGAATTTATGGCGGATCAGAGAGCGCGTAAAAGGGAAGTGGTAGCAATTGAAAACAATGTGGAACGCGCCAAACCTTTGGGCCTTAAACGCTTTGAGAGCCATTCTACGCTAGTTTTCGGCAGTGAGGGTAATGGAATTAGTCTGGAACTGGTTAATGCGGCAGATGACGTGCGATATATTGAATCTTTTGGCTCGACGCGTTCGGTGAACGTAGGGGTAGCGGCAGGGATTGCGATGTACGAATGGGTGCGTCAAAACGTGATAAATGCTTAAAATGAAAACGCCGAATAGGCGTTTTTTTGATTGGGAGGAGAGTGTTTTTTTGATTAATTCCTAGGGTATTATGTTTCTGAATTAATCTTAAGAGAGTGAGCGATTAACGTTTAAAAATTGCTTGGACTAAGAGAGTAAGGAGAAAAATGTGGAGGTTCGACATTACGACAAGTCCAAGGAGGATAGCGATGAGGCCCCAAAATTTAACGCGTTCATAAGAAGAAACGCCGCTCAAGAAACTGGTGGAGATTTCTTGGTACTTAGCAACCATAATGCCGCCGATAATAACGATAATGAGGCCGATAAAAACCCAAGTAAAACTAAAATTCCAATTCATATGGAATAATTATAACAGAATTAACGGGGATTTTTATTGCATTTTTGAGTTTTATGGGGTAAAATAAGTGGTATTGGGGATATAGCTCAGCTGGTTAGAGCGCGTCACTGATAATGACGAGGTCTGTGGTTCAAGTCCACATATCCCCACCAAATTGGAAATAATCAATTCGGCGCAAGGCCGATTTTTTATGTTTGAAATAAATAGGGATTAAAAGTTAGCGGTTAGAAAGAATGATTAATAGGGGGAGGATAGATGATTTTTGCTATAAAAACTAGAGTATGGAGAATTAAGGCATAAAAAAAGACCCGCGAGGGTATTTTTTGGTGGAGTGTTCAGCGGGGGGACGCTAAACACCCCATATATGGTGGAGCAACAGGGATTCAAACCCTGGACCTCTGCCTTGCAAAGGCAGCGCTCTAATCAGCTGAGCTATTGCCCCATACGCAAGAATTTTAGCAAAAAGCGAGTGAAAAGTCAATAAAATCAGGGGGATTCGAAGAGGTGAGGAAGCGAGATGTAGACAATTAAGAGTATTTTACAGGGAGAATATATCATGGGATGAATATCGTGACTTGGAAGTATATCATGGGATGAATGTGAACGATGTGAGTGAAATAAATATTATGACATATTTTTTAACTTTAGCGTATTGACAAAATGCTTCTGTTATTATATAATGCTAATCATTAACCTTTGAGCGGGAGGCTTAAGGTAAATAAGAGAATTAAAAAATGGTGGGCAGAAGGATTTTTAAATGGCTGGAACTAAAGCTGGTGGTTTGAAAGCTGCTGCAACAAATCGCGAAAAATATGGTAAGGAGTTTTACGCTCGCATTGGTCAAAAAGGTGGACGCTTAGGTCGTACTGGTGGCTTTGCAGCTAACCCTGCTCTTGCGAAAATTGCTGGTGCTAAAGGTGGTCGTTTGTCAAAACGCGGTCCTGCAAAAGCAAAAACTGTAACTGAATAATTTATTTATTCACCTAGAATTAAGAAAAATAAATCTGCTTTGGCGGGTTTATTTTTTTGTGTGATTAAAGTCTAAATGATGGGGAATTGTTCAAAATAAGTGATCACAGTGCGGGCAGTGCCAGTGACCGTGGTCATCTTGAAAACGCGTGAGAGTACATTTTTTACAGAGAGACTGAGTATGGAGCCAATCGCGGTAGGTATCAAGATGAGCTTCGGCGTATTCGGGGTCATAATTTAAGTATTCAATATCTTGAAAATTCTGATGTTTTTCGATGAGGGCTTTGGCGGTTTGCCAGGCTTCGGATTCGAGTTTAAGGCGATCGATAGAGGTGGTATAATTTTGGTGTTCATTAAGGGCGTGGCCGAGTTCGTGGAGGGTTTGAAGAGCAAAATCAGCAAAAGGCGTGTCGTTAAGGAGAGCGGATTGATCGAGATTGATCATTTTAGGGTAACGAAAAGAGAAACGGGATTTGAGGTGAAAATGATAATCGGGATACTGGGAGCGCAAAAAATCGAGAAATTGCTGCTTTTTATGATTAACCTCGCTTTTCATAAGTTTATTGTAATCTTGGTAGGAGAAAAAATAAAGCAGAAGCGGAGAGGGGTAACACTTTACAAACAGAGGTGATTTTGATATATTAAGGAATAGATTCGGGTTCGTTCAAGTGATTTTTTGTGGAAGAAAATCAGCTGAACGGACCTGAAGGAAGGAAAAATATAAGAATGGCTGATGCCAAAAAAGTAACAATGGATGAATTGCTAGCTAACGCTGGTGACTCTATCAAAAAAGCAGCAACTGGAGACGTAGTTTCCGGAACTGTTTTGTCAGTAAAAAAGCACGAAATCTTGATTGATCTCGGTGCACAAGGTGTAGGCTTGGTGCCTCGCCGCGAAGCTTCTTTCGCACGTAACCTCGAGGAAGGTGCAGAAGTTACCGCTTCTGTAATCGATTCTGAGATGGAAGACGGCATGGTGCTTCTTTCACTCCGCAAGGCTGTGAAGGATAAGGGTTGGGATGAAATCCAAGCTAAGCTCGATGCTTCTGAAATCGTGGAAGTTACCCCATTTGATGCAAATCGTGGTGGTCTTCTCGTGGAATACGAAGGAATTCGTGGTTTCTTGCCAGTTTCACAACTTTCTGCTGAACACTACCCACGCGTAGGTTCTGCTGATAAGGACGAAATCTTGCAACGCCTCAATTCTCTCGTAGGTAAGGGAATCAAAGTTCGCATTCTTGATGCTAGCAAGAAAGATAATAAGCTTATCTTCTCTGAAAAAGAAGCGGTCAAAGACGGTCTCGCTGCTCGTTTTGCTGAACTTCACGTCGGTGACACTGTCGAAGGTGTAGTAACTGGTGTGGTGGACTTCGGTGTATTCGTAAACGTGGAAGGTATTGAAGGTTTGGTGCACATCTCAGAGATTTCTTGGGAACGCGTCAATAATCCATCTGACTACGTTAAGGTTGGCGATACGATTAAGGCGAAAATTATTGCTATTGATAAGGAGCGCCTCAGCCTCTCCATCAAGCAACTCGTAGCTGATCCATGGCTATCAGAGGTAGAAAACTTGAAGAAGGGTTCCAAGGTGGAAGGTACGGTTACTCGTATTACTCCATTTGGTGCTTTCGTTCAGATTTCTCCAGCTGTTGAAGCTTTGGTTCACGTTTCTGAACTTGGTGAAGGCAACGACGTCGATCCAGAAAAGATCTTTACCTTGAACGAACGCAAGAACTTCAAGGTTCTAGATATTGATCGTGAAGGTCGCAAGATCTCACTCTCTGTTGCAAAATAAGACAGAAGCTAAAAATAAGCCCCGTGAGGGCTTATTTTTTTGTGTGTTGATTCTGGGGATAGTAATGGATTGATTGGTGTGGGGGATAAAACAAACTTGGGATTTTGATGTACGGAATTAAAATAAGCTCGGGGTTCGAGCTTATTTTTTTTGATTATTGATTATTGTTTGAGTAGAAATTTTGGTCGAGGACCCGAACTTTAGCGACGCTACCTTTGAGATTGAACTGGGAATTATCGAGATAGGTGAGATCGCCCATATTAATGGCGGTAGGGTTAGTTTCTTTTAGTCGGTCGTAATCGACGAGAAATTCGACAACGCTGTGGTCATTTTTATGAACGGTGTGAGTAGTCGGATCGGTGTCGTTGTCGTCTTTTTGGTCGCCAATGACACAGCGTAATGTGTTTGGATGGCCTTGATTATCAAGGGTAACTTCGATGAGTTGGCCGATTTTATCCGAGATACCACTACCGACCGCAACAACAGGGTAGGTATTTTCGCCGTCTTGATAATAGGTGAGACCGGATTTTCCGACATGAAAATTGGAATTTTCGTGGGTGAAATTGTAAGTAGGGGTAGTTTTGTCGGTGATAGCCTTGTAGTCCATAAAGGATTTGAATTGGCCAATGCCGGCAGGGAAATTAACAGTTTTTAGAACAGTTTTTTCGGCGGTATGGGTAAGTTTTTCGTCTTGTAAGGTGATGGCAGCGCGGTGTTCAATTGGGGTGGCGTTAGTATTTATGGAAGTAATATCGTTAGCTATTTTTTCTTCTGGAATAGTGAGGTTATTATCAGGGGTAAATTTTTGTATGTCACTATCTAGCTGGATGGAATACGCGGAGTTTTCGGCGTTATTAGAAGCTTGTGAGGTTTCAACTAGTGGATTGAGTTGATTTTGGTATTCAATTGGGCCATTTTCTGGAGTGTAATCTGGTTCGAGGCCTTTTTGGGCGCGAAGAGCATTGTGATGGTTCATGTAATCTTCATAACCAGTGAAGGTACGATTATAATCGTCTTCTTCGTCATCTTCGAGGGGGACGCCGAGTTCTTCCATATCTTTTTGGTGTTGCTCAATGGATTGATTAGAGA
>CAUQEY010000023.1:0-8963 GCA_963517175.1 uncultured Candidatus Saccharibacteria bacterium | reverse complement strand
GGGACGCCGAGTTCTTCCATATCTTTTTGGTGTTGCTCAATGGATTGATTAGAGACGTGGTTGGCCAACATAGAAACACCCTTCACGGCAAGCCCTGTACCAATGGCAAGTAGGGCAGCGCGACCGATGGTAGGAGCGGCCATGGTAGCAAGATAAATAAGTCTTTCGCCAATAGTATCGAGAGCAGGTTCGTTTTCGCGCTTTTTATCAAGTTCAGATTGAAGGTGTCTCTGGAATTGACGTTCCTGATAGGCGGCGGAGCGATGGAGCTGAGGAATTTCAGGACCTTGATTACGATTTTGGACGTGAAGTTCTGGTTCCTGTTGAAATTGATTAAAATTCTTGCGTGTTTCGTGCTCCATAATGCTTATATTATACCGCAAAAATAAGCAGAGCGGGATGAGAAAAGAGGAAGGGGCGGATGAAAAATAAGCAGAGCGGGATAGGAAATAGGGCAAGAGTGAAGAGATTTAAGCATGACGGAATGATAAAAAAGAAAGGCCTATGGCGAAGTGTGACAGGGGTGAAATATTGACAAAAATGACTGTTTGTATTATAATATAGGTGTGATTTTGTGTTCGGACAATTTTGTCCCAAAATAGTTCTTTAGAAATGAGGTGAAATTATGCAAGCTTAGATTTTAATTAATTTTAATTGAATTTGGAAAATTGAAACTATTTTTGGGTCACTTCGGTGATATGACAAGGAGGGAAAAATGGAGGGAAATTTCGTGGAATTGATTAAATTAAGTGAAGTAGTGAATGGCCTTGAAGGCGAAAAAATCGCATCAGTGGTGCAAGAGAAAAATCGACGTACCAGAGTGTTAAACGGAGTTATGCTGCTAGAGGTGGTAATTAGTTTAACGGTGTTATTTTTTGGATTTTCGGTGATAAATGGCTATAAGATGGCGATTTTAATGATCGGACTTCCGGTGACGGTTTTACCGAGCCTGCTAGTGAATGCGTATTGGTTAGACCCATATATGCGAGTAAATAACAAGTGGGTGAAATTCCTGTCAGAAGAGCTGAGCTTGAATCGAAAATTCTGTAATAATATGCATGCATGGATTTTTTTAACCTATAGCGTGTATATTTTTATTCCGGGAACGGAGAAGTTGGCGACGATTTTTGCACTAATGTTGGTGAGCTTGGCGACAGCTTTTTATGGCCTACAGATTTTTTGGCCGGCGGAATTTGAGAAAAGTTTTTTGAAACTGAATCGAATTCTATCAAGTGCGATTTATTTGATCTTGAGCTATGTTTTAATTATGGCTGCGGTTTTGACTTATTTGGCCTGTGTAGGGGCATTAAACCACTAAAAACACAGAGAGTGTGAAAAAATGGAGGGGGAAAATGAAACAATTGTTTAAACTTAGCAATAGAAATTTAATGAGAATTCTGTTATGTTTAATTTCGACGATTATCTGTTTGAGTGATCCTCAGGTAGGAGTCGGTATTAGCATATTAGGATTTGCGGTTGTAATGATAGACTATTTTCGGCAGGCAATTTTCAGGAAACAGGAATGTGATTTTTGGATGCTAGGAGAGACACTACTCGAAGGTCGAGTATCATTAGCCGATTTTGTTTATGGAATTTTGATAATGCTCATGGTCTTTTATGTATGTGGAAACTCAATACCAACAATTGTATTTTTCATGGTAGGATTTTTATTCTGTTATTGTCTGATTATTTGGGTTTTTACACATGACAAATATTCGGAGCAAATGCGGAAGAGTCTTTCAAATGTCTGGTTCTTTTCGATGATGTTAATTCCATTATGGGGATTAACGATTATGGCTTGTCGAAATTTGGCAGAACTTTTAGTGTGTATAGCGATAAACATAACGTTATTCGCAATGGGGGTTTGGCCGTTGGTTTCAGATGATGACGACTTCCAATTCTATGAAGAACAGGAAGAATGTGAGCCCGAAGAGGAGAAAGAAAAATAAAAATACTTCGGAATCTCATGCTGAATAATTTCACTAGTTTTAAAATCCCCTCGATGAGGGGATTTTTGGTGTACAATATAAGCATGAAAATTTTACAATTGAACGTATGGATGGGAAAAGTGGAGGGGGAATTAAAACGCTTTTTGGAAAATAATAACTTTGATGTAATCTGTATGCAGGAGGTGATGAGCTCAGAGAATTGTCAGGTGCATTTAGCGCGACTTTGTTTTGACGCGGAAGCGATCAAGCAGGCGACGGGGATGCCGTATGCTTATTTTTCGCCAAACTGGAGTAGTGATATAGCGAACGGAAGTTTTGAGCTAGGAAATATGATTTTAAGTAGAATTCCGTTTCGCTCGACAATGAACACTTTTGTGAACGGGGAATATACGGAACATACGATTCTGGAAAAAATGTGTTCAAACAATCTAAATGTGCAAGTTGTGGAGCTAGAAAACGGTGTGGTGATCGCAAATCATCATGGATTTTGGCGTTCGCAGCCACTCGGGGACGAGGATACGGTGAAGGCATTTAAGCATTTGGCGGAGATTATTCAACCGTATCAAGATAAGCCATTTGTGCTTTGTGGTGATTTGAATGTGAGACACGAGGCGCCAGCGATGAGAGAATTAGATTTCTTGCGTGATTTGACATATGAAAATGGGGTGAAAAATACACTTTCGGGCTTGAAATTTAATGGCGAGGTGCCATGCGATCATATTATGCCAAACGATAAGTTGGAAGCGAAAAATTTTATGGTACATGATGGTTATGCTTCGGACCACTTAGGAATTTCAGCTGAAATCGAGATCAAATAAGCAGTTAAATTTTTAAAAAAGAGGGAGCCCCAATTGTGAGATTGGGGTTTTGGGTGATGTTTGATGCATCATTATTAATGAGTGGTATATTAGTATTAGGGATATGTAGTTGATAGCTATTAGCTATTAAACTTTTGGGGTATTTTAGTAGATTTTCTAGTTTTCGTATGTGTTTTATAAAAAATGAGGTTTTTATGAACAACGAAAAAAATAAACATGAACTCCTAGATAAATGGTTCGTTATTAAGGAAATAAAACACGGTATTTCTGAGCATAAAATTCCACGAATAAATAATGGTGAGGTTTGGTGGACGGCTATTGGCGAAAATGTCGGTGTCGAGATAAATGGTAAGAGTGAATATTTTTCACGACCAGTCTTGGTTTATCGAAAATTGAGTCATCTAGGATTCATGGGTATTCCATTATCGACTCAAAAACATAGCGGCTCTTGGTATATAGAATTTTCATTTCAAAACAAGAATGTATATGCAGTGCTTTCTCAGGCGAAAGTTTTTAGTAGTGCGAGACTATATACTCGTTTAGGTCAATTGGACGAGAAAGATATGTCTAAAATATATGAGGGCTTTAAAAAGTTATATTTATAAAAAAATTTCCCCTAGCCTTGCGACTAGGGTGCGGGAAATCCCCGAATATAATCTTATTGTATCAGAGAATATTCAAAAATCAATACTATAGTGAAAACTTTACAATGATTTCTAGTTAAAATAATAAGAGGTTTGATTTTTTTGTTTGCTATTTTTTAATAAATGTGAGATAATATATAGGTAACTAATTTACTGGCCTCGGTCAGTAAATTTCATTTGAGGCCCTAGTGGCCTGGTAGTTTTACAAGGAGGTGCGTATGCATAATTCCGAAACAAATATAATTGTAACTAGTTGGTTGAAAATTTTTGGATCTATCATATTTATGTTACTCTGCCTGAGTGGTTATCGTTATGGGCTGCAGATTGCTGCCGCGGGATTTATGATTTTGGCAATTAAATTCTATGATAATTCATTAACTCTTAATGATAAACTCAAGAAAAAAGGCATTGACTTAAGGCAAATGTATATATGTGGAATTGTTTGTGGGTTAACTTCTTGGATTTCATTTTTTTATTTAAAGAAATCTGATGGATTTATGTCGATTGTATATTTTGCCATTATTGTTTTGGTTATAAATGCAATCGGCGATTGGTTAGCATACAAGAAAAATATTAAAAATGCTAAGAATGAAGATATGAAAGAAAATTTTATATCAAGTTCTCTGATATTTTTAGAGTTAATGCCAGCTTTGATGTTGGTTATTATGGCATTTGGTCCTTATGTATTTGTGCTAGTATCGATCGTGTCCATAATTATACTGTTTGTTCGGGCAAAACAACGCTGTATGGAATATACTTGGTAACTTCGAAGCACCCCTTTAATTATAAATCCCCTCGAGAGAGGGGATTTTTGTGACTAGAAAAAATGAGTTTTCTGAGTGGATGAAAGTAAAGGATAAAAAAATACCTCCCATCTTTTTTTAAAAATGGGAGAACGACTAATTGTCTAATATGGTTTAAATATAGTACTTTAATTATAAAAACGCAATATTTTCATAATGGGCGAACTACGTTCTCGCCTAACCTTGGGGAATATAAAAAACAGGCCTTTAGGGCCTGATTTTTTCATATGGCTCCCCCGGTCAGGCTAAGCTTTTGCAGGCAAAAGCTTTCCATAACTGCCTCGTTCGGTATAAATAACATAAATGTCATTTATACGCTCACTTCGTTGTATGGTAAGTTTTTTGTTGCATATAAAAATCTTTCCATAGCTGCCTCACTCGATATAAGTAGAATAAACTCTACTTATATACTCGTTTCGTTGCATGAGCGAACTACGTTCTCGCCTAACCTTGGGGAATATAAAAAACAGGCCTTTAGGGCCTGATTTTTCATATGGCTCCCCCGGTCAGGCTCGAACTGACAACCTCGAAGTTAACAGCTTCTTGCTCCACCATTGAGCTACAGGGGATTGTTCTTTAATTATAACGCAGATAATTCATTCTATCAAGAGACAATGTTATAATTTAATAAAGAAGTAGTAGAGGTGAAATGTTTAGAGTTTCGGATTTGACGGTGGCGATTAAGAAAAATCAGCAAGTGATGCTTCGGGGGGTAAATTTTGAGATTTTGCCGGGGGAAACTTTGGTACTGAAAGGGAAAAATGGCTCTGGAAAATCGACACTGCTAGGAGCGATTATGGGGGATTCGAGATATGAAATTTTAGGGGGAGAAATTGAATTTTTGGGAGAGAAAATTCAGAGTTTAAGTACTGAGGGGCGAAGTCTTCTCGGGATGTTTTTGAGTTTTCAAATACCGCCGGAAGTAAATGGCGTTTCCACGACGGAAATTATTCGAACTGGATTAACGGAACGTGGCAAAAAGGTGCGGCTCGATGAGGTGCGTAGTGGCTTGATGTCAAATCAGAAATTGTTGGGGCTTCCGATGTTTTTTATGGAGCGCGAATGTGGGGTGGGGATGTCGGGAGGAGAAAAGAAAAAGAATGAAATTTTACAGATGTTAGCTTTGAAGCCGAAATTTTGTATGTTGGATGAACTGGATTCGGGGTTAGATATGGAATCGGCGGGAAAGATTTCGCAAATTTTGGCGGATTATCAGCGAGAAACAAACGCGAGTTTTTTGATTATTTCGCATAATTTGAGGATTTTGGAAAAATTGAAGGTGGATAAGGCGGTTGAGTTGGTGGGCGGAGAACTAATAGTGGTAGAAAATGAGCGTGGCGATGAGAAGTCGAAGAGATTTTCAGAAAATGAATGTGGTGATGAGAAGTCGGCGAGAGCATTGGACGATAGGGGCGTGATAGGCGAGAGCGGCGTGATGGACGAGAGGGGTGTGAAGTGAAAAAAGAGGTAGTGCGTCGAGCGGCGGAGGCGATTCATCGACAAAAAAGAGAACCGGAATGGGTATTAAAAAAGAGACTTCTGGGGGTGCAGGCTTGGCAAAAACAGAATCTAGGGAAGATGTTACCAGGGGTAGAGGAGTTAATTTCGCAGATTGACGCAGGTGGGATTCGATTTTATAAGGAAGTGGATGATGTTGAGGTAAAAACTTCTTGGGATGAGGTGCCGGCGGAAATTCGAGAAACTTTCGAAGCTTTAGGAATTCCAGAGGCGGAAAAAGAGGGCTTGGCTGGCGTGGGGGCGCAATTTGATTCGGAGGTGGTTTATCACCGAATGCGCGAAAAATTAGCGCAATCTGGCGTGGTGTTTTTGCCACTAGAGGAAGCAATTCTTGCAACAGAGAAGAGCTCAGAGGAAGATTTGGCAAAATATGGGGCGCCAGTGGGTGAAATCTTTTTAGAGCATTTTATGAAGTTGATACCAGAAAATGATCATAAATTTGCTGGGTTACACGCGGCAATGTTTAGTGGCGGGTCATTTATTTATGTACCTAAGGGGGTGGCGGCGGAGCTACCAATTCAGAGTTATTATCGAATGAATGAACCGGGGATTGGGCAATTCGAACATACCTTAATCGTGGTAGATGAGGGAAGCGAACTGCATTTTATTGAGGGATGTTCAGCGCCAAAGTATGAAAAAAATAATCTACACGTGGGATCGGTAGAGATTTTTGTAAAAAAGGGGGCAAAAATACGTTTTTCGACGGTAGAAAGTTGGTCAAAAAATGTGTTCAACTTGAATACTAAGCGAGCGCTTGTGGAAACGGGCGGGGAAATGGAGTGGGTCTCAGGGACTTTTGGCTCGAAGGTGACAATGTTGTATCCGACGACGATCTTAAAGGGAGAGGGGGCGAAAATGGAATATTTAGGGATGAGTTTGGCTTCAGGTGAACAAATTTTGGATTCCGGAGCAAAAGCAATTTGCTTAGCAGACAATACCTCGGCAATTATCCGGAGTAAGTCGGTGTCGAAAAATGGGGGTGTGAGTATGACGAAAACTCTGGCGAAAGTAGGGAAGGGGATAAAAGGAGTGAAGGCTTACATTGACTGTAAATCGTTAATTTTAGATAGTGAGTCGCGATCTTATGCGGAGCCGATGGTGGATGTGAATTCTGGGGAGGCAGAAGTAACGCATGAGGCTTCGGTGGGGAAATTATCAGAAGAGATTTTATATTATCTTGCGACACGCGGAATTGGCGAGGAAAAAGCGAAGGAGATTTTAATTCGAGGATTTTCGGAAGAAATTACGAAAGCTTTGCCACTAGAATATGCGATGGAAATGAATAACTTAATTAAGTTAGAAATGCAGAATATGTAGCATGAATACAAGATTTAAGCATAAGTAAATTAAACTGTGAGTGGCGTACTAAATTGAATAGAAGATGTGCCAAAAATTGAATAAAAAAGTTAAGGATAAACGAAATGTACAGAGAAGAATTTGAGATATTTGAGAAAAATGAGTTGGATGAAACCCTGCCTTTTGTTTACCTAGATAACGCGGCTACCATGCAGAGATTATCGGTTGGGCTTTTGGCTGAACAAGATTTTTATACAAAGAAAAATGCGAATCCTTTGCGCGGAGTCTATGCCTTGTCGGAGCTTGCAACGGCGGAACTTTGGCAAGCGCGTGAGATAACTGCTAAGTTTTTAGGTTGTGAACCACTAGAAGTGATTTTTGTGAAAAATGCGACGGAGGGACTAAATTTACTAGCTAATGGAATTGAGGGGTGGCTAAGCGAGGATGGGAGCCATGAGGGGGAGATCTTGGTGGATTTAGAGTCTCATCATAGTAATCTTTTGGCTTTTTCGGAACGTTACGGGGAGAAAGTGCGAATTACGGAAGATCTCGTGAGTGAGATGAAGCTGGATCTTGAACGTGCAAAGACTGAGGGGGCGGAACCAAAAATCAAAATTGTGGCGATGACGGGAATGAGTAATGTGACGGGGGTGGATCGAAGTGGCATCGCGAAAGAATTGAGGAACTTAGGCTTTCAGGGGCTAATTTTGATGGATGCGGCGCAATTAGTGGCACATAAGAAGATTGATGTGAGGGAATTAGGGGTGGACGGCTTAGTATTCTCGGGGCATAAAATTGGAGCGCCAATGGGTGTGGGAGTAGTATATCTTAGGTATGATTTGATGAAGAAGTTGAAGCCGTTAAATTATGGGGGTGAAATGGTGGAATCAGTGAAGCTTGCGGATGGTAAAGTGAAGATGAGTTTTGCGCCGGGGCTGAGTAAGTTCGAAGGTGGGACGCTAAATATGGGGGCGATTGCTGGACTTTCTGTGACGGAGAAATTTTGGTTGGAACACTCGGAAATTTACGGGACAGAAAAGAGATTAACCGAGAAAATTCGGGAAGAGTTAGAGAAAGAAGAAAATATCGAATTATATTTTGCGGAGAATGGCATTATTAGCTTCAATGTGAAGGGGGTGCATGCACATGATACGGCGCAGATTTTGGCGGATTTTGGTGTGATGGTGAGAGCGGGAATGATGTGTGCGGAACCATTTTTAACAGAGAAAAAAATCGGTGCGGTGGTGCGAGCAAGTTTAGCTTTTTATAATACAAATATAGATGTTAAATATTTCTTAGCTTGCCTTAGGAGAGTGCGCAGAGTGATGGGGCTGGAATAATGATCGACAGGGGAAGAATGTTGGCGGAAATGAATAAGATTTGGTGAAATTGGAGAAGAAAAATAATGCGAGAAATTCAGAGTAAATATAGGGAAGAATTACTGGAGCGGAATTTAAATCCGTTGAATTTTGAGCGAAAAATAGAGGCGAATTTGACCAAAACTTTGGTAAACCATAGCTGTGGGGATGAACTAACGGTGAGCCTGAAAATTGAGAACGGAAAAATTTTGGAGGGAAGTTTTTCGGGAGTGGGTTGTGCGATTTCGAAGGTTTCAGCGGATATGATGATTGATGCGATTAGGGGGAAAACTCTGGAAGAGGCGCGGGAGCTGATGCAGGGGTTCTTTGATTTGGTGATGGGAATTTCAAGTGAAAAAGCGCAGAAAATTAGGGGTGAGTTAGAAGTTTTTTCGATGATTCAAAATATGCCAGCGAGAGTGAGATGTGCGAAATTGGCTTGGCGGATTTTAGAAGAGGGGGAAGAATGATGATTTTTGATTAAAAAGTGTTGCGACTGGAATAACGCTTGTGGTTGATAGGAAAAAGCGTTATAATGGGGTAAATTAGGAGATAATATGATTCGGGTGGATGAAAA
>CAUQEY010000022.1:0-9534 GCA_963517175.1 uncultured Candidatus Saccharibacteria bacterium | reverse complement strand
GGTTCATGAATGTCGATACCAAAAAATAGATCAAGACAATTGAAAAAATCTTCTGGGAAGCGTTTTAAAACTTCCATGACGCGATTGACTTCATGGTCAGAAAGTACGACAAAGTTTTCGTAAGCTTGATTACTACTGAACAAGGCATCTTTACTGCAGATTAGCTGGCTGGCTTCTGATAGATCATGATAAACCATCTGATAGAGCTTATGCACCGCAAAGGTGTCTTGAGTATTGGCTGGAGTGAGGCCTTTACGAATGTATCCCTCATCTAGCAAGACCTGCCAGAAACTGCGACGCCATTTAGCATGTTTTTTGCTAGGAGAAAGTTCATTATAAAAAACCTCTCTAGCCTGTAAAACTAAGACTTCACCAGGTATTTTGGCTTCTTCGTGTGCACGAATTACGTGGCTTAAAAGACAATTTTCGTAACTCACGGTGGTGATGCCATATTCGCAGCCGGGTTGATCACGAGACTGACATTCGTCAGCCCAGTGAATGGTGTAGCGGCCAAGCTCTGGTAAAAGCTCGGCTAGATTACTCTGATTTACTTGCTTACAAACTTGTTCACTAATTAGCATAAAAAATCCCCCTCTTTTTTAAGTTTTCAGTTACCCACAAATTGTCAAAAAACGATTTAATTCAGAGAAATCAAAAAATGAACTAAATCTATATAATTCTACCATAAAAAGTATAAAATGTCAAAAAAGGTATGGACAAATAATATGAGTTATGTTATTATAATGCCAGCGCTAGACGAGCTCTTTTATAAACAGGAATGGGAACTTAACCAAGGTTAAGGACGCCTCGCAAGCTGAATTAACCCAAATACTTATTTTAGCGTCAAGTCACACACTTTGGAGAAGAAGTACATACACTTCGACCTGAAAGACAGATCGAAACGCTAGTAGGCGGAAGCCTGTGTGAACTCACAGATTTTCGTTGAGAGATTAAGTAGATCTGCTCTAGATGGCACGTCGTTGGTCGAGTGTTTTGAGCTACGCAGCGCGTAACCTTTGACATTATGTCATCCTCAAAATAGTTTTACAACGAAAACCATGCAAGTACATACAATCGAATATTGTAACCCGTTCCCATTCCCTGTTTGCTCTACACCTTGCCGTACAGGTAGTACGGAGCCCACCGCTCGCTTAGTAGCGGAACGTAACTTACCTTCTTGATCACTTCTATGGTCAAGGCTCCCGGCATTGTCGGGAGTTTTTTATTGGCGAGAAATAATGCTTGAGGATGTAAAAACAACAGGGGTGTGATAGAATGAGGCTAGAAAGTTAGCTTTGGTTAAAGTACATTGAAAATTAGTGCTTAGATTCATATTACAGAGGGGGTGAAAAAATGAAAGATAATGATAAAAATAGGAGAAAAGAATTAGCGGCGAAGCAAAAGTTTCACGAAAATATGGTGCTGGGTTCGAAATTTATTCAGGATTGGCATTTATTTCCAATGATACCAGTGGATAGGATTGAGTACGCATACGATAAATTTTTGCGAAGTTTCGTTTTGTTTTTACGGAGACCAACTTTGGCTTTGGAAATTCAGGATTTAAAAATTTCATTATTTGGTGCATCGCGGTATCCTTGTTTTGATAGTATACTTGATTTTACGCAAGCTGGATTTTATGGAGTAATTGATAATGTAGCTCGAATTGACAAGCTTAGCAAACAGGAGGCTAAGTTATATATCAATAAAATTAAGAAACAGCATCATATTTATGAAATAAACGAACCAATTGTAGTACTTAAAATATCTGCAGCGAGCGGTGAGTTTTACGTAAACTTGAGTGATATGAGACCATCCTTTGTTGACGTAATACAGGATAAGGCTATGCAATGCAGGAGGACTAATTCGGTTTTAAATAATCTTGATTTAAATAGAATGACACTGGATTTGGAGGTCTTTTCGGCAATGAATTTCATCGGAGGCTATGATGATGTGGCGGAGTATTACGAAATGGAGCTGGGCGAGGAAGATATTGAAGATATCGATGATGAACTAAAAAGTCAGCCTGGTGATCCAAGTAGCCCGCATATTAACATTTCAGAGCAGAAGACACTAGAAGTTGATGAATCCAGAACGAAAGATTCTGCCTCGGAAAGTCCTAAGAAAAACGATAAGCCAAAAGGTGGGCCTAAGGATGATAAAAAGCGAAAAAAGAAACCATAATCTAAGCATTAATGAGAATCCCAGCTTCAACGGCTGGGATTTTTTCATTAAATGTGGTATAATATAAAGGTTAAGTTTTAAAGTACATTTATTTTTTAGTCGATGACATACGACAGAAAGGTGGGGATATATGTCGAAAAGACGCGAACGTGAGAAGGCTCAAGAACTTCGTGCTGCAGCAAATTTGCGAATTCGCCGGGATTATTCCCTGGTGAGTCGATGGAGTTTCGAATTTATGGAACCTCATACGGCGATAGATCAGTTTGCCTTGCTTAAGATGTTCAATGCATTTTACTACGGACATCTGCCGAAATTCGATTTTGAGGAAGAAATTCGCTTGCGCGGAATAAAATCCGATGATGTAAGAATTCGCTTGCGTGGAATAGATTCCGATGATGCACGGAGACCGAGTGAAATCTTAAATATTCAGTCGATTGAGAAGCTCGATTTGCCACTCATGAGCAAAGAGGAGCTGCTTAATATTTTCCGACCAGAAAACTGGAAGGAGATGCAAGAAACTATCGGTGATAGTGAGATTTATCTAGTAACCTCGAAAATGGATAAATATTATCTGATTTCGACGGACGCCAAGCCGATTTTTAAAGATCGCTTGGAGCAAATTCATCAGGGCGCCACACTCGCCACATTGGACGAGTAAATATATATTGGCGTAAACGTTGTGGGTGTAGAGTAGCTTGGGTAGGTGACCCGTCTGGCGCTAGATAGAGCGACCGGGGTGACCCGTATCTAGTGTCAGCGAGTCATTGTCTAAGTTTTTTCTACGAAGAGTTCCTAAAGGATGAGGGGCTCTTTTTTATTTTAAATTTGGCACTAAAAAGCCCCTAGATAGGGGCTAGATTTTAGTTAGATAAGGTTGGATTTTTTTGAGCGCGGACTTGAGGTGGCGATCGGTCTGAGTGAGAAGTAAACCTTCATTGACTGCGGTTTCACGCAGATTATGAATGTTATCACCTTGCAAGCCGAAGCTAAAATTGACGACGCGATATTCACGTTTAGTCAACTCACGCTGTAAAACCCGCTGAATGTTTTCGAGGTGCTTGAGTTCTTTCTGGCTCCTCTCGAGGTCGATACAAATATCTTCCTCATAGAGCTGATTCCAGTCGTGGACGGTGAGAATTTTGGCGCGATCAGTGAGCTGATAATTATGAGCCTTTTTGGTGATTTTGGGGTCACGATATTCCAAAATCAAAGGTTCATAGTCGTCGCCGTAAACCGTGCGATAGAGATAATACATGCCGATGATTCTGGAATCGATATTCCGGCAAATCAAATGATTGTATTCAAAAATTTCCATACAAATCTTGAGTGAATGCGGAATACTGCGAATAACTCCTGGATGATACTGCTCCATATAATAGAGGTAGCGGCAATCCCAGATCAAATGCTCTACGGTTTCATAATTGCGTTCGATATAATTTTTTACATTGCCATCGACGAGATGAGAATAACCGAGCTGACTTAAACTGTCGACTTTCCAAGCTTTACTAACTTCATTTTTCATTGTCCCCTCCTAAAAAAATGTGATTTGAACTAAAGGTACGATACGGTAAAACCGATAGCACAATTATAAACTAAATAATGAGTTTGTCAATGTTTTAGATTGACAAAATAGGTTAAATATTATAGAATAACAGAGTAGTCAGTCGTAACTGGATAGGTTCTTTAATTTTCTAACACGTTACGATTTTTTCTGTTTTATGGAGGTGAAAAGATGCGAAATGAGGGGTTAAGTAGTGTAATGCCGTTTACAAATCGGGGACTAGTGGACAAGGTAATTCGCGATGAGGCGATTGTCTATGACGTTTGGCGCTTGACGGTGCCAGTTGGTGAAGGCAGAGATGAGCGGCTAGAGAAAGCCGTCAATACGATGGGGGACTTAAAATTTCATAAGTCGGAAACAGTAATCTTCCAGCCAGGGGTAATGTTGCAGGGATATCCCCTAAAGAATCTAGAGGATAGCAAAGATAAAATCTTGGGTAAGCCCTGTATTATACTGGAATTAGATCTCTTGATGCGAATTGATATTTCGGAAAATGCCAAGAAGTATATTTTGAATCGTTTCTTCTATAGGGAGACACGAGATCAATATATGCAAGGTAATGTTTACCTGGGATTCACGAAGGAGAGCAGGATGATTCTGCTGTTTGACGGAATGATGCATCCTGAATTCGCAGAGGCCGTGGATGATACGGTTGATATGGACTGGGATGAATTGAAGTAACGCAAATGAAAAAAATAACCCCTCGTAATGAGGGGTTTATTTTTTTGGAACCAGGTTTTCAGACAGGTTTTTAGATTAAATCGTGTAAATAATTTTACTAAGTTCAATTTTCTTCAGGATTTCCTTCTCCTGTTTTTTGGCCTCTGGAATGGTGAGTTTAAATTCTGCAGCAGTCTGGGATAAAGTGTGAGTCTGGTGTTTATTGAAGCCAAAGCGATAGTCGAAATATTTCATTTCGGTTGCGGACAGGTAGGAACGCAGATTGGAGCGGAAAGTTTTGAGAGATTTTTTATAAAGAAGTACGTCATTTTCGTAGATTTTATTCCATTCCAAACAACTTTGATCATCTGGCCGGTTCGTTAGGCGAAAACGATTGGATTTCTTACAAAACTCCGGCAAGAAACATTCCAGGATAACTGGTTCACACTTATTGCCGAATAACACACGTACGAGATATTTGAAGCCAAAGGAATCAGCGACAAAATCAGTACGGATATAACCTGCAGTATTTAAAGCACTGATGATTTCCGTGAAAACTTTCGGGCGATAGGCTTTGAGGGTTTCCGGATGATATTGCATCATATAGTACAGAAAACGTACGTGCCAAACCAATTGATCCATGGAAAAATAATTTTTCTCCACGTAACGTTCGGCGCGTTTGCTAAGTCCGAGTCCGGAAACAGATTTCAGTGTAGACGCAGGTTTACATTTAGGTTTTTTCATAGGCATGACCTCCATAGAAGTGAATCTCAGATGAGATTAGATGAAGTGACAATCGATATTCGGATACTGAAGTCTAGTGGGTAAATAATAACCTCGGATGAGACTGAGTTTATTAAATTTAGCCATATCCAGTAACATATTGGACATATCATCACTGAAGTGATCGGCATAAAAATAATATTTATGCTGGTTCGTCGTGGTGGCACAGATTAATTCATGCTCGACGCCACGACAATACTCTTTGGCTACGCGCTCAAAATGCGTGATGAGGCTAGTGAAAATTTCTTCACCGTCTTTAAATCTAGGGTCGCCATAAATCAGGCCACCCAGGAGACATTTGCCGGAAATAGTTATTTCATGATCTTTAAGATGATGGCAGAATCGACTAAAATCCAGCATGACTTCTTGGCGGTTATTATAGCCGTCCTTTTCTTCGAAAAAGAGTTGCCAATTTTTCAAAATGGCGATATTTTTAGCATGCGTATCGTGATGAATCTGGGGTAGTTTCATAATATCCTCCTCACAAGAAATGCACCTTAAAACATGGTAGGCAGGGTTCCAAAATTTTAAGGTGCGAGTAAAAAACTACCTTTATATTATACAATGTGGTAGCTTTTATGTCAATGAATAACAGGGGTGGAGGTGTTGAAATTGGGTGAAACCAACTAAGTTTTCTGTTCGGTTTTTGTCCCTTGACTTTATTTTATTCTTATGTTAAAATATGAATATTGATTCAATAGTGAATCATGCTGGTTGTCCCGAGGGGGATAGTTCTTTGAAAGGAGATATCGGTATGGGTATCAATGAAAATGGCAATGAAAACAAAGGCTTGTCGATCGACGAAAATTGCGACGCGAGGGTCTATCGGATTAAAGATGGACCATATCTGTCGGAGCTTTTAGAGGGGTTTAAGTTAGCTCATGATAATGAGCTAATGCGCATCGAATTCCAGGTGGAGACCGGAAAATTCCAGGCGAATAAATGTTATGCGCAGGGAGAAGAGCTTCTTCTGGTGAAGGATTTTCAAATCCTAGAACTGAAATATTCTGGCCTTTCTTATGATTACGTAAAAGTAATTGGAAGATGTTTGGCTGACTTATCTAGTGCTTGCGAGGAAAAAGCGGTTTATACTAAGTATAAATTCGATGCGAACTATGATGTCAAAAGACGCACGGGTAGTATTAGCTTTACGAAATATGGCTTAATACGAAACCGTAATTTAATTAGTAATGCTGGAAATGAATAACTTTGTTTTATTACCTTTTCAATCTTTTGACTGCTTAGAGATTAAGCAGTCTTTTTTATAAATAATGAAGATTTCCTACACGGAGGGTTTTTACAAAAATAAGTAATATTCTCTATGATGGGAATTTTTAATAACAGAAAACCCCGCAACAAGGCGGGGTTTCTGAAGATTCAAATAATGTCGAAGAGATCGCAGCCATTAATATAGAAATAGGCTTTCTTCATCAGGCCACGGATTTTGCTAATCTTGCGATTAAGTATCGACGCGGCCTCGGCGGTAGTATGACATTTACCATCTCCGAGCGAATACCGAAAACAAATAATCCGGTAAGTCAACTCATCAGGTATAACATCTTTTAGAATCTGCCGAATTTCCTCACGCTGTTTTTTGGTGAGTGGTGTGAAATTTTCATACCTTTGGTTACCATAAGCGCAATCATATTGATCGGAACTTCCCTGTTCCGGATTGATTTCGCAAAAATCTTCGAGATCAGCGGCGCAATTCCATGCTTGATACTGCTCGGGTTTGGCCAGTCTGCGAAGCCGATTAAGGATGAAATCCTCGGGCTTGATGTCGTGTCGAATATAGCCGGCACGATCGAAAGCGACCAAGGCGTCCCAAAGTGGTTTTTCGAGATAGCTAGCGTTTTTGGGTTGATGTTCCCTGAGGTAGGCCTCGTGGCGAACCTTCCAGAGTAACTCATTCGTGGTGCCAAATTTGTGACTGAGGTAGCTCTCAGTGTGTTTGCTGAGGCCTAAGTTACAGATGTGGTCGAGCAGGCTAGCAGATTTTACTGTTATCTTTTCTACGATATTAGTTTCATGTTTCATATCTTTACCCTCCTAAAAATAGAAAAATGAAAGACCTTAAACTTTAAATCTTCTTTTAAGGTACTCACTTTTCAGTGTGTTGAAACGTCCTTCATACGAAGAATCGCCAATTAAGTCGGAATGACTTAATTTATGTATTTTAACATAAAAGGTTTGAAAAGTCAATGAAGATAACATCTTAGAAAATGATTATGTCAAAAGAAGAATGACCGAGACTCAGTAAGTTCCTATTAAAAAAGAAAAGCCCCCGACTTTGGGAGCTTTCTGAATTAATGTGGGATATAGAAATCGGCATAACCGAGGTTTTGCATGGCTTGCATGATTTCCTGGATGGAAACTTTGCCGAGGTTACGAATTCTAGCCCAACCAATTGAGTCGAGGTCTAAAACATCTTGAATGGTATTGATATTGCGATTTCTGAGGCAGTGATAAGGCCTGGCTTTGAGATTTAAAATATCAATACTGGCGTGGCCGGGGTCATTCTTGGTTAGATACTCAGAAGCCATAATGGCAGGCTCGCTGGTGCCTCGACTGAGCTTTCGAAGCTCGATCAAGATATGGTCACGCGTCTTGATTTCATCTGTCTGCTGAAGCTTTTTTAGGGCCGACTTAAGTGCAGCTTCTTGACGACAGGCGGCGGAAGCGGAAATCGCTTGATGCGCCTCGACGAGGTTACGAAATTTCATAAAATCGTCCTTATCCTGATGAATAAATCGTTTGTTGTCGTGTTTCGTAATGTGTTCGGTCATAGCTCCCCTCCTATGTGTGAAATGTGCGATGTTGTATGAAATAATACAATAATTATATTATAATATATTTTATAATTTATGTCAAAGAAAAAGCCCCGACAGAAATCGAGGCTTCGTAGATAGAGACAATTACTCGACTTTAGGTTAAGTAATTACTTTTTCCTTTTCTGTAATATCTTTTGGAGGAGTCTTGAAATGTTTTATGACGAACTCTAGATTATCGCCAGAATATTTAGTCGGATCGACATACGTAAGCAACTTATTCCGGTTGATCAATTTGCCGCCATTGACATAAATAGCAGCAATAATTAGCCATTCTACTGGATTTTCGTAGTCTAGTTTCTCCCAAGAAGCTTTTTGAGCTAATTGTTCAATATCGCCACCAGCTGGTAAAAAACTTTTCCGAATAAACTGATCGAAGGTGTAGTCTTGATAACTGATTTCACAATCAATTTCCCTAAGTTCTACGTGGTGGAAAAAATCGCGCACCGATACTGTGGATGGTAGTAAAAATAGAGAAGATTCGTTCATCTGGAGATAAAACATATAGTTCATTTTAACCCACAGACCAATGAAATTCTTAGCCTGAATGCCGATTTTCTCCCAGTAGTCATCATTGAAGGTAATATCGTTAAGAACCTTTCTGGCATCCCTCATTCCGTTTGGGGTAAAATGATTAGCTAGAATATCTCCTAGATATTCCTGAATTTCTTCATCCGAAGCGAGTGAAGATTTTAAGGTACGCAAGGAATAGTATAGCTTACGTGGACAAGAAATAGCGTCGCTAATAAGATCTTTTGACTTTTCAAGGATAATTTGATCATCAACGCCGAGAGCCTTAAGATTCTTGATGTTATCGATGTCCCGTATTCGAACGCTATGAGATACGATTTTATTTATATCAGCTTCAAGTGCATGAAGTTTACTTAAAGTTTCTGGCTCGAGCTTTAGACCATCAAGTTTGAAAAGCCTATAGAAAAGATAGTCGGTGCTTAGAAAAGCTCCGGCACTTTGGAGTGCTTCGGACTGCTTAATTTCATCCAATGGATGCAATGTATTTGCGAGATCGTCTATATCAATACCGGCTGCCTGCATTTTTGGCCAATGTTTGGCTAGAAATTTATAGGCAGAGTCGACTTTTTTCTCATTTTCCGATTCCTCAATGCATTTTTTCAAATCTTGAAAAGTGTCACACCAGAAATTTTGGTTGAATTTTTCATGAGCGGTTACTGCGGTGTCCTTAAAAATACGTAATTTTCTAAAAATATTCATGATATCCCCCTTTTTAAAGAGCTCGCAAATTTTTGCGCGAGCTAAACTTAAGTTTAACGAATATATTATGGCATTAAGATTGTATTTTGTCAATACATCCGTTAAGGTGCTGAACTCACTAAGAGAATAAAGTATAATAAAAAATATGACAGAGCGTGAGGTAGAAGAATTGATTCGAAAATTCCATGCCATTTTGGAGCCGGAGTTTCCAGAATGGATACAGGAGTATGTTGAGACACCGATCTTACAGAAGCAGAAATATATTAGTACGACTTGCGGAACGATTTATTC
>CAUQEY010000021.1:0-10206 GCA_963517175.1 uncultured Candidatus Saccharibacteria bacterium | reverse complement strand
AATTTTCATCGTTGTCCAAATTGTTAATTCAACGTGCGATTTAAATAAATCCTATGTATTAAGAATTCTCGCAGTTTCCCTTTTTCGCAGTGGTCATTTCTGACTTGCTGAACTTAGTATTTATCTTATATCAAAATTTTAATTTATGCAAGTCTTTTTTCGGACTTTTTTAAAGATTTTTGAGTTTTTCTGGTTTTTCGCTGATTTTTAATGGTTTTCTAAGTATTTTTCGAGTTTTTGATGTAATTTTTCGGTATTTTTAGCCAGCATTACTAGACGATTTTCAATTTCATATATGCCGATCTTAATAATACGAAACAAAGCAGGGTCATTTTCGAAACGTTTGGCAAATTCCTGGAATAAGGCAAAATCGGATTGATTGCGAATAAAACGCGCCATAATCTTCGGGTAGATATCAAGTGATTTGCCATCAACAGCATTTTTAAGATAATCCCAGTTTTGATAAAGCCAATCGAAAGTAGCTTTTCTAGTCGAATGATTAGCCAGTAGGTCACGCACGTAGCCGCTATGGTCCTGCAAGCGAATAATCTTAGTATCAGAGAGCATATCTAATAAAGTCTGAAGATGCTCCTCGCGTTTGGCATCCGTAATAATATCTAAGAGCAAAGATTTAATAGTCGGCGAGGAGGTTTTAATGTAAAGATTTAGATATTCTTTAAAACGAGCCTCTTTGGTGTTTTTAAATTCAGCCTCTAAATACGGTAGCAGTAATTCTGGTGAAATGGCCGCAAAATTTAGAGTGTCGGTTATATATATATTATATTGTTCAGTGAGACGAAGAATGGTTGACTGATCATCTGCATAAACCGCAAGACTCAAGATGGATTCACGAAGCTTTTTATCATCATCGGTGTCTTCGGTTTTTTCAGAAACGCCAAGACGCGCGATTTGGGGAGAAATCAGTTCCCTAATATAACTCTTCAAATTAGCTTCAGCGGGAGTTTTAGCCGGACAATAGATTTTGAGCTCGCCGAGAATCGACATAATAATAGACCAAATCGCAAAGCTGGTTTCATTGCGGAAGTGCATGAGTAAATCTAGACTGGCCGGCAAATCCCCACGCGGAGTGCGTAAAAGCAGACTCTGGTCAATCAAAAGACGGAGTTGCTGTTCCTGGTTAAGTTCGGAAAAATGTGCGAGCTTAGCCTGAAGTTCCTCGGAAGTAAGGCCGATAATATAATGCCCGGTCATATCATCGGAGACCTGGACTAACGGCCAAGATTCTTGATTACTTCGGCCATCTAGGTAGAAGCGTTCCTGTTTTTCGCCTTCAATGATCGGGAAGCCAGGACGTGTAATCCATTGGTTCATAAAATCTGAAACCTTAAAATTCGTATAAGGTTGCAAGGCGACCCAGAGATCATCACCAGTAGTGTTTTGGTATTGATGTTTTTCAAAATAATCCCGTAACCCCTTCAAGAAATTCTGTTCCCCAATCAAACGCATTAACATGAACATCAAATGTGATCCCTTGGCGTACACAATGGCCGGGTCGAAGAGAGTTTCAATCTCGGAAGGATGATTAACCGTCTGCTTGACAGCCTGAATATCTGGTGAGGTATCGCGAGTCAGCGCATAATAACAGTCAGAAACGAAAAACTCTTGCCAAACTTTCCACTCTGATCGAATCGCATCAAGACAATAATATTCCATCATATTGGCGAAGCTTTCATTGAGCCAGAGATCATCCCACCAAGCCATAGTCACGAGATTACCGAACCACTGATGCGATAATTCATGGGTAATCACTGTGGCGATTTGAATTTTATCCGACAAGGTGGCAGTTTCATCCATCAGGAGGCAGGATTCACGATAAGTTACTAGGCCCCAGTTCTCCATCGCACCGGCATCAAAATCTGGCACTGCTACCTGATCGAGTTTTGGTAAAGGATATGGTACACCAAAAGCTTGGTTATAAAAATCTAAGGCTTCTCCGGCGATCTGATTTGGCTCGACGAGGGATTCTTTAGCTTGATTCAATGGTGCATAGGTAGTAATCGTGACGCCGTGCTGATTCTTAGTGGTAACACTTTGAAAATGGCCGAGACAGAGCGCCAAAAGATAAGTCGACATACGTGGCGTAGTTTCGAATTCCACAATCTTACGCGTCACCTCAGTATTAAGATTCATGGCGTTTGGATCAGTTTTTGGATTGAGCTCACTATTCACTGAGGTATAAGTCAAAGTGCGCTCGGTCTTGATCGGCATATTACTGAGAATCGTGTCGGTTGGATCAGTATCGATTACCTTGAGAGAAAACTTCGCCTTAGCGGCTGGCTCATCGACGCAGGGGAACATCATGCGAGCATAGTGCGATTCAAATTGAGTAGAAACAATACGCTCAGTCTTCCCCTCATATTCATAAGTTGAAAGATAAAGCCCGGTCATACCGTGCGAAAGTTGCAAGGAATAACGGGCTTCAATAATAATTTCGGCATCTGAGACTGGCGAAGTGAAACTAATGACTTCTGCTTCAGCGTCCTCCGTAAAAGTGGTCGGGCGCTGATTGACGGTTAGCTGATTAATTTTGAGATTTTTGGCGTGGAGCTTAATGGTGAAACTTTTGGCAGTACCCTGAATCTTCACTCGACCTTGAACCTGCTCGGTGTCTTTATTAATTCTTAATTCGATTTCGTATAATTCTGGCGTAAAGTATTTGGCTAATTGTTCCACCCTGTTCTCCTTAATCTAAAATTGCTTTAATGCGACGAATGCCAGCGGCTGAGGATTCTTCTTTTTTAATCTTGAAATGACCGAGCACGCCAGTATGTTCGACGTGAGGTCCACCACAAAGTTCACGCGAGACTGGATTTTCTGCGGCGCCGATAGTATAAACTTTGACTACATCACCATATTTTTCCCAGAAGCTACCGTGAGCCTTCAGAACGTCACGAGCGTAAGCCTTGTCGTACTCGGCGAAAGAAACTGGGTAGTCGTCCTCTATCCACTGATTGACCTGGTCTTCAATTTGTTTCTTCTCTTCATCGGTGAGTTTGCGATCGAGATTAAAATCGAAACGTAGACGCTCAGAGGTGATATTGGAACCGGCCTGAGCGATATTCGGATCGACGATTTTCTGAAGTGCAGCTAGAAGCAAATGTGTCGCGGTGTGATATTTCACTGAGGCTTCACCGTGATCTTCGAGACCGCCCTTGAACATACCCTTGCTGGCGGTTTGGGAACGCTCGCGTTGTTCATCGAGACTAGCCTGAAATTCAGCTTGCCAATTTTCACTGAGGCTGATTTGGTTCTGCTTAGCCTCTTCGAGAGATAATTCGAGTGGAAAGCCATAGGTATCCTGCAACATAAAGAGTTCTTTGCCGGTAAGGCCCTGATCTTTAAGCTTATGAAGTTCCTTAAGACCGCGGTGAATACTACGACGGAAGGCCTGTTCTTCGCGGATTAAGACATTCAAGGCATCAGCGCGATTGGTGAGAATTTCATCGGAGAGATCTTGGTAATTTTCAGCGATAATCGGCACAATTTGAGCCAAAAAGTCTTGGTCGATACCGAGATTAGTAGCTTTCATCACCGCACGACGAATTAAACGGCGAAGGGCATAGCCCTGCTGCTTGTTACTTGGAACCAAACCCTGGGCCGAAAGCAGATAGGCACCACGAAGATGATCAGCAATCACACGCATCTCTTCAGTGTGATTAGCATAACTCAGACCAGAGATAGCTTCGAGCTTAGTAATAATTGGCTTTAGAAGTGAAGTTTCGAAAACATCGAAAGAATCCATGGCGGCCGCAGCAATACGTTCGAGACCGGCACCGAAGTCAATATTTTTCTTGGTCAATTCAGAAAAAGTACCGTCTTGATTGCGCTTATATTGCATAAAGACCTGGTTACCAATTTCCATGAAGCGCGCGCCATCAGAGGCAGGATGAGATTTACCGAATCTCGCAACATCCTGCTTATCTTCGCCAAAATCATAGAAAACTTCAGAATCTGGGCCACATGGGTCGCCAATTGGGGTAGTTTCAACACCACCGCCACGACTCCACCAGTTTTCGTGATCATCATAGAAGAAAATATGCTCATTTTCCTTAATACCACGCTTCGCTCCATTCTCGCTGGAACCAATTTCGGCAATCTCTGCTTTGACACCCGCTTCCGCAAAAACGCGTTGCCAGATTTCGGCTGATTCGGTATCTTTGGGAATGCCGTATTTTTCGTTACCGATAAAGCAAGTGACGTAAATTTTGTGTGGGTCGAGGCCAACGATTTCGGTGAGGAACTTAAAGAAGGCTGGAATTTGCTCTTGTTTGAAATAATCACCGAGGGACCAGTTACCGAGCATTTCGAAAACCGTAGTATGGCGTGGATCGCCAACATCTTCAATATCTTGCAAGCGCAAACATGGTTGTGAATCCGCCAGACGCTGACCGGCAGGATGAGGCTCACCGAGAAGATACGGCAAAAGAGGTTGCATGCCTGAACCGGTAAAGAGGGTGGTTGGATCGTTTTCCAAAACCAGACGCGCAGGAGCAATTACCTGGTGGCCACGAGCAGTTTGATATTCAAGAAATTTTTGACGGATTTCACTTGCATTCATAGAGATAATTATATCATAATCTGTGGACTTGGAGTTTTACACAACTTTACAAAATGCTTATGCCATATATAATGGGTAGAGATAAAAACAAAAGGACGCCACAAATGAAAAAATTAATTACCCTGTTCCTGATCGGGGTTGCGGGTATCATCCTCTTCATGATTGTAAAAAATCTGGCTAATGGCGATGGACTGCTAACTGTTACCTGCCGTTCAGCCAAAAATACGCTCACGATTAAACTCGACCCAAAGGCAGAGAATTTCATCTCAGCTACTACGGATGACGGGGAGGATTTCGACTTGGGTAATCTGGATGAAAAAATTCAAAAAGATGGCCTAAAGAAAGCCGTCGACGATCTGAAGAGCAAACTAGAACTAACTAAAGGTTACGCCTGTTTCGATAAGAAATAAAAAAATAGCCGCGAAGAGCGGTTATTTTTTATGCGCGGCGATCTTTCGATTGTCTAATCTTGTGAACCGCCGATGCAGAAATTATTCGGCAATAATGCCGCCGCCGATACAGAAATTATTCTGCAATGATACCGCCGCCGATACAGACGTCGCCGGCATAGAAGACCACAGATTGACCGGCTGCCGGATGTTTGATTTCCTCAGCTAATACCACCTCGTTAGTTTCTGGGTTAAAACTGCAATTAATGAGTGGCGCACGATGACGTACCCGACAGGTGAGATTAGAAAGATCTGGCTGCGTATCACCAGTTTCCTGATGAATTTGGCGAATAATCACGTCTTTTAATTTCAAGGTCTTCGTCCATAAATTTAGATGATTGAGATTTTTCGAAACGAAAACCTGATTTTTAACCATGTCTTTTCCCACCACATAGTAAGGTAGTCCACCCCCGAGATTTAAGCCGTGACGCTGACCGATCGTATAAAAGACCGCTCCTTCGTGTGTGCCGAGCATTTCTCCAGTATCGCGATCGATAATCTGACCAGGAGAGACTTCGATATATTCTTGGAGAAAATCCTTAATCCCAACTTCACCCACAAAACAAACCCCCATCGATTCTTTCTTGTAGGCATTATCAAGGCCAAATTCAGCAGCCAGCTGTTTTACCTCTGGTTTTAGCATTTTGCCAAGCGGAAAAAGGGTGCGTGAAATCGCTTCATCGGAAATACGATAAAGAAAGTAGGTCTGATCCTTATTTGTGTCAGTCGCTAATTTCAAATTACCACCCTCAGATACAGCATAATGACCAGTCGCGATAAAATCCGCGCCCTGACTCATGGCAATATCATAGAAAAGTTTGAATTTAATTTCTTGATTACACATCACATCGGGATTCGGAGTATTTCCCTTCCGAAACTCCTCGATCATATAATCTACCACCTTGGCGTGATACTCCGTCTCAAAATCAAAAATACGAAAATCAATATCCAACTTGGTAGCTACGCGCTTAGCATCCGCCAAATCCTCCGCCCAAGGACATTTCATACCTGGAAGATCCTTTGACCAGTTCTTCATATAAACCCCAACCACATGATAGCCGGCATTTTTTAATAGAACGGCAGTAACTGAAGAATCGACGCCACCGGACATACCAACGAAGACGGTTTTCGGTTTTTCTGGAAGACTAGACATGGGCGACTCCTTGATCTTGGCTGAATTCGGTAGAAATTTCTTGGCCTAATTCAGTATCGTGCGATTCTTTTAAAACTACCTCGCCCGACACCAGTCCGATGCGCTTAGCTTCTTGATTAACCACTTCGGCGATCACCGATGCAGCTTCACGGATTTGCTCTTCGGTATTTAGTTCACCAAAAGTCACACGCAGGGAGCCGGTAATTTCCGAATCGGTGAGACCAATCGCTGAAAGCACATGAGATTTTTGACCTTTCGAGGCAGCACAGGCAGCCCCAGTAGAAAGCAAAATACCACGATCTTCTAGCTTAAAAATCAGACGTTCAGCATCCAGGCCGTCAAAACAAATTGGACAGAAGTTAGCCAATTGATGTTTCTTATTGCCCAAAATTTTAGGAGTAATCAGAGATTTTTCCAACAAAATCTGACGGAATAATTGATTATATTTTTCATATTTTTTGCGACTGGCTGAAACGTGAGATTTAGCCCGAACGGAAGCTTCGGCAAAACCCATGAGTAATGGGACATTTTCCGTACCGGAACGCAGACCCATTTCCTGGCCACCACCATAAGAGATGGGACTGAGTTTAACCCCGCGAGAGATATAAAGCGCGCCAATTCCCTTCGGCCCATAAACTTTGGCGGAATTGAGCGTTAAAAGATCTACCCCGAGACGGGCTACTGAGAGGTCAAGCAGGCTAGCGGCTTGCGAGGCATCAGAGTGAAGATAAAGTGGAGTTAGATTGCCACTGGACAAGCGTTTTTCACGCGTACGGCGGATAATTTCGGCAATTTCACTGAGTGGTTGGATAGTCCCGAGCTCATTATTGGCAATCGCGACCGAAATTAGCACAGCTTGATCGGTAATTTTCGCCACGAGATCCTTTAAGTCGATAAGGCCAGTCGAGTCGACGGCAATTTCCCCGACGGTTTTTGCGAAATGTCTAGCGGATTCCCGCACCGAGGCATGCTCGGTAGATAAAATTAGGGCTTCGGCGTCCGGATAATTCTCTAAAACAGTAAACGCCAAGTTAATTGATTCGGTCGCACCAGCCGTGATGACTAAATCCGGTGATTTTGCCCCAATAGTCTGAGCCAGAGCCGCTTTTTTCATTTCGTATTCACCACGTAAATGCTTCGCTGGGAGATACGGCGCAGAAGGGTTATAAAAATTTTCACTAAAATATGGCAACATCGCCTCAAGTACCTTAGGATTCACTGGGGTGGCGGCCGCAAAATCTAAATAAATCATTTTTGAGTTCCTAAATTAAAGAGAGTCTCGGAATTTTCGGTAGTAATTCTCGCTATTTCCTCAAAATCCAGCCCGAGTTTTTCGGCTAGCCACTTAGCCACATAATAAACATTTGCCGGCTGGTTGGTTTGACCACGCAGAGGCACCGGTGCAAGAAATGGCGCATCGGTTTCGAGTAAAATGCGCTCGATTGGTGGCATTGGTAAGGTGGAATAAGTGGCAAGACCGTTCACGCCAATATAAAAATCGCGTTCGAGAGATTTACGGAGGTTTTTCTTGTTATCAGAGAAAGAATGTACGACGCCGCGAATTTTGGCGGTAGAAAAATTGTCCAAAATCGCGAAAAAATCATCGAAGGCTTCACGGACGTGAAAAATCAGTGGCAAATCTTTGCGAATCGCGAGATCCAACATTTCTTCGAGCAATCTTGCCTGATTCAATTTATCATTTTCACCGTAATGATAATCTAATCCCACTTCACCAATTGCTACAGGACGATTATTATGTTCAAATTGAACATCTTTTCTAGGCTTGTCAAATTCATTGGGGTGGATACCATAACTCCAGAAAAGTTTGGTAGGATTTTGAGCGGCAAATTCGGCTGCCTTAAAAGAATCCTCATGGTCGGTACCGATGCAAATCAGCTTTTCAACCTGTTTTTCGGCGCAGGCCGCTAAAGCCATAGTTTGTGCTTCCGGCGTATAAAAATCCAGATCATGGAGATGACAATGTGAATCGATAAGATACGCCGGTTGGGACATTTTAGCTCCTAGCTTCGCGTTTGCGCTTGATTGGATCGAGTTGTCGCTTGCGGAGACGTAGACTCTTCGGAGTAACTTCGAGAAGTTCATCATCGAGTAGGAAGTCGAGACATTGCTCGAGGCTGAGATTGGTATATGGAGTAAGCTGAATTGCACCATCAGAGGCGTGGGTACGCATATTAGTAAGCTGTTTTTCGCGACAGACGTTGATATCAATATCTTCTTTCTTGTTCGAAAGACCGACGATCATACCCTGATAGACAGGAACCTGTGGCGGGATGAAGAGAATGCCACGAGCCTGCACCATATCGAGAGCATAAGCGGTAGAAGTACCGGTTTCAAAAGAAATCAAAACACCGTTACGTTCTGGCTTATACTTACCTTCCACTGGGCGGTAACCCTTAGGGATGGAAGACATAATCACGGTACCCTTGGTATCAGTCATCAGGCCATTACGTAGACCGATCAGCGCAGCCGTAGAAATTTCATAAGTGAAACGGACAGCGCCACCAGAGGTGATTTCCTGAGAAACAAGATCAGCCTTACGGATACCAAGCTCTTGTGAAACTGCACCGACATATTCTGGGGCGACTTCAATTGTAAGGTCTTCAAATGGTTCACATTTTTTGCCATCAATTTCTTTGTAGACCACTTCCGGACGGCCAGCTTCGAGCTCATAACCTTCACGGCGCATGGTTTCGATCAAGACTGAAAGGTGAAGTTCACCACGACCAGAAACTTTGTAACCGAGACCATCTTGAGCAATCTTCAGCGCGATATTAGTTTCAAGTTCTTTGTGAAGACGATCGGAAATTTGACGAGAAGTAGTAAATTCACCCTCTTGACCCTTCAAAGGACTAGTGTTTGGACCAATATAAATACTGAGAGTAGGTGGTTCAAGCTCGATGGTCGGAAGAGCTTCTGGATTATCAAAAGCGGCAATGGTGTCACCGATATTGGCACTTGGAATACCAGTTACGGCGACAATGTCACCAGCAAAAGCTTCATTAACCTCCTCCTTGCCGAGACCACGATAGACGAAGATGCGGTCAACTTTACCATTTTCAGTAGTGATTTCTGGTTCACCATTATTGAAGTGAGTCTTCACGATTTTAATCGATTGACCATGCTTGATATTGCCACGGAAAATTTTACCGATAGCATATTTACCGAGGTAATTATCGGAAGCGAGTGAGGCTACGAGAAGCTGCAAACCTTTTTCGGAATCTTCGTCGACCTTTGGTGAAGGAATATCATTGATAATGGACTCGAAAATTACATGGAGATCATCATCAAGATTTTCGGTCTTACCGGCACGACCATCACGCGCGATGGCATAATAGATTGGATAATTGAGCTGAGATTCTTCGGTCGCAAGTTCCAAGAAGAGGTCAGAAATTTCGTCTTTCACTTCTTCAATACGAGCGGCAGGTTTGTCGATTTTATTAATAATCACAACCGGCTTCAATTTAAGATCAAGGGCTTTCTTCAAAACGAATTTAGTCTGTGGCATTGGGCCTTCTTGGGCGTCCACCACCAAAAGTACACCGTCGGCCATATTGAGGGTACGTTCAACCTCGCCAGAGAAATCAGCGTGGCCCGGAGTGTCGATAATATTAATTTTATGATCATGATAATAGACTGAGGTCTGCTTGGCGGTGATAGTAATACCACGCTCGTGTTCCTGGTCGCCAGAATCCATGATGAGGGTCTGGCTCATTTCGGCTTGGTTATCACGGAAAGTGTTAGATTGTTTCAAAAGTGCATCCACCAGCGTCGTTTTACCGTGGTCAACGTGCGCGATGATTGCAACATTACGGATATTTTCTTTATTATTCATATTGCCCTTATTTTTTACTCTGAATATTATACCATATTTTGCTTGATTTTTTTAGAGGGTAGGCATATAATAAGAGAGTACTCTGGGTCGGTAGCTCAGCAGGTTAGAGCACGGGCCTTTTAAGCCCGGTGTCGAGGGTTCGAGTCCCTCCCGACTCACCACAGAGATTTTT
>CAUQEY010000020.1:0-10238 GCA_963517175.1 uncultured Candidatus Saccharibacteria bacterium | reverse complement strand
GGAAGCGGGCCTTGAGACGGGCGAGGACGGCGGAACCAATGCGGGAGATACCGGATTCACCAGATTTATTATGGTTCGAAACCGTAAGTGGGCTTAAGGCAATTTGGTTACTTGCGGAATCTGCGCCACCATTTGGCAGATTAAAGTTGTAATATTCTTCGTAGCCTTGAATAGCGCCAGTGCCAAAGCCGTTAACTTTGCCGGCAGCTAGTGCGCTAAATTCCGTCCAAGAACCGAAAAGTTTAGTGGCAGCAGATGGGTAGGCGCCGAGACCGCCACCGACAGCTTTATTGGAAACTGAGGTAATGATGGAACCGTTAGTATAAATTCCGCCACCGAGAACTTGGAAATTTGGCTTTTTGGCAAGTGTGACACAGGAGGCTGCAGAAATGTGATATTGATTATTGCCACCATTCATCGCGGAGCCACTAGTGTTATTCTCGATAGTGTTTTCGGCTGAGTCGTGAGAAGCGGCTGGCCAGATGACAGAGCGGGTGCAATATTTTTTACCAAGGCCAGCGCCAGGGAGATTGTCTGGGATGGTACGTTCGTATAACTCAGTATTATTTTTTTCACCGGAAAAATTACCGCTTGTGTTTATGGTTCTTGAAAATTCGTCGACTAGATTACATTGTTCGGTGCCACTACAGATAGTATTACTGGCGCGAGTTTCTTCTTGAAGCCTAGATTCTGGATAATTCTCATCGACGATCATTTCGTAGACTTTGACGGTTTGATCGGGACGAGTATGGGTGGCGTATGGGGTTTTAGAAATTAGTTCATTAGTACGTGGGGTGACGCCGTAATTGGCGCTAATGTTGATTTTACTACCGATGAAGCCGACGCCGCCTTCGGAAGATTCGATATAGCTATGGATAGAAGTATTGAAATTATATGGGGTGTAGACAGAGGATTTTTTCTCAAGGTAGGTATCTTGGCCGTCGGAGCGGGTGGAGACGGTATCGTCAATGTATTTTCTAATATAATAATCTTCTTTTGGCCTACTGCATCCATTAGGGGTTGGCGTACATTTGGAGCCGGGTACAGGTCTCCTTTTTTTGAGATTTGTCTGATGACCCCACGAACCCAAACTCCCGCCATCTACAGCACTTTCATAGGAATCATTTTGATAATGGTTGACTTGTTTATTTTCTTTTTCCCAGGTGGTGTATTCATGATACCAAGCACGAAGATTGTTATAGCGAATACCTTGAGAAATTACAGTGCCAACTTCCGTGGTGTTCCCAGTCTTGGCGGCAGAATCACAACCGGATTGATAATCGAGGAATCCAGGTATTTGATAGCCAACTGTAAGTTTAGGTGTATTGATTTTATAATAACGAGTATCACAGGAATAGTTAGAGGAAGCTTTTTGGGTAGGCGAAAGTGCGGTGAATCCATAATCTTCGGCGGTAATGCCACTTCCGGTTACTGGTCTTGCGCTACTATTATTGATGGAGTGAATCTGTCCATCGTGAACTGGTGAATCACCAAAAAGATAATTGTTATTTCTGCCGCCATTTTTTTCGGCAAAAATTTCAAATTGACTGTTCGGAGGGGCCTCAGCGTATCTAACCACTTGACTTTTTGTTTGCCGTCCGACTTGTTGAACTGGAAAACAAAAAGTTTCATAAAACTGCACGCGATCACCTGGTCTTGCGAGGACGAAATTTTTACCCTTGAGATTTTTCTGCCAGGAATTATGACCTAAGGAGCCAGTGTAGGAATGGTTAATTACGCCAGTATCGGCGCCGGTAGTTCCCTTGTAATACATTCCTTCAACTCCAGAAATCTGACTACAGGTGGTGTTGGTAGCTGTGGATGGGGGTTCTGGTTTGTTTTTATCGTCATCTTCATCAATGATGGTGTCTCTGGTACAGAACCAAGAAAAATCACCGCGGTTCCATTTTTCAACTTCAATCGGATCAGCCGTTCCGTTGCGATCTTTGTATGTGTAGTTATCCATAACTTCACCATCTTTTTTACGGTTGCCTTTTCCGCGCATGACATTATAGTTTGCACTAGACCTATGTTTTAGGTAATTTTTGTAGTACAAGGGTAATGCAGCGGCTCCGGTAGCTTCCTTAGTATTTTTATTATAAAAATTATAGACAAAAATATAGACACCAGAGCTTTTGCCACAACCATAAACTTCATTGTCACCAGGTTTTAGTTTAGTGGGGGAGTTATTAGTTGGATAGGTCGGATCCGTATTGGTTAAGAATCGTGAGTATGGAATATGATCGCGGTCATTCTTGCCAATCCCCATCTTGTCGAAGTTATATAGTACCCATGAGACTCCGGCGTAGGGTTTAAACATACTGTAACAGATTGTACCGGAACAATCGCCAGATTTATCGCCGGTACCACCTTCACTCTTACCTGGGGCTCCAGGTTTGGTTACGGCATAAATGGGAAGAAATTTGACTAAAGAGAATCCAATAACAAATAAAAATAGCAGAGTGAATAAGCACCCTACTTTATGCTTAATAAAGAAGTTTTTCTGACCCATGACACGCTTCATGATTTTATTTTAGCATAAAAAGAATAGAAAAAACCACCTCATTTGGAGATGGTTTTTATATAGAATTTGAAGAAGTGATTTAAGAAACTTAGATGGTAGTATTAATGAATTCAGGCAGACTGAAATAGAACTCTTGAAGCTTTTTAGCTCTTTCGGCGATTAAGTTGGGATTATCATCGGTATAGACGTTATTGATGTAATGACAGTGTAATGCTACTCTATCCATATTAAAACCAGAGATATAGAGCTTTAGGTCGGGTCTTTCTGGATAGTAGAGCTGGATAGGATCTTTTGGATGCGCGATATTTTCATTCCACCAATTAACACCCTCTTTGGTAATAAATGAAGCCTCTTTGGCATCGATCCACCATTTCTCATTAAATGTTGCATGTTTATGCCAATAGCCATTCATGAAATACATAGGAGTATAGATTTCGTTATGCTCTTCCCAGCAACCTTGTGGGTCAAATGCTACTTCAATGCTTACTCGTGGAGTCAGTGTCCGGTCTTTCATGATGGATTCGTCGGAAACTTTTTTTCTAAATACTATGCGATTATCTGTTGAAAATTCTTTTTTTCCAGTATCATCCCATGTGAATGGCCCATTTAGGTATGGGTTATTCCAATCTTTGAGATTAAAATGACTTATAAAAACATTGTTTTCAATCGTGCTGTTATTGTCGGAGAGTTCATCTGCAACAAAGCCATTATCTCTTGCCCAGTCTGTGTATGTGAATTGACCGTCAGCGAAACGCTGGTAGAGACGCCAGTTATATTTGTCGAATTGGCGACCTTCGGCAATTAGCTGCTGCGCGGGATACTGGTATTTGCCAGTATCGTACTGGATATCACTTGGAATTTCCTTGTTCGTAGCGGTATCAGTAGAACTGTTGCTGCCTTGGTTAGCGCTAGGCTTCAAGCCTAAAACACCAGCTTCGGCGGCAAAAGTATTCACAGCAGATAAGGAAATTGCTGCTATAGTCAACATAGTTACTAAACTTTTGTTTGTCATATTTTTCACCTCTTTCTAAAAGGGCTATCCTGGTATGACCAGAATAGCAAGTGTAAGTTATTCGGGGTATATACCAAATCTACCGACATTATATAACATTTATGGTTAAATGTCAATAATTACCCTGAGTTAATATCTCAAGTGTAATGCTAAACAAAAAAGAATCATCAATAAAAAGTAAACTTAGTGTGGTATTTAAGGTAAAAATTTGGCGATGAATGGGATTAGGATCTCGTCGTCCGTGTAGCCGGCGTGATGAGATACATGATAGTGGTCGCCAGGAGCCGTAATAGCAACATCGGTTTTAGCGATAGCGAGAAAATCGCCCAACATACTCTCAAAAAGAATATTTTCAGGGCCGTCTCCAAATAATTTACTATCCCTGACTTCTTTTGCGCTATATAAAGTGTAAAAATTACCAAAATGCATGTTGAAGCGACGACGAAATTCCTGTTTTTTGCCTGGTTTAATTTTATAAACGGCGGCGCGTTGATCAATGGAAGTTTTATGTGTCATGAGCTCTAGAATATCTGGATAATTTTCGAGATACAATGTTTTAGTTTTAATGTGACCATGGTCAGCTAAAACTATTAAAAGGGTATCGTGAAGTGATTTTGAAAGCTCAGCGATTTGGTTATTTTGCTCTTTGATAATTTTTTCACCGTGCTAGAATCGGGACCTTTTTCGTGCATGGTGGCGTCTGGCTCATCGCTATATGCATAGATATATTTTTTACCAGGTCGGCTCGCTTCGTCTTTAATTCTTTCTATCATCTCTCCGAATCCTTTATATGGGTCATCACCAAAAGGCATGATTTCCAACGCCTTATGTTTGGTAAATTGGTTAATTTGATCGGGGATAGTTTCGGATACAAGAAGCGGTTTGACTGCGAGATAGTCGGTGCAAATAGTTTCGTCGTTGCCTTTCTCGGTATTTAAGAACAAAGTAATGATTTTATCAATGGGTTGAATATAGGCGGTCCAGCCAATCCAGCCATGCTCTACCGGATTAAGGCCAGTGCGAATCGAGCTAGTGGCAGAGGTGGTAGTGGCTGGAAAAACGGTAGTGAGAGCTTGTTTTAAGTTTTGTCGAAGAAAAGCAGATTCGGGTAAGGCGCGTTCGAGAATACGAGAGCCTAGGCCGTCCAAGAGAATAATTACAACATTTTGAGGATTGTGTGTGGCTAATAATTTATCCATCAGCGGTAAGCCTGAATGTTTTTGTGGTAAACCAAAATATTTTTGTACTGAAGCGCCAATGTTGGTAAGGGTTTGATTGTAATTATTTTTGACTCGCATGTTTTATAGTTTTGAGTAATTGAATCTCGCTAATTCTGGTTTGATGTCTTGGTAAGATTTGCCAGCCAAGACGCCGCCGGCGGTAAAATTTTCTTGAGTGACGTTAACTAAGGCGATACTCGGTGTCTTGAATGAGGATTTTTCGGAAATAGTTTTGAATTCAAAGTCAATGAGGACCAAACCTTTAAGTTGGTCCTGAAAAACATCCACTTCGGCATTATGACCATCGATTATGATATTGTAGCGATCTTTAGAAACGCGCTTTTTACTACAGCTAATGAGAGCTTCGAACTCATCTTTTGTAAGAGGTATGGTTTGTTCGATTTGCTCAGAGGCATCGCCATCTTTGACGGGAGTTTTCTTGGTGATTTCATATAGATTACCGCGTTTTCTCAGGCGAAGATGTGAGTGCTCGGCAGCGTCAGGAATATAAACATCGGTAATACGAGTCGGAATAGCGTCTTTAATTCCCTCTGGAATTTCTTTGGCAAGGAAGGTAAGTTCTAATTCTAGTTCTCGACTCATTTTTTCTCCTTAATTAATATAGGTTGAGGTTTTGGAATTTTAAAAACGCTTTAATGTTGCGGGGTGTGTTGGACTTAAATATATTTAGCGTAGGCCGACGGCTTTTTGGACCTCGAGAAGTTTTTGGTTGGCGACTTGGTTGGCGTATTTTTCGCCTTCCTCGAGTAACTGATAGATTTCTTCGTCGGTGATGTTTTGGACTTTGGTTTGGAAATTGGAAATATGTTCGACAAGGCGTTCGGCAACGAGTTTTTTGAGTTCACCATATTGCGAGCGGTGTTCCCAGGAGGTGATTAGATCACGAAGTGAGGTGTCGGTAATGGCGGCGAGGATTTGCAAGAGATTGGAAATGCCTGGCTGAGTTTTGAAATCGAAATTAATATCAGCAAGCGAGTCGGTGGTGGCGGACATGATTTTTTTGCGGATGCGTTCTGGCAGATCGGCAAGCATGATTTTGCTATTGTCAGATTCGGCAGATTTGCTCATTTTTTTCTCTGGATTCATCAAGTCGCGAATACGTAAAGCGAAAGATTGGGTATCACCGTACATGAATTTAACCTGGTTTTCGGTGTTTTCAGGAATAGTAAAAATCTCACCGTACTTATGGTTAAAACGTTCGGCGATGTTGCGAGTGAGTTCGATGTGTTGGAATTGGTCTTCTCCGACTGGCACGTAATTGGCACTATAGAGCAAAATATCGGCGGCCATGAGAATTGGATAATCGAAAATTCCGACGTTGGTGGAAAGATTGCCGTTATGACTTTTGTCTTTGTATTGAGTCATGCGGAGAGCTTCGCCCATAGAGGTGTGGCAATTCAAAATCCAAGCGAGTTCGGTGTGGGCTGGTACGTAAGATTGGCGATAAAAATGCACATTTTCGTTTAATTCGAGGCCGGCAGCGAGATAATAACGGATAGTGCGGAGCATGTTGGATTGAAGGTCGCCATCGGTTTCACTGATGATAGAGTGGAGGTCTGGGACAAAAATATTGACGTGATGAGTGCTAGAGTATTGATTGGCAAGGCGAACCATCGGAAGCATGGCGCCAAGAAAATTGCCGAGGGTGAGGTCGGAGTTAATGCGAATGCCGGTCAAGATTGTTTTCATATATCTATTATAGCAGGATTTTTTGGGTTAGGAACGTGGTTTGATGAAGTCTATAGCGTCGGAAGTTAGGGAGTCGTCAGAGATTTCGGGTTTTTCGGTCTGGAATTTAATATGAGCTAGCTCGGATTTTAGGAGATTGAGGTTTTTGAGGTGTGGTTTTAGATTATTCTTATGGCAAATTTTAGTAATAGCGTCACTAATTTGATGGTTGGTGAAGCTGGTGTGGGTTATTAGATTTTGGAGAAGATTTTGGATTTTTGGGTCTGTGGCGTCGAGGGTCCAGGTAGCGACATTGCCATCGATGTCTACGTTAATTTGAAAATCAGGATCTGTCAGATTTTGTCTTTTTATTTCACTCAAAAATAAGTCATAAAAAGCATAGGCATGAATATGGGTGTAATTGGCTTTTTGTGATTTGGTGTAGAGGATCATGGTTATATTATAAATCTTTATCTGAATTTGAGTGATTATCTTATAGCTAAAATTCGTAGCCGAGGATTTTAATGGCCTTAATAATAATTTTGTAATCTGGGACGGAGTTTTCGGAAAGGTTTGAAAATTTTATGTAAGAATAATTTTTTGGAATCTTATTTGGTGTGATGATTGCAAAATAATATTTGGAGTCTGGAGTTTCGAAAAAAATTTTTCCGAATTTGGGTTGATTGTTGAAGATTTCATGAAATTTGGTGAGCGATTTTGCTGTGGGAAGGAGATGATCTTTTGACAATAAAATTGAAAGAACTTGGTGACGTTTTAGCTCTGGATTAAAGTCAAGTTTTGCGATAAAGAGTTTGTGGTTCATGTAGGTATTGTAATATAGGTAAATTAGAATTTGAAGTAGAAAAAATCTCCCTAGTCCGAAACATATCGGGGGGAGATAAAAAGCTCCCTGCCCAAAACATACGATGGTCGAGCTTTTGGTTATATATTATGGCTAGAGTGGAGGTTTGTCAATAAAATTCTTTTGTTGGTTTGCTACGTGGTGGCCGAAGTGGAATTTTTTGAGTTTTTATTTTTGAAAAAATTTTCTCCAGTATGGATTTTCTCTATCAAAAATCTCTTTCTCCTCGCTTGTTAAGTTATCTGGATAATCTCTAAACAACCAATAAACTTTATGTTTGTCGAAAGAAAATATGTAGTCTCCCCATCCTATTGAATCATTTATATCTTCATTAGTAACTCGTCCCGATTTTATATCATTCTCAGAGATACCATGAAAAATCGTCCCCCACCAAACCTTATCATCTGGCCTTTCTTTTTCCCATTCAATATATCCATTAATCTCTGGCATAATAATTAAGTTTTAGATTCCGCCCAAACATAATTTGAATTTATTTTGCGTTTTTCTTTAAATTTTCTACGGTATTCGTTTAGCGACAATGTATTGGCTCCTCCAGCAAAATCTGGGTCGTCGTTTTGAACTCCATCATCTTCCCATCCGCAGACATAGCAAACATCATGGCCATCTTCTTCACCATCAATAAGTCCAAGATTACAACATTTACAGTACTTTTTTGACATACTTTTCTACTTCTTTATTCCAGTAATTGATTTCAAATGTAAGGTTTATAATATGTCATAATTATACCATTCTAGAATTATTAAAAAACATTGTTAAGATTGTTGCTTTTTGGTACAATAAATTTATTAAACAGACCTATGGTCAATCCCTGGATTGGGGTTGGCGTAATGGTCTGTTTTTTTGTTTTTTGATTGCCGAATTTTTAAGTTGCTAAAACTTTATAGGGTTCATAGCCGTTTTTTCTGTCTATGGAAAACAAATTTCAAAAAGCAATGCATTTGTTTCTCACTGGAAAGAAAAAAGAACCACCTTAACTGGTGGTTCTTGATATAAAAAACAACCCGTTAAGGTTGCTTTAAGTACTTGTTGGTGGAGCATGGGGGATTCAAACCCCCGACCTCGGCAATGCGAATGCCGCGCTCTATCAGCTGAGCTAATGCCCCGACCAATTAATTATACTATTGTTTCTTGAAAATAGCAGCCATGAGCTTGATGAAGTTTGGTTTTTCACCATACATCAAGATGCCGACGCGGTAAATGCGGGCGGAGAGCCAGCCGATAAAGTAGGTACTGACGATCAAAACTAAGATTGAAAGGATAATTTCTAGGGTCGAAACATTGGAAATAATTGCGCGGGTGAACATCATCATCGGTGCGGTAAGTGGGAAATACGAGAGGAAGACATTGAATGGGGTATCGGCATTGCCGGAATTGATGGCAGACATTGTGACGATGAAAGTGAAGACGATGATAATCTGGACCGGCATAATTGCAGAACCGAGTTCGTCAATTTTAGAGACGGTGGAAGCGAAGGCGCCGTAGAGGAAGGAGTAAATTAGGAAGCCAAGCAGGAAGAAGATTAGCATATAGACTAGAATTTGAGTCGGGATATTGGAGATGATTTGATTTACAGGAAAATCTGGGTTGTTGGCAGAGGAAATTTTCACGCAGATGAAAGCTTCAATAATGATGGCGGCGATTTGGATGAGTCCGGCGAGGCTGGTAGAAATGATTTTGCCGAAGAGTAAAGCATTTGGCTTGACAGAGGTGGCGAGAACTTCCATGGCGCGAGAAGTTTTTTCGGTGACTACGCTATTCATGACGTGAGAGCCATAAAAAGTAATGGCCATGTAAAGAGCGTAAATGAGAACGAAAGTATAAATCACAGAGGCGGAACCGTTTTTATTGACGGTCTCAAGGTTGATTTTGACATCAGGATTTAAAACCTTAGCGATGGCAGAAGGAGCGAGATTTTGTTCGGCGAGCAGGTCGGATTGACGTAGGTTCTTGACGATAGCATCGATGGATTGGACCTCACGAGTACTAGCTTCACTAAAACCGATCTTGGAGTATTCGGTAACCTCGGTGAGGTCGTGGTTGGCTTCGATAAAGAATTTGGCCTTATCATCGATGACTTCTTGCTTGGCTTCATTGGTAGATTTGTCGGTAAGCTTGACTTCGTAATCTGGCAGTGCGGCGTGGATGGTCTGGATGAGATTTTCGGATTTGGTATAGTCGGTTTTAATCAGAGCGACTGGAGTATTATCGGAAGAAACGAAAAGTTTTAGATCGGAAATCAGTTGAGGTAAGAAGAAAACGCCGGCGAGAATAATAGCCATGATACCGGTGGAAATGAGATAACCCTTGCTGAGTACGATTTTCTTAAATTCATATTTGAAAACGGTGAAAAATTGTTGCATACTTCCCTTTCTATTCCGCGTATTCTATAAAGATATCTTTTAGAGTTGATTCGAGGTCGCCAATTTGGTCGATCGGATATTTTTTGATGAGATCGCTCATGGTTTTGGTGCGGTCTTCGTCTTTTTTCAGGCGATAAACTAATTCGCCTTCACGCAAAATCTCTGTTTGTTCTGGAAGGGCGGCGTGGATTTTTTCGACCTCATCGGATTTGACGAGGAGTTTATTTTTGCGATGATTCTTGAGAATTTGACGAAGATTGCCTTGGAGTTTAATTTCACCTTCCTTTAGAATCAGAATATCGTCACAGAATTCAGAAACGTAATCCATCTGGTGGCTAGAGAAGAGGACGATTTTACCGCGTTTGATTTGTTCGCGCACTACTTCTTCTAGAAGCTGAGAGTTGACAGGGTCGAGGCCGGAAAATGGTTCATCGAAAATCACAATATCTGGGTTGTGAACGATACAGGAAATGAGCTGGATTTTTTGCTGATTACCTTTGGAAAGAGTTTTGAGTTTGGCGTTCTTGTAATCGGTCATTTGGAGAAAATC
>CAUQEY010000019.1:0-10412 GCA_963517175.1 uncultured Candidatus Saccharibacteria bacterium | reverse complement strand
GAATCACATTCTGCGGTATCTGGACAACCAAAACCGGTGGCGCTGCGATATTGGATACTATTCGGCCAAGTATCAGAAACCAGACTCTGCTCTTTTTCAATTAAAACCAAAAGAACCTGAGGATTAATTCGATAATCACGGGCAGCTTCATAAATCACCTGAGCAGCAGTTTGCTTAACGCCATTATATTCAAAAGTCTCCTGAGATAAACAAACAAATTTACCATCTTCAATATGATACTTATAGCCAGAATAGTGATTGGCGCGCCAAATATTCGTATCGCCACAAGGATTTTTCTGAGTCAAAAACTCCTGAATTTGTTTTTCATTCATAGTAGAAGTATTCGACATGGTGTAGTCAGAGATAATATTTCCGGCGCGAAAATTAGAGACACTGAGAGCATTGGATTTCTTTAAATTACTCACCACTAAAAAGCTCAAAGAAAATACCATGAAAAAAGCGAAGGCCAATAACGGAAGGTTCTGAGGAGTAGTCTTGGTGTTTTTAGGGATAATACGTATAGTTTGGATTTTCATTAAATAGTAGCCCTCCCTTCGATAATACCAGTTTTTTGATTAGCATTAATTTCAATTTTTAGATCATAATCACCAGAAGTTAATCTAGTCAACGGAATATCGAAACCTTCGCAGGTCCCTGAGGATGGATTAGATACTACACTTACCGAATCGGTATATACAACTTTCCCTGCGGAAAGAACCGTGAGTTTACAAGTACCAGGAAGTTTTAAAAATTGGTCGATGTTTACCCGAATACGATAAAAATTAGCTGATTTTGCAGAATATGTAATAGTGCCAGTAAGTTTTTCTAGCTGATTCACATCTTGGCCTTCGTACTTTTCTGGGGTTTTTGGAGTATAACCTGCGGCAGCATCCTCTTTGGTGCCATCTTCATTATTGATAGTTTTAGATTCTGGTACGTTGGGATTTTCAATTTTATTTTCAATATTCTGCGTACTTTCCGCTAAACTAGGTGACTTCGAACGGAGCTGATTATCTTTAATAATTTGATAAACAATAACACTAGCTAAAATAATGAGGACAAGAAAGAAAAGAGACCAGACGATGACCTTATTTTTGCGAGCATTTTTCTGAGAGATTTTTTTCATTTCAAATGGTACCTTTTATGGTTATATTTTACCATAAAAATTATTCCATCACCATGATCGAAAAATATTTATTTATTTTATTCAAACAGATTTAATTTAAATTTATCGTTAATTTTATGGAGGATTTTATAAAAGATACGATCGAAGGTATATTTTTTAATAATAGAAATAATTAAACCATAGATAAAAGCCACTATCGTTAATATAAAAACAAAGATAATCAGTTTCTTCGAATCGCTGTAATTTTTTAATAAAATTATCTCACTTGCAAAGATTGCGTAATATGCATTTAAATTATGAGAAAGATAAATATCTAATGTATATGTAGAAATTTTCTGTAAGATTCTAGCTACCCTAGATTTATTACTAATTTGGGTTTTTACAAAAACCATAAAAATTGAAAAACTAGTAAGCAGTGTTATTGGTGAATTAATTGACCACATTAAATGCATTTGAATTTTAGGGTTTATTAAGGATAAAAATATTTTTACAATAAACATAAATATCATCATCATGACTAAGGAAAAGCATGTCAGTAAAATAAAATATTTACGTTCCCGATTAAGAAAATTACTTTCTTTTTGATATTTAGAAATGTAAGAACCTAAAAAGTACATAAAAACAAACCAAAAGAAACGTGTAAAAATCCAACCATTCTCTACAACTCCATTATAGAAGCTATACAGAGTTGGACAAACCGTCAGTACTACAAAAAGAATTATTAGAAGATTTTTATGCTCTGATTGACTGATGATATTAATAAGTTAATTAAAATATGGCGCTAATAATAAAATTAAAACATAGCTCGAAGCATACCAAAACATATATGAACTCACTGGCAGAACAAAATATTCATCTATCTGATATTCTCCCTTAAAAATTACGAATAGTAAAATATTAAATAAGAAGAAAAACCAAATACTATATAAAATATAGATGATTTTATCTTTATGCTTTTTTGTACTTTTATAGGAAAAATAACCAGTAATTAGCATAAAAAGAGTTACACCAATTTGACCAAAATGTAATAGAAAAGAAAAAATTATTTTATTAAAATCATTCAAAAAATTGTAATTAATAGGACCACAGCAAGCGTGAAAAAGTACAATCATAAGCATAGCCACAATACGTAATAAATCTAAGGAATAATTTCTCGATACTGTGGCTACTTTATTATTTTTCATGTTCTCTCCCTTATTTTTTAATAGCCTTTTGGCGAGGCGTAGACTAGACGTCTTAAATATTCACGCGAAGCGGTTTCGTCGATAAGATAAGTCTGAAAATTTTCATCGTAGAGAGTAGGCGAGATGCGGGTTTGGAGATATTTTCCCTGATAGAAGTAATGCGTCAAAATCAAACTACGCATAGTATCTGGCCAACTAATCTGATCGAAGAAGAGATTACCCAGTCCATAATAGATTGGTTTATCCTTATAAAGTTCATAAGTTTGAGGTTGATGGGCGGAAGTACCCACTACCATATCGGCACCTAGATCGATGAAGTGGCGGAAGAATTCTTTTTGATTAGGGATCGGCTTATCACATTCTGGGAAAGCCACCTTATTATTCGGATAGGCATAACATTCAAAGTACTGCACATTGACGATGACGAATTTATTCTTGGCTTTCGCGGCGGCGAGTTCGGTTTTAAACTCTTCTTCATTATAAGGATTAGCACCGGCGGAATTTTCCGTAGCGATTTGACCATTTGCGACACTGCTAGTGGAGTGATTAAAAGCAAATAATTTAATCTGATCATTGACATCAAGTGGGATTTTGGCAGCAGCGAGATTTTCCCCACCACCGACGAGTTTGAGATTTTTCTCGCGATAAGCAGCAATCGATTTAACATTATTTTCAGCGCCATAATCGTTATTATGGTTCCCAGTTAGCTCGACAATATCTGTACCGAGACTAGTAATCGCACCCATCATCTTCCAATCGGCACAGAGAGTAGTGGTAGTATAACCGCCCTGACAATTATCCGCAAAACTTACTTCATTACTAATGTGAGTATAAGTTTTACTACTGAGAAAATCTTTAATTTTTTCGGTAAAATATTCGGCATTACCACCCACCTGGCCGAGTTTATAAGTAAGACGGCGCGAGAGTGCAGTGACGCCGGTTTCAACAAAACTCACAACATTGGATTTACTTGGAGGATTAGAAAAACTAAGACCTTTTAATGCCTCCTGAACGGCTGGGAAGGTAGCCGGATTTCCGGTGAGATTCCAGGTAATAAATTTAGCACCATGAGCAAAATCATCAAGAAAATATTTCTGATCAAGACTAATTACCTTTTGGCTACTAGTAATATTTCGAAAATCCACTAGCTCAACATTATATTTCTTAATAATTTCCGCATCTTTCAGTTCGGCTTGCGAAATGTCACTGAGTGGACTATAAAAATCCACTACTGGAAGTAAGATTTCCGTAAGAATCGTATTAGATTGATTAAAATTACTGAGGTCAAAAGAGGAACTTTCAGAAATTTTAAAATCGAGACTAGTGAGAGACTCAGAAAGTTTTGTGCAAATTTCGTCACTACCGCTGATCGAAGAATCAATATTTTTCAGACAGTCTTGCTTGGAAATTTTAGGAATTTCATGTTTTTGATTAATGATTTTTAACCCAATAATGGTACCGAGAAAAACTATAAGAAAGCTAAAGAAAACTAATTTAGAACCAGTGGATTTTTTCATGAGGAAGCTTTATAGAGACCGTTATGTTTTTTTCCATCGTAAATTTCGACTGGGATGCCCTTGGCACGGATTTTATCCTGAACGAGGGATTGCATATTTTTAGCTTCAGTTTCTAATTGATTGGCGAGGTTTTGATTTAGCTCACGTTCCTTAATTTTAATATAAGGAATATTTTGGTTTTGATGCTTATCGACAGCCTGACTAATAATGCGAACTTCAGCATCGCTAACGTTATAAAAACTATAATGTTGACCGAGCATAAAGGTTAGCTGATCGGTTTCATACTTGTAATTAAAGGCTTGGTAGTTTGGCACACCAGATTCTTCCCCGCTATAAATTTCATTAATCAAGAAATTTGGAGCCATAATTAGAGCCATCAACTCGGAATTGTTTTTAATTTCATCATTAGAGAGATTTTTAATACGTTCTTTAATACGAAGCACGGTAGCATAGAGATAATCACGGATGAAACCAGAATTTTCAAATTTATATTTATCACCATTTGGAATGGCGTAAATATTGGCGAGAGTAAAGTGTTTATTAAAGAAACCAGATTTATTTTGAGCTTGGTAAGATTTCGCACAAACCACACAGCCTGGATCAAAAACATTGACAGCAATGGATCCACTAGTAGTACTTCCATCACGATAATAATTAATGATTGAATCAAAAGAATCCGCATAGTCAGCAAGCTTCTTATCTTCTTCCATGGTAATCATCGGAATAGAAACATTGGTGATATAATCTTTGGCGTCCCAGGTTTTGAGACGATCTGGGATGGCGGTAAAAATTTCACCCCATTCGGCAAAACTACGGCCGATTTTACCGATTGGATCAGTTGGCTCGGCTTGATCAATACTACAAACTTCTGCACCGAGACCACATTGGCTTGGCATTGAGACATTACAGGTACCAAAAACCCAAAGAGCAAGAAGCGATTTAATCGCAATCACAATGGACCAAACCGTAACAAAAACAATCACTACGGAAACAATTTCAATCAAAGCACTGAGGGGTTTTACGAGTTTAGGATTTTTCAAAACTACCTTCTTTAGAAGACTATTTTTAACTTCATCCTTAAAATTGGTGTCACATTTTTGCAAACGTACCTTCTTAAAAACACAGTGCCAAGCTTTCTTAAAGGTGGCCCAATATTTTTTTCCAAGGGCCTTATTGAAGAGACTAAGAAAGCCGACGAAAACCGACAGAAGCGCTAAGATAATAAATGCTGCTATACAAACCATGTTTTTCCTTTGTTAAATTTTTGATAATACTTTAATTAAATGCGCGACATCGGCGGTGGAATTATGAAAACCTAGCGAAATACGAAGAAGAGGTGGATATTTTTTGATTTCAGAAAGATAGTAATGGACACAAAAATAACCCGTACGCACCATAATTCCCTGGTCTGATAATGATTCACCAAGGAGATGTGAGTCCAGGCCTTCGACATAGAAGGACATGGTGGAAGCTGGGGTTTGATTCAAAAGATGAATTTTCGGATGATTTTTCAAAAAATCATAAAGGGTATTGATGTTATTTTCTAAACGGTCATGGTCGGATTTTTCTAGAGAATTTAACCAATCTAGACTACGCCCAAGCGCAATAATTTCACCCCAAGCCTGGAGACCTGGTTCAAATTTAGTATGTAAGTGATCGGGGTTGTCAGCAGAAAGAAGGTAGGAAGATTTTTTCACGTCATCTACCATACCACCACCAATAAAGGTGGTATCAAAGAATTTGGCGAAAGACTTCTTCATTACAATGACACCGAGAGAGGCGCCATACATTTTGTGCGCAGAAAAACAGATGACATCCGGTTCAATATTATGGAGAAGCTCGGAATTATGCGCCATCGCTTGAGCGGCATCGATAATAATAAAACCATTTCTCGAGTGGACATATTCGGCCACTTCTTTGAGGTTGAGTTTCGCGCCATTAAAATTACTCATAGCATTCATCACCACGATAGAATTATCGGGAATTTCGGAAACTTGAACCGAGCCATCATTATCGCGAGTAAGGACTAGACGCTCGATTTTAGCAGTTTGTGAAGCTGATAAAGTCGAAAGAAAAACTGAATTATGTTCAATGTCAGAGGTGACAATAGTCTTAATATTGGGCTGCTTAAAATTAAATTGATTAAGTAATAAATTTAGACCATAGGTGGTATTCAGAGTGAAGCTGACAAAATAATCCTTAGACTTGAGCTTAAGGAATTTCAGAACTTTTTCACGAGTTTCTGCGACTTTTTGATCGGTTTTCTGACCCCAAGCGTATTTCACGCGTTCACCACAGGAATTATATTCCGTATAATATTCGACTAAACTATCGATCACTGGCTGTGGACGCAGAGACTGACAGGCGGCGTCAAAGTAATAATCGTGCGGTTTTAGATATCCAAAACCAGGAGCACGTAAAGAATCGGATTCAGAAGAAGCAGTTTTTGGTTGAGATTCTTCTGTTCCGCCAAAAATAGATGACGCAGACTTACTAAGCTTAGCTTTCAGTTCAGAAAAATTCATCAACCTCCTTTGCTTAATTTTACCACAAAAAGAAATATAAGTTTTCCACATATTCACATTGACAAATATTATATTTTATATTTTAAGTTATTTTTCTTGTTCGGTTTTGTTTTCTACGGTTTTACACAAGCATTTTAACTTTTCCACACTGGTGTTTGGTTTAATAAAATCTTGTTCGGTTTTAGTGTTTGGTTTTGTTCGGATTTATAGATTTAACATGGGTAATGGTCGTATATTTGTAAATGTCATAAATTTTTATTTCAAAAAATACCCCAAAGTTTGGAGTATTTTTAAGATTTAAAGATTTTCCGGTTCGAGTTCTAGACCAAGAATTTCGGCCGCTTGATGAAGGATTTCCGATTCTTCGTCGGTAGCAAATTCGAGACGTTGCTTAAATAACTCCGTAGTTTCTGGGAAGGAGCGGTCGACAATCACTAGAGAACGCGCAGACCCCTCCTCACGCTTTAAGAAACCGAGAGCAACTAGATTATCGATATGTTCAGCGACGGAAGCTGGACTCTTCAAACCTAGGCCGGAAGCGATTTCGCGATAGGATGGTGAATGATCATACTCTGCAATGAATTCAGTAAGAAAATCCATTAAACGCTTTTGTTTTTTAGTCAATTTGTAACGCATATTTGATATAATTATATATTAGATGAGGATAAATAAAATTAGATTTTTACAGAGCATTTTGTTTATTGATTTATTTTTTGTAAATAAAAACTTAAGGATGGGAGACAAATAATGAAGAGCGCTTATATTGATGGTTTAGCCCCGAGACGTAGTAAAGCAGTTTCTCAGAATTCTAAGAATACCACTCCAGTTTTTAAGAAAAATATGACAAATCCTTTACCGAGGAAGCAACTACTTGATCCATTAGAAATTGAAAAAATCCAACGTGAAAAACGTAATAAAAATAAGATTGCGAGAGTCGAAACTATAACAGAGAGACCGGAAGCTGGCTTGGATGATTTTTCCGAGACGGAAAATTACGATGATTTTTTGGAACCAATTTCAGCTTTTAATCTCGAAAAAGATCGTGATCAAAATGAGTTTGGTTTGGACCGCGATGAGAAACGTGGTTCTCTGAATGATGACGATGAGATAGATATCAATTCGGAAGAAATCGACGAAGAGATTAACAAAGATAAAAAGCCAAAAAAGAAGCCTTTCATCTTCCGCCACAAAAAGCTCTGCTTCTTTTTAGTTTTCTTATTAGTCGTGGGCGGTGTTGGCTATTTTTACGGTAACCAAATTATTAGTAAAATCACCGGCGGCAAATCTAATCTATTCGATTTTGTTAGTACCATGGTGAGTGAAAAATACACCCCACTCAAGACTGACGCGAACGGACAGACTAATATTGCGGTTTTTGGTACCTCCGGCTACGATATGAGTGGTAACGAAGGACGAGGCGTACACGATGGTGCGCAACTTACTGATTCCCTGATGGAAGTGACTTTAAATCAGGAATCGAAAAACGCTAATATGATTAGTATTCCGCGCGATCTGAAAGTCGGTCGTGAAGCTTGTTATGCGGGTAAGATTAATGAAGTTTATACTTGTTCCAGTAATAATGGTAAAAATGAAGAAGCTGGCGCACAGGCAGTGATGAATGTACTAGAAACCGTGACCGGACTGAAAAATCAATATTACATTCATTTGAACTGGGGTTCACTAATCCAAATCGTTGACGCATTAGGTGGTATCGAGGTGACTTTTGATGAAGATATTACTGACTATGGATGGACCAATATTGTAATTAAGAAAAATACACCAACCACCTTGAACGGTGAAAAAGCTTTAGCCTTAGCACGCGCTCGTCACGGGGTAGCGGGTGGAGACTTCGCACGTGGTGAAAATCAACAACGTATTTTAACCGCCGTGAAAGAAAAAATCGTGAAAAAAGGTATGGATATTCCAGCTATGATCGCCTTAGTGAATGCGTTAGGTGATAATATTCGTACCAATATTAAGGTCGATGAAATGAAAACTGGCGCACATCTACTTTCTCAGTTTAATTCAGAAAACATGAAGACTCTCCCACTAGCTAACCTACCGGATGGTACGACCTATGTGACGAATGCCAGCTATCCGGTGCAAGGTATTAATATTTCCTACGTGATTCCAGCAGCTGGATTAAATAACTATACAAAAATTCACCAATATATCCAGAAAGCTATTACAGAGAACGTAGATAGTGTAGCGACGGCCAGACTCCTAGTCTTGAATGGTTCTGGTGAACGTGGCGCGGCCAGTGATGAAAAATTAGAGCTTGAAAAAGTGGGCTTTAAGAATATTGAGACGGACAATGCGCCAACTTCAGATTATCAAGATATAACGATTTATCAAATCGGTGAAAAACCAGTGGCAAAGAAGGGTTTAACAGATTATTATAAGATTGAAGTAAAAGATAAATCTGAGCTACCACAGGGCGTTAAGAGTCATGGTTATGACTTCGTAATTATCCGCGGCAAAGAAACCACCAAGAAAAGTACGAACTAAAATACGAGTAAAGTACTACCGCCAGAAGGCGGTAGTTTTTAAATGTTTTAATAGTTTTTATTCGAGATTCTTCTTGGAGATAATTAAATGTCGCTCACGGCCTTCCCCTTCCGAGTGAGTGTAGATATCAGAATAATCTTCAGCTAACTTATGCACTACACGACGATCAGCAGCATTAAGTTCAAGGGTGATTGATTCCCCGGTCTGGCGGACCTTATTAATCCAACCTTCTGCCTTCTTTTCGATGCGTTCCATGCGTTGGTGTTTATAATCAGCAATGTCGATATTGACGCGAGTAATTTCGGCATTTTTCATAGTGAGCCCCATAGACACAACATGTTGCAAAGCGCGTAGATTACCAGCATTTTTACCAATTAAAAGTGAATTTAAACTGGTACTAGGGACACTTAATTGAATAACTTGGTCATCAATAGTCGACCAAACAGCAACGTTAATTCCGAAGAAAGATAATAAATCTTCGAGATATTTTGTAGCAAAGCGAACCGATTCATCACGATTCATAAAAACTCCTTCTCCTAGCTTTTTGAATCTAGGGATGAGTTTTGGTGTTTCTGTTTATTTTGAGGTTTTGAATCACGAGCTTTAATACGAGTAATTTTAGTACCGGTTTTCTTATTTTCAATAATTTCGGCTTCTTGTAATTTCTTATTGGCAGATTTTAGTTCACGAAGGATTGCACGGTCAGTATTGTCATCCATTTCATCATCGACATGGGCGAAAACGATTTTTTGTTGAATCACCGAGATGAGATTAGATAGGAAATAATAGAGGACGAGAGCGCCCGGGAGATTCATGGTAAAGAATAGCATCATTAAAGGCATCATGAAACTCATTTGCTTAGAAACCATATCATTAATATCAGCCTGATTTGGATCCTTGCCAGCCTTGGCATCTTCCATCATTTTTTTCCAGGTACTCTGCTTTTTCTTACCGGAGCGAGCAATTTGCATATTGGCCATGTAATAACTAGTCACAGCGACTAATAGAACTAACGCCATTACGAAAAGACCACTCTTAGTCTTCAGGTCGGCACGAGTAGAAAGATCGATAGTACCGAAGAGTTGAGGTTTAAAATCATAAGATTTTTCCCCAGTATTTTCAAGGAATGATTTTTGAAGTTTAATCACCTCATCAATACGTTCGAGTTTAGCGACCACTGGATAGGCACGTTTTTCCACATTATCAGAAGTAGAAGGTAAAACCATCACACGAACCGCGAAAAATAGCGCAAAGAAAATTGGTAACTGAATCAGAAGTGACCAGATGGAAGCCATCGGCTTAATATTGTGCTTCTTATAAAGATTCATCATCTCGAGAGATTCGAGCTGTTTGTTACCATTGGCACGCTTACGAATTTCGACGAGTTCTGGCTGAATTTTCTTCATCAGTTTAGTTTGATGATACTGTTTTTTAACAAGGGGCCAAGTAGCAAGCTTAATTACGACAGTAAAGATAATTACAGCGAGACCAAAATCACCAATGTAGTTATAAACTACAAAAAGGATATTAATAATAGGATTAACAATTAAAA
>CAUQEY010000018.1:0-10562 GCA_963517175.1 uncultured Candidatus Saccharibacteria bacterium | reverse complement strand
TTTACGATTTTAGCCCCGATGGAGGGGGTGACGGATGTGGTTTTTCGTCAAGTGATTAACCGGGCAGGTAGACCAGATGTGTTTTTTACGGAATTTACTAATGTTTCTTCTTTTGCTTCAGAGAAAGGTCGCGATAATGCACTTGAACGTCTCGATGTGGTAGAGACTGATTCACCGATTATTGCACAAATCTGGGGAAAAAATCCAGAGCAGTTTGGCTTACTGGCTAGCAAATTGGAGGGGCTAGGTTTTGATGGATTGGATATTAATATGGGATGTCCGGATCGTCATGTTAATAAGGTGGGTGGCGGAGCGGCGATGATCCGTACGCCGGAATTAGCCCTTGAATGTATTCGTTCGGCGAAAGCAAACACTAATCTACCGGTTTCGGTGAAGACGCGCCTTGGCTTTACTTACGTCGATGAGTTTCGTGAATGGCTACCGAAAATTCTAGCGGAGGATGTGGCGAATTTGACGATTCATTTACGCACGCGTAAGGAAATGTCAAAGGTACCAGCACATTATGAATTAATTCCAGAAATTTTAGTTATTCGTGATGAGGTCGCGCCGCGGACTTTAATTACGATTAATGGTGATATTGCGGATATGGCGGATGTGGCTAAACTAAGTGAAACTTATCCGAGAGTGGATGGCTTTATGATTGGTCGTGGGGTATTCTTCAATCCATATTGTTTTACTGATCGTAAACCAGTGGGGTTGGGTGGAGAAATTGAAATTCCGGAAATTATGGAACTATTTCGCTTTCATCTGGATGTCTTTGATGCGAGATGTCGAGAGTTAGAAGAACGCGGCTCGAGGTATCCATTTGAGCCACTGAAGCGTATGTTTAAAGTCTACGTGAACTCTTTTGATGGAGCATCTGATCTGCGTGTAAAATTGATGGATTGTAAAAGTACTGCAGAAATTCGAGCGGTGCTGGATGAATTTTCTGCAAAATTGTAACAAAAAAGAGGGGGTTAATTCCCCTCTCTCTAGATTAGTTAGCCGCAATATGCCAAGTCAAATCTGTAGCATTAAACATCAGACGACATTGCTCCTTTCCGACTAAGACGTCGAAGACGTGAATCGCGGTATTGCCGACGAAACGGATGTGGGTGCGGAGTAATTCCGTCACCTCAGACTCCTCGTAACCACGTCGCTTGAAAGTCAGCGGTTGGCACGGAGTCATTTGATAGCCGAAAAGGGCCATCACTTCGACACGTTCTAGATTGTTAAGATTAGTTTGGTTTTGCATAAGTAACTCCTAAATTTAAATATAAGAGTCATTTATGTGAGCCTGATTTATTGGCTCCTGGCTAAAAGTATAAATGACGATACTTAAAGCTAAAACATTTTCTCATTGCCAGTGACCGAAGTGTAGCAAGATACTTTAATTTTAGCACAAAAAGTATATTTGGAGGTGAAAGATAGGTTTTTGTGGATGAGATTTTGATCAAAATTTAGGTATAAAAATGGGAGGCGGAAGCCTCCCGAAAAGCGTGAAAATTGCGGGTCAATAGTGACATTTACTGATATTTTGGGAGAAGAGTACTAGCGAGTAGTAGTTTTTCAGGGAGCTAGTATTCGATATCAGCAATTTTTTTTGGATTTTAATAACCGAGTTACAGGTGCTATGTATGATTAATCTATGATTAATCGTTGTAGAAGCCTTGGTCTCTAGCAGATTCTAGCATGACCTCAATTTCCGAATCCCGGGCTTTCTGGAAATAATCTGGATTGTTCTTGTAATCTTGAACAAATCTGCGCACATCTCCAGGTCTCCAAGAATCGTATCTTGTGCCATAAACATCGTTGGTAATAGTAACACTCATGTGAAATACCCCCTTTCACAAAAAAGCAATTTTCACGTACGTCAACCTAAATCCTAGTTAGATTAGACGGTTTAATTCTACCATAAAAACATAAATATGTCAATGTTAAAAATTGACAGGATGAGAAAAAAGTTGTAGAATATAAGAACTGATTAGTAATAATTAGTGTGACTTTTTAAGTAGTTCTTTAAGAGGAGGTTTCCGTATGGAAAAAGATTGGAAAGAGAAAAAACAGATACTAAATGCCGAAATTCGCTCATTGATAATAGCAAGGCTTTTATCGTGTGTAGTGATAGCGGGGTTACTGCTAGGAGTGTTGCCATTTTGGGCAGCAATTTTACTAGTTGGTGTTATGTGGAATGTAAATTTTATCGTCGGGGGATCGATAATTTACGAGTATGATCTTTTAGTTTTTCTCGGTGATAATAAGTTGGGTGCGATAATGGTAGTTGCTTCCGATATGGTATTTAACGCGTTTATCTGGATGGTGCTAGTTTCAATGGTGGACTTTTGGATACTATTAGTTATAATTATTGGCACAATTATGACTACAGTCCAAGACAATGTTAGGAATATCGTAATGGCTCAAAGGTATTACCCTAGATTACCTGGGTTTGCGAAAAAAATAGCTAGCATAAGATTAACTATAGGTAATGCAAGATTTGTTACTCTGGTGGCAATGCCAATTATTATGGTGTTTGGAACTAAATTTAGTAATGTGCTAGCGATAACTCTAACGATATTTTTGGCGGCCCTCCTTTGTTATGTTCAATCTATGATTATGTCTTTTATCATAGATGAAGCTCTTAAATAGTACTCCTAGTGGAGTGCTATTTTTCTTTTTAGGAGGTTTTATTTTGAAATGCTTATGCTAAAATAAAAATAAAATCCGGAGAGAAAAAGATGGGCAGAAAGCATGTTAAAAATCGGGTATATCAAAGAACCGAACGAAAAATTTTTAATGCTTTGGCAAGTATATCAAAAGATAAAAGTTTAGCTGAAGTTCAAATATGCGAGCTTACTAGAGTGGCTAAGATTGCGGAGTCGACATTTTATGATCATTATCGTAATTTGGCAGATTTAATGAATAAGAATCGTGCCATCTTCTTGAAGCACTTAGAGGATGAAGTAAAAACAAATTTTCAATTAGAAATGAGCATGGAACAATTTTATGAAAAATTGTTCATTTTTTTATATAAAGAAAATCGTTTGGAGTTGATGCAGATGGATTTTCATAAAATGATGAATTTGGCGCTGTTTCGAGTGGAATTTAAGATGTTAATTTACCGCTTTTGGAATCGTTACGAGCCAGAATTGATGGAGGCAATCTATGACCATTTTCTGGCGGATTTAGTGGCGGAATTATATCGTTGGCGACGTGAAAAATATCACAAAAATTTTATTGTGAAACATGCAAGAAATTTGGTGTATTTGACGAAAAATGCCCCAAAGTTTTATGTGAACCTGGCCTAAGGTAGGGGCGTTAAATTTTGGTGAAAACTGTATTTTAGGAGTAGAATCTAAAGTACTAAAAACTGGAAGACTTTTTGATGGTATTTATAATACTATTCGATGCTGGTAATTTCACCGTCTTTGAGATGAAGTAGGCGCTGGTTTTTGGAGCCACGGAATTTTAGAGTTAGATCACGCTGGGCGAGGACGAATGGTCCATCAATCAAAGCGTCGAGGGTTTTGAAAAATTCCCATTGGTCATTCTGTTTTGCTTTAATTTCTTCATAAGTATAGCCAGAAAATGACCAAACATTCCAACCGAGCTCTTCTTTTACGAATTTGGCGATTTCAATACAGGCTTCGGCTTGGAGTGACGGTTCCCCGCCACAGAAAGTGAGGCCAGTTTGCCCCTTAAGGGAGCGAAGTTCTTGTTTGATATCTTCAATATCGACAAGAACCCCACCCTCTTCGTCCCAGGTTTCTTGATTTTGGCAACCCTCACAGTGGATAAAGCAACCTTGAGTCCAAATCACGGCACGTAACCCATAGCCATTAACGATACTATCATGTTCAATCGGGCCGGAAAGACGGATATGGGTTTTATCAGAACCAGGGACGCGGGACGACATTTAGGCCTTTCCTAGGGATGACTTAGCGGTGTGCTTGGCGTGCTCACGGGTGGCCTTTTCGGCTTTGGTGTAAGTGCCAGAAACATTGTGCTTAACACGATCATGCTCTTCGGCACGCTTCGCATCATTCCATCGATCAAGTGAGCCAACAAGGTAGCCGGTAATACGGCGAAGACGTTCGAAAGGAATTTCTCCTTCAAGACGACCACAAGATGGGCAGCGTTCGCCTGGAATAATTCCAGAAAAACCACAGACTGGGTCGCGGTCGACTGGGTGATTGACTGAACCATAACCAATGCCAGAATCGTGCATCTTGCGAATAACAGCCTCGAAGGCCTCAATGTTTTGTGATGGGTCACCATCAAGTTCGATATAGGAAATATGACCAGCTGGACAGAGTGCGTGATATGGTGCTTCGATTTCGATTTTTTCGAAGGCTGAGATTGGGAAATAAACTGGAACATGGAAGGAATTGGTGTAATAATCGCGATCATTTACGCCCTCAATGAGGCCAAATTCCTTGCGGTCCATTTTGGTGAAGCGCCCAGCAAGACCTTCGGCAGGAGTACCAAAGAGACTGAAGTTGAGGTGATACTTTTGGCTATATTCATCACATCGCTTGGTCATATGTTCGATAATCTCGAGACCCTTTTTTCTGGCTTCTTCGTCTTCACCGTGGTGTTTGCCGAGCATAGCTTTGAGAGTTTCGGCAACGCCGATAAAACCAATAGAAAGTGATCCATGTTTAATTACGTCGCGCAAAGTATCGTCTGGGCCGAGCTTTTCGCTACCAAACCAGTTCCCCTCTCCCATAAGGAATGGAAAGTTACGGACATGTTGGTTGGCTTGAAATTCAAAGCGTTCGAGTAGCTGGTCGGCGACTAGATCCATTAATTCGTCGAGTTCTTTATAGAAGCCCTTCCAGTCTGCCGTTTTACGCTCTTTGAGTGCGATGCCATGCTTAATACCAAGACGTACTAGGTTAATAGTGGTGAAAGATAGATTTCCGCGGCTAGTTGCAATACCATCAGATTCTGGGAAGATAGAAGAGAAAACGCGAGTACGGCAACCCATGGTAGCGATCTCGGTATTATAGTCGCCTTTCTTGTAGTACTTGAGATTAAATGGAGCATCGATGAAGGTGAAATTTGGGAAGAGACGCTTAGAGGAGACTTCCATGCTGCGTTTGAAGAGGTCGTAGTTTGGATCTTCTGGATTGTAATTAACGCCCTCTTTTACCTTAAAGACGGAGATTGGGAAGATTGGTGTCTCGCCACGACCAAGACCGCGTTCAGTAGCTTCTAGAAGCATCTTGGAAACGAGACGGCCTGATTCGGTGGTGTCGGTACCGAAATTAATAGAAGTAAATGGGACTTGGGCGCCAGCACGGGAATGCATGGTGTTTAGATTATGGATAAAACCTTCCATAGCTTGGAATGTTTGATTTTCGGTATCTTTCTTAGCTTCATCAATAACAATGGCTGGAATCTTGAGTGATTTGAGAGTTTTTTCGTCACCGTATTTAATGTCTTCCGGAATAGTTATATCGACTTTTTTGCCAGAGAATTCGTTATATTTTTTAAGATTAGCGCGAAGGGTTTTCTTGAAAGTTTTATCAACGCCTGGTGCCATGGCATAATCGAAATTTGGAATGGCTTGACCACCATGTTGTTCATTCTGGTTAGCCTGAAGAATGATGGCAGCAAGCGCAGCATAGGAACCAATAGAATTTGGCGTACGGAGATGCCCATGTCCGGTATTAAAACCGCCATTAGCAAAGAGTTTTAATGGATCAGTTTGGCAGCAAGTTAATGTACCGGTGGCATAGAAATCTAGGTCATGAATATGGATATCGCCACGGTCATGAGCGGCACCAAAACGTGGTTCCATGAGAACAGATTTGGCGAAAAACTTAGCACCTTCGGCACCAAATTGAAGCATTTTACCCATAGCGGAGTTACCGTCGACGTTCGCATTACTACGCTTAATGTCTGAATTTTGTTTGGCATCAAGTACGGCAATGGTGCGATAGGCATCCATGAGGCTGGTTTGAGCCATGCGGCGAACCGTGCGCTCATTGCGGTAAGAAATATAAGCTTTGGCGGTTTTCTTATAACTTGATTCCATGAGAACTTTTTCAACAATATCTTGAATTTGTTCGACGGATGGGGTTTTCTTTTGGTCAAGTTTTTCAAATTCTGAAACAACTTTTTCAGCTAGGCGCTTGGCGCGTTCTTCTTTGAATTCTTCAGTGGCAGCACCAGCTTTTTTGATGGCATTGGTGATTTTTTCGATATCAAATGGGACAACTTTTCCATCTCGCTTGACAACTTTTTTGAGCATAAAAAATAAATCTCCTTATTCTAACAATCTTCTCTTTTAGTTATTTTTGTTTGCTTTTTACGCTATATATGTTTTGGCAATTACGCTATATATAGTGTCTATGCTTATTCTATAACGCTATATGTAGCGTGTCAACATAAAATTGGTTGTACTATTTAGACATTTTATGTTATAGATGTATAATATTCAGAGATGAGAAAAAAGTTGAATAATAATAAAGTTATTATGCCGGAAAAGTGCTGGGTGGGTGATTCACAGAAAATCTGTTACAAGACTCGTGAAGAAGCCGAGGTGGCCGCTATGGTGGCGGCGCATGATTATCACGCGCCGACGTTATCAGTGTATCGTTGTGAATATGGCGACCACTATCACTTGTCTTCTCGGTAATTCTTGACAGAAATTTAAGGTGCTGTATTTTAACACATCTACTTAGAATACAGTCTTCTCTTAAGATATCTAGGCATGCCAGAGTCAGGTACGGCTGGAATAAGTTTTTTAGCATCTTTGTCTTGAGTAGTTGTTGAATCTGGTTGTGTCTGGTGATTAGATTTTTCTTTTGATCCTATGCTCGGATGAGATGAATGATCTTCTTGGTGATTTTCTGTGTTAGTGGTATCAGAGTTATAGTTATGGTTTTCATTATTTTTCTCGGAATTAGAATGCTTATCTGGTTTAGATTTATTATTAGTTTTTTGCTTATCGGGCTTTCCGCTCTCTGGCTCCTTTTTATCTTCGGACTCCTTTTTGCCTTCGGATTTCTTTTTGCCTTCGGACTTTTTATTAAAAATGCCACGGAGTCGGTCTGTAAGATTTTCAGTTTGTTCTGAAAAGGCATTATGTTTTAGAATATCTAATTCTCGAAGTAGGTCGCCAAAATGATTGTCTTCAGGCTCTTCTGGCGGTTTCGGTGGCTCGGAAGGGTCTGGATTGGTAGAGTTGCCTGGATTGTTAGGGTTGTTCGGATTGTTTGAATCGTTGGTCTTATTGGAGTCGCCTGAATTGCTTGGATTATCTGAATCTTCCGAATCGTCGGTTTTATCTGGTTCGCTATCCTTGATTGGAATGTTTTGCTCTTCGGTTTTATAGATCCTAGCGTCATCGCCGATATAATGGATTAAAATATGGTGAGCTTTGGTGGGATCGAGTTTGTCAAAATTTAGGTTGTCGCTGGAAGTGAACCCTTGAGCCACACCGTCAATAACCAGTAATTTCTGTTTGGTTTCATGTTGATAATTTGGGTCAGAAATTTTAGTCGGAAGCGGGGTGATTTCAGCACGCCATTTACGGCCTTTAAATTCAAGCTCGACGATTTTTGGCCTTAAATCTTCGAATTCGACAAATTTAGTTGCATAACGCTCAGGATCTTGTTGTAGGCGAAGTGGTCGATCAGTATAGGTGTTGGTGATACTGAAATTATTTCCGTCGAAGGTCACAGTATAGGTTGGAATATCGCCATTTTGAGCACGAGTCTTTGGCTGATTCTCCACTAACTCTAATTTTTCATCGATGAATTTTTCACTGGCAGCATTGCTAAAATAGTGACCATGCATATCGAGGGTAAAATTATAAACTGAACTGGTGTATTCTGGCCTGCCGCCATCGCCATTGATAATTAACGGTGTAAGATGTTTAGCCTCTAAAAGATATTTAAGTTTTTGTATGTATTCTCCACTAGCGTAATCGAAATAGATTTCGGCTGGAGTAGAGAGAATGAAACCTTTAGTGGTGTCGTGTTGAAGTTTTTGTTCGGACGAAATTTGATAGATTGCTTGGTAGAGGTCAATGATCGATGCGTTTTTTACGGAGGTATTAGACTCGTCGTAATATTGTTTTAGTTGCTGCTCTAACTGAAGTAGATTGTCGGTGTTGGTATTAAAATCTGTAATTTTTTGATATTTGGCAAAACCATGATGGTCGGTAGCGAAATCTACTTTATAGATATGAAAAAGTGCATGCCTATGTTTTCTGGCTTCGATATTGCTAATTAGTTTTTTGTATTGCAAAGACAAGGCGGCTGGATTGGCTTTATTAAAATTAATGGCGACAATATATTCATGATCAATACTGTTGATTTTTGGATGAGCCAAACGATCCTGGAGTTGCTTAATAAAATATGGCGAATAACCAACATTTAGAGTGCCAGGTTTTGCGAGTTTTTTGGCGCCATGTAGAATTTGACCAACTATATGTGCAGATTCGGCGTAAGCATCGCGGTCTGCATAGGCAAGATGCCCTGAAATAAGGTTTTGATGGATAAACTGGAATTTTCCGAGATTGATTTCGGAAAATCCTAGTGGGTCAAAGAAGCTACCGCACATAAAATCACCGGAATTGCACCAAGTACCAATTTTCCCGGAAAACTTAGTGTTTGGCAGATAAGGTTTTTGCGCTCCTAGGATGCCATGCTCTACATCACAATCGGGGACATTAATGCGATAATCGGAATGTATGCCATGATAACATGGTTTGTCCTTGCCTTCTCCTTCTGGGAGATGTAATTTAGGATCGCCGAATGTTGAGAGGTAGATAATTTTTTCGGGATCAAGTGTGCGAATGGCGCGACTCATCACGATGGCACCTTGAGAATAGCCACCGAGAATAAATTTAGTATTCGGGCAACGCTTGGTGATGTCGCGATATAAGGCATGCATCTCTTTAATGCCTGTAGTGACACTATGATTGAAATAATCGTTTTTACCGGCGTTAAAATATGTGTCGGTGATAGCTTTTAAACTTTCAACACTAACTGCAGGATATTGGTAACCATAACGGTTTGATTCTCCTAGATCGTAAAAATCATGGGTTTTGTTTGCTGTTTTTAACACTCCAACGAGGCTATCTTTAAATTTTTGGTAGTTAATATTGGTCTGTGCTTTTTCTCCAGAGCCACGTGCAAATACGACTTGAATGTCTTTACATTCTACGGATTTTGAATTGACCGGGGCCAGCGGTATAAGATTAGCCACACAAATAGCTAAAGCACTGGAAAAATAGAGAAAGCGCGGAGTTTTCTGTGGTATTTTCGGTTTGGATTTAGGTTTTTTACAAACAACAAAATGAGACTGTCTGGATGAGGACATAATTTCCTTTCTATTTTGTATTTTTCGGTAAAAGTTCTAATTTGATTATTGGCTGAAATGAAAAATAAAACAAGTGAAAATGAGTAAAAATGATGGAAAACGAACTTTCTTCTCTGTTATTTTAAGAAAAAATTAGTTAAGCATAAGCAAGTTATGAGGAGGAAATAATGAAAAAACAAAAAGGAGCCATGATGGCCCTAGAAAGTGAGTATTATTATTTTTAGGTTAATCTTTAAGCTTTGGTAAGACTAGTTCAGTGATTTTTTCTGGAGTCTCGTAATTAATGAGATGGCCGGCCTGAGGTATAAAATCTACCTCAGCGTGGAATTTTTTGGCAATTTCTTTTACCTTGCGGGATGGATTCATGCGATCTTTTTTACCAGCTATAAAGTAGGCTTGTTTTTCGAAATTAAAATCAGAAATGGAGTAAGACATAGAGAAAACAGCGGCTCGCATTTCATCTCGAATGGAAGTAAATTTACGAGCACACGCGTAGGTGAGATCGAGAATCTGACGTTTTTTAGAACGATACGCGCCCGCAATGAGAAACTCCGTACAGACATAGCTGACAAATTTATTAGGTACCAAGGCAATTAGCGGAATTAGGGGTAAAATAAATTTTGGGGGATGTGTAGCGATAGGGCTAAGGAAGAAAATCTTATTATGAATAAGGTGGCTGTATTTTTCGGCAGTGGCGGCGGCGAGGATAGACCCCATAGAATGGCCAATCAGAATTGGGTGATCGAGGTGTTTGTCGAGGATGTAATTCGCGATAAAGTCCGCGTAGCCATCTTTATTAAAATCGGTAAAATTTGGCAAAGTCTCATTTAGGGTATTGAAAGCTGGTGGGATATCGGGATTAAAAACCTGGTACCCCTCAGCTTCGAGCAGTTTTTGAAATTCGGCCAAACCTAAATGATTGCCACGAAAGCCGTGAACAAGAAGAATAGGTGGTTTTTGGTCGGATTTTTTCATAAATTAAACAGCTTTAATTTTTTCGAGTGCGTTCAAGATACCTTCGCGGTCAAAACCAAGAACTTGAATAGGATTTTTGTCGGACTCGTCAGTAATAATAGTGATAGGAACCGCAGAAATACCTGGAAAATTACTGGCATCAAGTTCAACATATTCAAGATTTTTTTGCTCTAACCAATCGATGAGAGCGTGGCAGTAGCCGCAAGTAGGACTCGTAATGACTTTGATCATAACATCCTTTCGTTGTTAAT
>CAUQEY010000017.1:0-10815 GCA_963517175.1 uncultured Candidatus Saccharibacteria bacterium | reverse complement strand
CCAGAGAGTCTGGCAAACAAGAACTCGCCAAAGCTGGTGAATCCGTCTCTGGACCTGTCGGTATCATTGGTGTAATTTTCCCAAGTTTCGTTAGCGCTGGTTTTACGGAACTACTTTTCCTCACCGCCATCATTTCCATCTCCCTCGCCTGCATGAATGTTCTACCAATCCCAGCCCTCGATGGCGGACGCTGGACTATGATTACCATCTCTAAATTACTCAAGAAGAAACTCTCGACCGAGGCGGAAGGGAAAATTATCGCCACCACCTTCCTCTTCCTCTTTGCTATGTTCATTCTCGTCACGATTTTAGATTTAATTCGTATTTTCCATTAATATGCCATCAAAAACCTCATTTTCAAGCAAAATTGTCAAATTATTAAAATCTAACATAGACTTAATCTATCTTCCAATCTTAGCCATCATCACCTTTTACGCCGCTCAGTTCATCGTCGGGGTGCCAATGCTAATTATTCTTGGTTCCGACACTCTAAAAACACCACTCATTGCTACAATTTTTTCCGTCTTGGTCTATTCCTTAAGTTTTATCTTTCTACTTTTTACCTTAAAACATATAAAATCCCTTAAGGAACCCGTCACCCGCAATGGGTTTGGATTTAAGGATTTAGTCACTTTCTCAGATATCGGCCTCGCCATTGCCGGCCTTTTTGGCTATCTAACTTTTTCTGCCATCCTTACCGCACTTTTCTCCGTTTTCCCATGGTTCAACCTTACAGAGAACCAACCACTCCTCTATTCAACCCTAATCTCACCACTTAACAAAGTCTTTGCGGCCATTGCCCTGGTAGTAGTTGGGCCAATTCTCGAAGAGGTTATTTACCGCGGACTCATCTACGGCAAACTTCGCAAAAAACATTCTCTAATTACTTCGATTTTGATCGTTTCCATTCTCTTCGGCTTTCTCCATGGACAATGGAACGTCGGCGTCGACGTCTTCGCACTCAGCGTGGTCGCCTGCTTGATGCGCGAAACCACAGGTACGATTTATGCTGGAATTATTTTACATATACTAAAAAACACCATTGCCTTTTATTTTCTTTTTATAGCCTAATACTAGCCTTAATTAAATAAATATATTAAAAAAGAGGCCGCTCGGCCTCATTTTTTAAAATAACCAAAGTTTAAGCAACTTCGAGAATTTCACCCTTATTTCCATTTGGTAGAGTATATTCATCACCCTCTTTTTTACCAATTAAAGCTTTACCAATTGGTGAAATATCTGAGATACGACCATTCAATGGATCGGCCTCCACGGCGCCCACGATAGAATAAGTATGCTCTTTACCAAGCATCTTAATTTTCACTGTCGAACCTACGGCGATTTTACCGCCCTTCGCCGCCTTAATAATTTCCGCATTCTTCAAGATTTCTTGAATTTCCAAAATTCGACTTTCTACCTGGCGTTGTTCCGCACGGGCATCAGAATATTCCTGATTTTCCTTCAAGTCACCAAAGGAACGGGCGGTAGCCAAACGATCGGCGATTGCTGGACGCATTTTAATCAGACTTTTCAACTCATTCTCAAGATTTTTCTTACCATCTTGAGTTAAACTTACTGTTTTTTTCATAGGAATAAAAAATACAATCTTTCTTTTAATATAATTACTTCATTAAAAAATACACGAAGCCCCAAAAAATGTCAACTTATCTCTGTTATTTATATTTTTTGTGATACAATAAGAATATTATTATTTTAAACAGGAAAGGTAAAGGATGAAGTTAAGTCAATCATTTATCAAGACCTTCCGTGAAGTAGGAAAAGAAGAAACCAGCCGTAACGCTGAACTTCTCATCCGCGCTGGCTACATTTATAAGGAAATGGCCGGTGTTTATGACTTCTTACCACTCGGATTGATCACATTAAACAAAATTCAAGACATCATCCGTGACGAACTCGATGCTATCGGTTGTCAGGAGATGCAAATGACTGCGCTTCAGAACCCCGAATCCTGGGTCAAAACTGATCGCTGGCGCGATGATGTAATCGATGTCTGGTTTAAAACTAAACTTAATGCCGGCGGCGAATTGGGTCTCGCTCCTACTCACGAAGAGCCACTCACCAATTTAATGACCAAATACATTTCTTCTTACAAGGACCTCCCAGTCTACGTCTACCAATTCCAAACCAAGTTCCGAAACGAACTTCGTGCCAAATCTGGTATTCTACGTACTCGCGAATTCCTTATGAAAGATCTTTACAGCTTCTCGACCGATAAAGAATCTCACGAGAAGTTCTACCACGAAGTCGAAGAGGCCTACAAGCGCATCTATGTCCGTCTCGGTCTTGGTGATTGTACCTACGAAACTTACGCTTCTGGTGGTGCTTTCTCTAAGTATAGTCACGAATTCCAGACTATCACTCCAGTTGGTGAAGACGTTATTTATTTCAACGATGATAAGTCTATTGTCTTGAACGAAGAAGTCGTAATCGATGAAGTTCTAAATGACCTCGGCGTTAAAAAGGAAGACCTTCACTCTACCGCCGCTGCCGAAGTTGGTAATATTTTCACTCTTAGCTATAAATTCTCCGATCCAATCGGCCTCAAATACGACGATAAGGATGGCGAAAAGAAGACCGTCTTCATGGGTAGCTATGGTATCGGTGTTTCCCGCGTTATGGGTGTAATTGCTGAAAAGTTTGCTGATGAAAAAGGTCTGGTCTGGCCAGAAAACATCGCACCTTTCAAGTACTACTTGATTGGTCTTGGCGATGAAGCCGCTAAGATCACTGCCGAACTTCATGATGCTCACCGCAAAGAAATCTTGCTCGATGACCGCGATATGCGCATCGGTGAAAAACTTACCGATTCTGAACTTCTCGGTATCCCTTACCGCGTCATAATCTCGGAAAAGACCTTGGAAAATAACCAAGTCGAAATCACCGACCGTAAGACTGGCGAAACCAAGCTTATCGACCTCGAAGAATTCAAGAATTCACTCTAAAAGTTAAATACCCCGAATCAGGGGTATTTTTCTCTCTGATGTGATAAAATATAGATAAGTATATAAGGAAAAATTATGTTTGATAACACCGAATATAAAATTGCATTTCAAGCTGTCATCGATCGCTTCCAGCAGGAACTTAAAAAAGTTCGCACCGGTCGTGCTCATCCAGACATGCTCTCCAGCATTAAGGTCGAAGCTTATGGTCAATACATGCCACTCAATCAAGTCGCTAATGTCACCATTGCCGATGCCACCATGCTTTTGATCACCCCATTTGACCCATCCACCATTGCCGGTATATCTAATGCAATTCGCGCTGATCAAACTCTTAACCTTAATCCAGCCGATGATGGTCGTGTAATTCGTGTCCCAGTGCCACCACTCACCGAAGAACGTCGTAAGGAAATTGTCAAAACCACCTCCCAAAAGATCGAAGAAGCTAAGGTGGCTCTCCGTAAAATCCGCGACGACGCTAGAAAAGAACTCAAGTCTATCGAAGACCTTTCCGAAGACATCAAGAAGCGTAGTGAAAAAGAAATTGACGACCTCACCAAAGATTTCAGTGCTAAAATCGACGAACTCTTCAAGGCTAAAGAAGCCGAAATTATGAAAATCTAATTAACAAGAAAAATTATGGCTACATTAAACGACTACCGCAACGAACGACTTAAAAAACTTACCACTTTGAAGGAGATGGGAATTAATCCTTATCCTTCTCATTCTAATCGCAACACCAAGATTTCTGAAATTTTGGATAATTTTGCAAAACTCGATGGCAAACAGGTCGTTATTGCTGGTCGCATTGTTGCCATTCGCAGCTTTGGCAAGCTCGCCTTCGTTAAAATTCGTGATTATTTTGGTGAAATTCAACTTTTCATGAAACAAAATGAAACTCCAGAAGGTTTTATTGGCACCAAACAGCTCAAACTTCTCGATACTGGTGACTTTATCGAAGCCGAAGGTCTCGTCGGTAAATCTCAAACTGGCGAAATTTCACTTTTCACTAATTACGTGAAGCTTCTCACCAAAACCCTTCGCCCAATGCCGGGTCGCGATGGTTTTACCAATAAAGAGGAACGCTATCGTCGTCGCTATGTCGACATGAATGTTAATCCCGAAGTTCGTGAACGCATGGTACGCCGCAGTAAATTCTGGCAAGCTACCCGTGATTTCATGAATATGCACGGTTTTATCGAGGTAAATACTCCGGTTCTCGAACATACCACCGGTGGCGCCGATGCTACGCCTTTTGTCACCCATATGGACGCCCTCGGTGAAGATTTTTACCTTCGCATTTCTCAAGAATTACCCTTAAAGCGCCTGCTTGGTGCTGGTTTTGAAAAAGTCTATGATATTGGACCTCGCTTCCGCAATGAAGGCGTCGATGATGAGCATCTGCCAGAACATATTGCTTTTGAATCCTACGCGGCTTACGAAGATTATCAAGACGGCATGGATTTTTATGAAGAAATGATTAAATACGTTGCTGAAAAAACTTGGGGCACCCTCAAGTTCCAGGTTAATGGTTTCGATATTGACCTCTCTAATAAGTGGCCACGCATCAAATATGCCGACCTACTTCGCGAAGAGTTTGATATCGACGTTTTCAATCCAGATTGCGCCAAAATCACTGCAATCCTCAAGTCTCACGGCGTCGAGGTGACTGCAGCGCAGGCCGATTCGCGCCTCATCGATAACCTCTGGAAGCTAATTCGTAAAAAATCTGGCGGACCATTCTGGTTAATCGAAGAACCCCTCTCACTCTCGCCTCTAGCGAAAATTTCTCCAGAAAATCCTCTAGTCACTGAACGTTTCCATCCGATTATTGCTGGTACCGAAATGGGTAACGGCTACTCTGAGTTAAACGATCCACTCGATCAGCTCGCTCGCTTCGAAGAACAACAAGCCATGCGCGATGGCGGCGACAGTGAAGCTCAAATGCTTGATCAAGATTTTGTCGAAATGCTTGAGTATGGTATGCCACCAGCCTGTGGTTGGGGCAACTCCGAACGTAATTTCTGGCTACTTGAAGGCGTATCCGGCCGCGAGGCCGTCCCATTCCCAATCATTAAGCGCCGCGCCAATTCTGAAAATACTTCTGAAGATTCCTCCGAATCTTCCACTCACGCATAATTCAGAATTCAAAATCGTTAACTAAAATTATTAAAGAAAAGAGGTAAAAATGTTGGACATTAATTTCATCCGCAACAACAAAGAGCTCGTCGAACATTCCATCAAAGAAAAAATGTACAAAAACGTCAATCTTGATGAAATTCTCGCCTTGGATGACCAAAGAAAGACTCTCCTTCAACAAGTTGAAGCCTTGCGCAAAGAGCGCAATGATAATACCGCCAAAATGAAAAATGGCAAACCTAGCGACGAGCTAATCGCCAAAGGTAAGGAAATCAAAGAAAAACTCAGCACCCTCGAAGCCGATCTTTCTAATTTTGAAAAAGAGCTAAACACTAAACTCAAAACCGTCCCTAATGTCATTTTTGACGACGTGCCACTCGGTGACGAATCCGCCAGTGTGGAAGTCAAAAAATGGGGTGAATGTAAGACCGCCGGTGTAGATCATCTCGATTACGCCGTCTCTCGTGATTGGGTAGATTTCGAACGTGGTGCCAAGGTTGCTGGTGCAAAATTCTACTATGTTAAAGGCGGCCTCGCCCTACTCGAAAATGCCCTTATCCAATTCGGCATCAAAAAAATCGTTGAACATGGCTTCACTCTCATGGATGTGCCTGATTTAGTTAATTCTCGCGTCCTGGAAGGTACCGGCTTTGCTCCTCGTAGCTCTGAACAAAGCGACGAATATTACATCGAAGGGGAAGACCTCGCCCTTATTGCCACCGCCGAAATGCCAATCACCGGCTATCATATGGACGAAATTATCGACGAAGATAAACTCCCACTTTTCTATGCTGGTTTTTCCGCTTGTTTCCGCAAGGAAGCTGGCGCCTACGGTAAGCACACTCGTGGCCTCTTCCGCGTACATCAATTCAATAAACTTGAGATGTACTCCTTCTGTGCTCCTGAACAAAGTAAAGAAATTCATGAAAAACTTCGCGCCATCGAGGAAGAAATCTGGCAGGAAATTGGTATCCCATATCACGTTATTAATATCGCCGCCGGTGACCTTGGTGCGCCAGCTGCCAAAAAATACGATATTGAATACTGGTCTCCAGTTGATCAAAAATACCGTGAAATTACCAGCTGCTCGAACTGCACCGACTTCCAAGCTCGCGGGCTTAATATTCGCGTCCGCCGTAAGGATGGCACCGTCGAAGTGCTTCATACCTTGAATGGCACCGCCATTTCTCTCGCCCGCACTATGGTAGCCGTTATCGAAAACTTCGCCGAAGAAGGTGGCAAACTCCGCGTCCCTGAAGTACTGCAGCCATACCTCGGCACCGACATGTTATAATAGCCATAAGGAGAAATTATGATCGAAAAAATTGAAATTAGTGGTAGCAACTACAAAATCGAAGATAGTTTTCACAAATACGCCGTCAAACGCATTGGTAAACTCGATAAATATTTGCCACACGGTAGCAAAAAAGATATCGTTGCCAAAATCGTCGTCACTGAAGTAGGCCGCACCCACGGTAATAAGTACGAAATTTCTGCCGCTATGGAAATTCCAGGTGGTAAAGTTATCGCCGCTAAAGATGAGTGCTCTAATATCTTCGCCGGCATCGACATCATCGAAGCTAAATTAATGGGCCAAATTCGTCGTTATAAAATCGAGAGTACCCCACACCTTCGTCGTGGCGTCTTCTCCCGCATTTTTGGCAAAAAATCTAATTCCTAATTTTAGCCTAAAATTCCCGGACTAAAACTTAATTAAAAATACATGTTCTCTTAAAAACATGTATTTTTTATGATAAAATATCTCTATAATATTATTCCGATTTGGAGGTTTCGACTGTTTATGTCTCAGAAAAAAATTGAAAAAATTCAGGAAGCCAAAATTAAGGCTCCAAAAGTTAAAAAAGAACGCAAGCCAACTGATAAATTAGCTGATAAAACCACCACGACCCGTATTTTGCAGGGTGTTTTTGGTGACCCAGCCAAGCGAAATCTCACCCGCATGCGCAAAATCGTTAAAATCATCAATGGCCTCGAACAAAAATACGAAGCCATGTCTGATGACGAGCTCAAAGCTCAAACCAACGTTCTAAAAGAACGTCTTGACACTCTTAACAAGAAGGCCGAAGCCAATATCGCTCGCGCCAAACTAAAAGCTTCAGCTAAAAAATCTGAGACAAAAGCTGAATCTACCGACAGTACTAAGAAGAATTCTACCTCTGTTAAATCGGAAAAACTTGAACGCAACGAAACCAAAATTTTAAGCGAAATCCTACCAGACGCCTTCGCCTTAGTACGTGAAGCCACTAAGCGCGTCCTCGGTATGCGCCACTACGATGTCCAAATGATTGGTGGTATCGCCCTCCACGAAGGTAACGTAGCTGAGATGAAAACTGGTGAAGGTAAAACTTTGGTGGCACTTTTACCATCTTTCTTAAACGCCTTAACTGGCCGTGGTGTCCACGTGGTCACCGTGAACGATTACCTCGCACAGCGTGATGCCGGTTGGAATGCTCCAGTTTACCACTTCCTTGGCATGAGTGTAGGTGTAATTATTGCTGATGCAAGCTTCCTTTATGACCCAGAATATATCAACGAAGAGCACACCGATGAACGCATGCAGCACTTGAAACCTTGCACTAGAAAACAAGCTTATCAAGCTGATGTGACTTACGGTACGAATAATGAATTCGGCTTCGACTACCTCCGTGATAACATGGTCAACGAAGTTGATTTTCTCCGCCAACGCGAACTTAATTTCGCCATCGTCGATGAAGTCGACTCAATTCTTATTGATGAAGCCAGAACTCCATTAATTATTTCTGCCCCAGCTGGTGATAATCCAGATTCTTATTATCAATTTGCCAAAATCGCCTCTCACCTCGGTCCAGACGATTATGTACTCGACGAAAAACACCGCTCCGTCTCGCTCACCGATGCTGGTATCGAAAAAGTCCAGCGTATGCTCGGTATCGACAATCTTTATTCCGCCGATAATACCCGCTTAGTCTATCACATGGATCAAGCTTTACGCGCTCAGGTAGTTTTCCAGCGCGACCGCGACTATGTCGTCACTAATTCCGGCGAAGTTATTATTGTAGACGAAAACACCGGTCGTCTCATGCAGGGTCGCCGCTACAGCGAAGGCCTCCACCAAGCCATTGAAGCTAAGGAAAGCGTCGTAGTTAAAGAAGAATCTATGACTCTAGCCACCATTTCTTTCCAGAATTTCTTCCGTCTTTACAATAAGCTCTCCGGTATGACTGGTACTGCCTTTACCGAAGCTGAAGAATTCCAGCAAATCTACGCACTTGATGTTATTCAAATCCCACCTAACCGCCCAATTATCCGTATCGATAAAGACGATCTAATTTTCCGCACCGAAGCCGGTAAACTCCGCGCCATCGTCGAAGAAGTAAAGAAATTCCACGAAAAAGGTCAGCCAGTTTTGATTGGTTCCGCCAGTATCGTGAAGAACGAATTAATCGCTAAATATCTCGACGAAGCCGGACTCTCTTATGAACTACTTAACGCGAAGAATAATGAGCGTGAAGCTGCCATCGTGGAAAAAGCTGGCCAAAAAGGCGCTATCACTCTTGCCACCAATATGGCTGGTCGTGGTACCGATATTAAGCTCACCGATGAAGTCAAAGAACTTGGCGGTCTGGTAGTAATCGGTTCCGAACGTCACGATAGTCGTCGCGTCGATAATCAGCTCCGTGGTCGTGGTGGTCGTCAAGGCGACCCAGGCATCACTCAATTCTTTGTCTCTTGTGAAGATGATCTTATGCGCATTTTCCAAGGTAATCAAATTGGCGCTCTGCTTAATCGTATCGGTATCGACGAAGATACCCCAATTCAAAACCGCAGCGTCACCAAGATGCTCGAAGCTGCTCAGAAACGTATCGAAGGTTTCAATTTCGATTCTCGTAAAAACGTGGTGCAGTATGATAACGTCATCAATCGCCACCGTCGCATCGTTTATCTCATGCGTCGCCGAATTCTCGAAGGGGCAAATATCTCTGACGAAATTAATCGCCTCATCAAGGAAGCTGTCGCTGACTTAACCGCCGAAAGCATCCGTGTGAATCGTAACTTCATCAAAGAATTCCAATCTGTTTTTGATCTTGATCGCGACTTAATTATTGAAATCGGTTTCAAGCGCAAAGAAGAAGAGCGTGCCAAGCTTGCCACTCTTGCCGTCAAAGAAGCTTACGCCACCAAAGAGCTCGAATTTGGCGCCGACGTGATGCGCAAAATTGAACGTGAAGTTTATCTCAAGGTACTCGATGCTCTCTGGATGCAACACCTAGAAAACATGCAGTATCTCCGTGAAGGTATCCACTGGCGCTCGATCGGTCAGCGTGACCCACTAGTTGAATACCGCACCGAATCTCAAAAACTTTTCGAAGGTCTCCAAAAGAATCTCCGCGAAGAAGTCTTAAAGATTCTACTTTCTATCACCCCACAAGAAGCTATCGCCACCGATACTATTGACGGGGAAGAATACGACACTGAGCTCACTAAGATGGCCGAATCTGCCACCAATCGCGGCGTTAACACTATCGAAGCTGGTGAAAAGAATCTTGATGACGAATTCACCAAAAAACCAACCAGATCCGCTAGTCTCAGCGAAAAGCGCAATAAAGCCAAAAAACAGAAAAAAGCTAAACGTCAAAACAAAAAGCACGGCCGCCGTTAAACATGAAACATTCCATTGAAGAAATTGAATTAAAAAACGGCGCCAAAGGTCTTTTAATTGACGTACCGGGTGCTTCCGTCATGAACATGAAAGTCCAATTTCGTGGCGGTATGCGCTTCGCCAAAAGCCCAGAGCTCTACGAGATTGCTCACATTGTTGAGCATCTCAGTTTTGGCGCTAACGCTAAATATCCTGATGAATCTACCTACGAAGCAGAGTTCACTAAGAACGGTGCCTATCACAACGCCTGGACTTCAGACTACTCTGTTTGTTACGAAACCGAATGTGCGGATTTTGAATGGGACCGTATTTTAGACCTTAAACGTGTCGCCATTACTTCACCTAAATTTAACGACGCGGAATTAAAAAGTGAAAAAGGCAATGTTCGCGCCGAACTCACCGGCTACATGAACGATTATGGCCGCTTACTCTGGCCACGTCTCCAAAAAGCCATTGGCGAAAATGTTCTGAATTTACGCGAACGTCTTTCCACCATTAACAACATCACCCTTGATGACATTAACGAGCATTACCGCCGCACCCACACCGCGAACAATATGCGATTTATTATCGCCGGTCAGACCAAACACCGTAAAAAAGAAATTATTCGCAACCTCGAAAGCTGGGAATTAAGTCCCGGCGAACGTTTTGAAATTCCTGTCGACGAACTGCATTCATCTAATGCTGTCCTGATCAAGCGGAAGGATGCCAGCAATATCACCTTTGGCTTTTCCATGATTACTCCAAGACGCCTTTCCACCGAAGAAACTCAAGCCATGGGTGCGCTTAACCACTTACTAAATGGCACTATGAGCAGTCGCATTTTTGGTCAAGCCCGCCGTCGTGGCCTAGTCTATGGTATGGGTAGTGGAATTAATAGCACCAATCATTATTCTTCCTGGGATTTTGATGGCGAAGTTAACCTCGAAACTTCCGAAGAACTCTTCACACTCATCCAACTTGAAATGCTTAAGGCTCTCAATGGTGAGATTTCTGACACTGATATCGAAGCCGTGAAGACTTACGCTCTCGGCCGCTATCAAATGGGAGCTCAGA
>CAUQEY010000016.1:0-10904 GCA_963517175.1 uncultured Candidatus Saccharibacteria bacterium | reverse complement strand
TGATCGACGCAGAATGGAAAGATTTTGCGAAAGCAAAAGCTTACCATGAAATTATCAAAAAAAGACTGGAGCAATTCCAGTCTTTTTGGTTTATTAATGTTTAATCTTTTTTGTAGTCGATATTTTAGTTTTATTAAATATCCTGAGATAGCTACTTATCATTCTCAACTGTATCGTTAAGCATCTCAATTTCTTCCTCATTTTTAGGATCATTTTGAAGACGTAAGTTTATTTCACGAATACGAAATTGAATCCGACCGAAATGTCTCTGATATTCAATATTTGCATCAACAAATGACTTGTCAATCATTATAAAGCTGCCGATGAAGCCCGCGACGACTAGCCCAATACAAATTATTACAGCAATAAAAAGTTTATTATCACTGCTAGATTGCGATTTTGATGTTTTTACTTGTGTCATATTATTCCCTTAATTAACGATGGTTTGTATTTATATCGTTAAGTCTTTCTATTTCTTTTTCATTTTTAGGATCATTTTGAACACGAAGATTTACTTCGCGAAGGCGCGATTGAACTAGATTTACATGTCTATGGAATTCGTTATTTGATATTTCAAATGAATACCTTATTAACAGAATATTACCAATGAAGCTTGCGATTACTAAGACAATGCAAACAATCACGGCAATATGGAGCTTTTTATCGCTACTAGCTTGCGGCTTTGATAATTTCGGTTGTGTCATATTTTCCTTTTTATTTTACAGTTTTGATTTTCTTCCCCGTTACCAGCATTATATTATAGAAAAGTGTTTATGACAAATAAAAAATAACCCTGAGAAGTGGGTTATTTTTTCTTAATCTATTTTTGAGTTTTATAGATTATTTGGCGTATTCTATGGCGCGAGTTTCACGAATTACATTCACCTTGATTACACCTGGGTAGCTCATAGTAGCTTCGATTTTTTCGGCGATATCACGAGCTAATTTCAAGGCGGTGAGATCATCAATTTGTTTCGGCTCGACAATTACACGAATTTCACGACCGGCAGAAATGGCATAAGCCTTATCGATACCATTGAAACCGGTAGCGATGTTTTCTAGCTCTTTCATACGCTCGGCGAAATTCTCGGCGGAAATATTGCGGGCACCTGGGCGAGCAGCGGAAATTGCGTCAACGATTTTCACAATAATAGCTTCGACCGTGGTTGGTTCAATATCGTTATGGTGAGCAGCAATAGCGTGAGTTACGCGATCAGAAAGACCGTATTTTTTCGCGAGCTCAGCACCAATCTCGGCGTGCTTCCCTTCGATTTTGTGAGTGACGGCTTTACCGACATCGTGAAGCAAGGTAGCAGTCTTAGCGACACGTACATCGGCACCAATTTCTTCGGCGATCATGCCAGCCATATGGGCCATTTCAATCGAGTGAAGCAAAACATTTTGACCATAGGAAGTACGGAATTTAAGCTCACCAAGCAAATGTAAAATTTCGTGCGGAATACCAATCACACCGACTTCACGAGCCGCATCTTCACCGGCACGCACAACTTCTTTTTCAATTTCGCGTTCAGCCTTAGCGACGGCATCTTCGATACTGGATGGATTAATGCGACCATCTTTCATTAAACGTTCCAAAGCATATCGTGCGACTTGGCGGCGGATTGGATCGAAGGAAGAAAGCACCACCATGCCTGGAGTGTCATCAACCATAATATCGACACCAGTAGCACGTTGGAGGGCCTGAATATTGCGACCTTCCTTACCGATGATGCGACCTTTCATTTCGTCATCCGGTAATTTCAAAGCCGTGACAGTACGGTCAGCAGTGACTTCGGAAGACATACGTTCCATAGCAGTAACTAATAGCGCCTGAGCAGTTTCATCGATATCGCGACGAAGTTCTTTTTGTTCCTTAGTGATCAAGCCGACGAGATCATCCTTGATATCTTTTTCGGTCATCTTAATCAGCTTATCTTTGGCATCAAGCTTAGTGAGACCAGCAATTTTTTCCAACTTTTCTTGCTGTTTGTCGCGAATTTGATGAATTTCAAGCTTCAAATCATCAATTTCACGTTCCTTATTGGCTAACTTTTCCGAACGTTTTTCTAATTGATCAAAACGATTATCGAGTGAGGTTTCACGCTCAGAGAGACGCTTTTCGGTTTGGCGCCAATCTTTGCGACGAGCCTCCTCTTCTTGCTGAGATTTATCGGCAATGCTGCCAGCTTCTTTTTTAGCCTTGAGAACGATGTCGGCAGCCTCGTTTTTAGCCTTGCGAATGAGATCTTCGGCCTTAGCTTTGCCACCAGATTCATTCTTTTTGTTATAGACCAGGACAAAACCGGAACCACAAACAATACCAGCAATAATACTGAGTGCTATCGGAATAAACATTTGACTTCACTTTCTATTTGTCGACGCCAATATCTTCATCATACCGGCAGTTTTACAAAATTAACAAAATTATTTAATAAATCAAAATCCCCCTGTTTTGATTTTATCATAAAGACCGCTCTTATTCGTAGGTTTCGAGGGCAAAAATCATATTACGAATGATTTGATTGGAGGCAGTTTCGAGACCGAGCTCTGCACCATCCTTGCTACTGATAGTTGGGTCGATGTAAAAGAAATTATAATCCTTGTAGGTCGTGACCTTGGTACCGAAACGTTTGCCGGTGGAAGCTTCGAAATCACCTTCGGAAACTGGCACACGCACGAGACAGCCTTGCTTACCAAGATTCTTGGCCGGATCAGCAAATTCCTGTTTCGCTTGGACCCCTTTCTGAATACCGTTAAAGCAGATTGAATTGCGATATTCGTAAGTGTTTAAGACATAACTCATGGTGGAGAGATTATCCGGGACTTTCAATTTAATATTCCAGTCGGAAAGATAAATATAACCGAGAGTAGTTTTGTAAACTGGAACATCGGCTGGGGTAGAAATTTTCGCGACACCCGAAGATTCCTCGACAGCAGCGATGATTTGAGCTTGGTTCTTAATGGTATTATTCGCAGTAGTAATTTTATCACCTTGAGAAATACCGTAAACCAAACCGATTAAGCTCAAAACGAGGAACAAAACAGCGAGAATACCAAAAACCATGGCCATGGTAGTCATCTTCTTCAAGGCTTTCATAGCAATAAATCGAGGGTCTTTTTCCTTGGCTTCTTTTTCAGCCTTGGCGGCTTCAGCAGATTTTATCGCATCGGCATTTGGATCCACTACGGTGAATTTTTCTTCAAAATGAGTTGGTGAAGCGACTGGCACATTGAGCTGATTATAGACAATTTCTGGGCCGTTATTCATTTCTTGACCTGGATTTTTCTGAGTTTCGGTAGCCTGGTTCAACATGGCAGCATTTTGAATAGATTGATTAATCATGCTCTGGTTAGAGTTAGGATTACCATTTCGGGCAGCCTGCGTGAAGCCATTTTCACCAAAAGGATTGGAACTGTCGTTGGTATAAAAATTACTGGTGGTCTCGGCGGCAAAAATCTGTTCAGCAGAAGCGGCTGGTGAAGTGTAATTATTGGCTTGATATGTATTAGCTGGGGTTGTTTCAGTAACTGGAGTAGACACTGGAGTGGACTGAGGAGTAGAAAAAGTGGCAGAATTATTATTAAAGAGATCAGCTGGACTAGGGATAGTAGGCTGAGGGGTGGTGATATTTGATTGCTCGGAAGCTGGCTTGGCGAAGCTTGGCTGATTAGAGCCTGGGCTGACCTGAGGAGTCACCGGATGTGAAAGGCCAGCAGAAAAAGTCACACCGCCAATGGTTTGAGGTTTTTGATTATTTTGATTTTGATGAAGATCTTGATCCATGAATTTCCTTATATCATATATTATAGCACAAGCGAAATGGGTGGAGGAATGGGAGATTTATTTTTTGGAAGGAGTAATATTAGCCGGGCGACCGTAGTTTGGCAAAATGATGGGCACCACTTCCCTGTCCTGATTTTTCAAAGGAATTTGTAATTGATCAGCCAAAGTATTCACCACGGCAGCACCGATGCGGAGTCCGGTGAAAGAACCTGGACCGGCGAAAAAAGTGATTTCCGTTAAATCCGACCAGTCGGCCTGATTTTCGACAAGCTTATCATAGATAAAAGTAAAAATTTGTTCAGCTAATTGATTTTTGAGGGGAGCGGAATACTCCTTATCGTCGAGCTTGAGGATGGTATTTTCCGTAGAAGTGTCAAGGTAAAGTTTCATTTTAATGCTCCGAAGTGAGATTTTGGGTTAAATTAAGCGTGCGACTACCGTCGTCATTAATGAGGATTTCTAAGCGCAAATGATTGGCAGGAAGAATTTCACTGACTGTATCCGCCCATTCAATTACCGTAACAGTCTGGGGATCCTGTAAGTTTTCAAACAAATCTTCCACCATGATGCCGGGATTTTCTAGGCGATAAAAATCATAGTGCACAAGTTTCAGGCCATGTGAATTTTCATAAACTTTCGAAATAGTGAAAGTCGGAGAAGTAATTTCTTCGGTGATTTCAAGACCGCGAGCGAGACCCTTAGTGAAAGTAGTCTTACCAGCACCAACGTCACCGACAAGTTCAATCACGCAAGGCAAAGCACCTTGAGACTGCAAAATCTCGCGCATTAAATTTTCCGCAAAATCAATCACGGCGGCTTCATTTTTTATGGTGAGATTTTTCGTATTCATGTTTATATTATAATTCCCGGTGGCCGAAAATGAAAATTCTTATGCTATAATTTAGCTATGAATATCGATCCACGTGGCGCCAAACGCAAACACAAAAGGAACGCGACCAAACTTAGTCCTAACTTCAAAAAACTCTCCAATCAAATTCGTCTGGAAACCCTGAGTTCGAAAATTATTCGTGGACTAATGATCGTGGTGGTTCTGATTTCGGTTTGCAGTGTGAGCTTTTCTTTATTGGTAAAGAAAAATGTGACGGCGGAAGCATTGGCGGAAAAACAATTTCAAGAATTAGCCAAAAGCTACTATGAGGATTTTTTCTATGATAATTTTGTGAATAGCCATAAGGATGAAATGACTGCCAAGGGTGCGGAATTTGTTTTCAAGCCATATCTGAAGACCGGCTTTCCAATGGTAAAGTTACGTAGACTGCTAAGTTATAGCGACGAAAATAATTTGGACAAGCGCATTTATTTTGAGCACAAAAAATTGACTTGCAATAAGGATTTGTCTTCAGTGACATTTAAGCCGTATGCGCCATTCGGAAAAACCGATTACACCATGGATCCGATTTTGAGCTGCAAAAAAGTTGAAAATTAAACTTCGAGATTTTTGAAAATAAGAGTTGCTGATTTTTTTAAATCTGTTATAATAGAAAAGTACATTTCGGAATTGGTCTCTTAGTATAACGGTTAGTACAACGGGTTTTCATCCCGTCAACGCGGGTTCGACTCCCGCAGAGATCACCAAACATGAAAAAGACCCTATGGGTCGTTTTTTATGTTTGATTATTTTTTCGAGGGGGGCGAGCCCAGGGTTCGCACCGAAGGTTTTGGCACTTGCGTAGCAAATGACAACCTCCCGCAGAGATCACCAAACATAAAAAAGACCCTATGGGTCGTGTTTTGTGTTTGATTATTTTTCGAGGGAGGCGAACCTTTTGGGAAGATTTGTCAAGGACATAAACAAAATTTTTTTGATAAATTTATATCTTCTCTGTTTCTCTCTTGATTAGCTTTAGTATTTTATCCTTGTATGTTTCCCCTGTACCTTGCTTAAAATGTAGGTTTACAATATATTTTGTCTTTCCAATATCCATTATTAACTGTTTATGTTGTGGTTCTTTTATTACTCTTTTTTCTTCTTCCATGTGTCCTCCTTTCCGTTTTTAAGCAAAGAAAAAACAGCAAACTTTTTTGATTTACTGCTTTCGTGTTAGCTTTTATTGAATTGTTAGTTTAGCAAGCCAAAAATATCCTACTTGCAATACTCTTTTATTTTATCGGCATATTCAGTCAAAAGATTCTTTGAATAATTTTTTTCATTTCTTGAATTTCTGACTTCTTTCCAAAGAATAGAAGCTACTTTTAATTTGTTTGAGTAGTTGCAACTATTTTCGTCTGCACAGAAATCCTTTAAAAATTGATTCCATTGACAAACCGAATTATCATACTTTGCATAATCTGATTTCCCATAATAAACTTTTAGCATATCTTGAATTGTAAAACTCAAATCATTTTCTCTTTTTACTTTTCTCCAAACTGTTGCCATATCAGCAGTAAATTTAAATGGTGAGATACCTGTTAAAACAGCGAAATATTCTCTGAACTTTGTATTAAAAGAAAAACCACATTCAAGTAATGGTGTATCTAAAGTAATATTTTCCACTTGCTTCTTTTCATTTTTTATTGATGATTTTTTAATCAAATTGCCCTTAAAGTATTGCTCAATAATATAATTGAGTTCCTGTTTTGTGCCTCTATATTCTAATCCTAATGACTTGCATATCTGTGAAAGTTCTTCACGATACCAATAGTATTTAGTAAATTCATCAAACGATGTAATTTTGTCAAACTCAGGTCTACTTTCCATCAATATTTTATCTCCTCAAAACCAATTTACTTTTTCATCTCTAAATAATGGCGTTTCACTCTCTTTGTAAGGATTGTAGTTGTTACAATTACAACCAAACTCTTTCAACGCTTTTATCTTATTATCGGCTGTCCAAACAATCAAAGAGATACCGTCAAATTCTTCAACTTTCCCCTCATTCATTTTATTTTTGAAGTGCCATTCTACAATAGTTTGATTATCCTTATGAAAAAATTGCTTTATATCCCACGCAAGAACTTTTCCTCTTGTATTCCACTCATTAAACCAGTGCTTTACTGTTTGCCGATTTTCATACTTAGGACACCAACTCTCAATATAAATCACATCATCCAAAAAAATATCATCTATTCCTAAGTCTTGTTGTGTAAGCCACATATCAAACCATAAACGAATGATTTTCTCTCTTTCATCCATGAATTTAAGCACCTCCAAAATCAAATACTTGTTTAACATTATTCCATTTTTTCGCTTGATTTTATAGGTCTAACTCGTTCCATTTTACCAAAGTCTCTATGACATTTGTGCTCTGACGACAATTCTGTTAAACTTTTCATTAGGAACAGTCCTTTCTTTATTTAGTTGTTATTTGCTAACTACTATTTTACAGGATTGTTCCTTTTTTGTTGCTGATCCTTTAGGTTCGGTCTTTCAAGGAGAGAGTTAAAAAGTAGAATTTATTCTGCTTTTTAATAATCGACGCAGAAAGAAAATGCGAAGCATTACTCCCGCAGAAATAATATCAAGGATAATTATCTAGACCAGAAACTATTCTCCGAAAGATTTAGAGAGCTACCTGAACCATTGTCGGCCTGCTTCTTTTTAGCGGCAGAGTCCTTGGCAGAAAGAATATTCTCGCACATGGAGACTTTTTGATTGCTTTCCTCGTTACAAATATCTTCCGTGCGTAAACGATTAATCACTAGCGTAGTAGTGTAATAACCGAGACTATTGGAGGCCGTGACTTTCACGATATTTTCACCGTATTTCAGAGAAAAACCTGGGCCAAAAAGCGTCGAATCGGAATCAGTCGGGAGATTATTTCTTTGGTATTTTTGTCCATCCAGTTCGACGGTCCAAGTGAGGTCGAGATGCTTATTTTCGGCCGCATGATTGGTGACATCAAAATGAATTTTGCCATTACTCTCAAGAAAATTCGGCGAGTGGGGCGAATAATTTTTATCAGTGACAGTGAGATGAATCTGGCCGTTTTTCTCTTCCCTGCGATAGAAAACATTTTCCACGGGGTGATCAACCCAAACATTGATACCGAAAGGCGATTCGGCCTGATTATACCAACCAAAAAAGCCACCGTGGACTAGAATTGCCGCGATGAAGAGCACTACCATGCCGCCATTCATGGCAAAATTAAAGACAGCAGGATTGTTTTTCTTATTCAAGAATCCAGCAATTGGGAAGAAAATAAAAAGAATAATCAGAATACCAAGCGGAATATAAAGCACCAGTCCGAGCAGGATAAATGAAATCCAAAACCACATATGTTTATTATGCCATAAAAAACAAAAACTTGATAGAAGCTTATGGCTATTTCGAGGCGAGTCAACTGTAGGCTAAACATACTTATAGCTTATTTCGGGTGAGCCAACAAAAAGTACCCCGGTGGGGTACTTTTAACTTGCCCCGGTTGGGACACTTTTATCTTAACGATTAGCGAGTGTATTTTTCGTTCAAATCTTCGTAGTCATAAGTCTCGGCTTCGGTAAACCAGAGGGCGACTTCTTGCTTGGCTTCTTCTGGATTGCTAGAAGCATGCACGAGATTTGGCACTGGGCGAGCATGAGAATTGGCATGGCCAAAGCTCATATGTGAAAAATCACCACGAATGGTACCCATCTCGGCAGATTTTGGCTCAGTGGAACCAACAATCTTACGAACTAAAGCGACAGCTTCGATACCTTCAAGACACATCGCGATAATCGGGCCGCTCATCATGTAGTCGAGATTGTAACGATAAGTTTCTTCGCCACGACGAGAAATTAACTTGCCGATACCTTCGTAATGTTGCTTGAATAATTCCTGATCTGGGCTAACCATTTTCATGCCGACAATCTTGAGGCCGACACGTTCAAATCTTTGTAAAATTTCACCGACGATACCACGTTGAACGGCGTCAGGTTTCAAAATTACCAAAGTGCGTTCAATAAAATCTGTTCTTGTGTTTTCGTCCATGTTTTCTCCCTTATAAAATCTTGATATTTCCCCCAGTATATCACAGTTTCAGAGGTTATTCGCAACGAACTGAATTAATCAATTCGCGACAACCACCGGCACGGAAATTGTAATTTTCTTCGTAAGTTTTACGAATGACTTCATATAATTCTTCGAACTTGGCGTAGACCTTGGCCAGGTCGACAAATTTTAAAGGGAATTCGGTGAGCAAATTTGGGCGCTCATTACGTTCAAAATCATTAAAGGCATTTTTGGCGTCATCCGCGGCGCGACGCATTTCCACAAAATCGACTGAACCATCATCTTTACTGGAAGAGTGTAACCAACGATAAGTCGCTTCATTAGCCTGTGCCTTGAGGGTGGCCCATTTTTCACCATAATCTTTCAGACGCTGATTGCCAGATTCGCGCAAGATTTTAGTAGCATTGAGAATATCAGCCTCGGTCCAGTCGGAAGTTTTGTTCCCCTCGATGACACTCCATTTGTGCCAGACGGCATAGAGGTCGAGAGCCTTATTAATATCTTCATCGCCGCCGTTCGTAGCATTAAAAACTGTCCGGAAGGCATCGAATTTACGACCAATTTCTGGGTCTTTCAAGACGCCGGCAGAATCGCCGAGCTTGGTAACTAAATTACTATCGATACCGGCCATGTTTTGCTTACAATCTTCGATGTATTTCTGATAAATTTCATTCGAGGTGGCGGAATTCGAAGCGTATTCGGAAATTTTATTACAGCTAACATCACCGCGAATTTTAGTAATCTGATTCTTGATTTCCTTCGCCGTGGAATAAGTCACAGAGTAATCGGTTTTAAAGGCACCAGTAGCCTGACCGATGATGGTGACGAGAATGGCCAAAACAACGAGACTGGCAGGAGCCGCAATCATGATAATTTTTTGTCGCTTGGTGGCGTGAGTGAAAAAATCTTTGGCGCGCTGGATCAGATTGAGTTTGGTGCGCTCTTTTTTGACCGGAGTTTCTGGAGCGGCATTAGGACCGATACCGGCTGGGAAACCGTTCGAAAGTACCTCACCAGAAGTTGGAGCTTTTTCTTCAATCACCACAGAACTACCGGAAGTCGGTTCATACTCGACACGCTTCCCGACCATATCAATTTGACTTTTGACAACCGTTTCATCATATTGGATTTGTTTGGCATTTTGGTTATTTTGGTCGCTAAAGAGTTCGCTTACAGAATCAGTTTTATCCATAATCACATTATAGCATAAGGTGTTATAATTACTCTTATGGATATTTCTGAATTAGTGGCAGATTTTCTGGAATCACTAGAAATTGAAAAAGGTCGTTCGACGAAAACCGTAGAAAACTATGGACTTTACTTGGCACGTTTTATTGACCTAATTACGGAAGATTTTGAGGGCCAAGAAATGATTAAGCCTTCCGATATTACACCAGAAGTTTTACGTCGTTTTCGTTTGAAGTTGAATCGGTTTTCGGACAATCAAAATAAAGAACGTTTATCCGCACTAACTCAGAGTTATCACTTGATTGCACTAAGAGGATTTTTTAAATACCTGGCCAAGCGTGGAATTAAAAGCTTAGACCCTTCCCTAATTGACCTACCACGAGCCGCCAAAAAACAAGTGACTTTTTTACATTTCGACGAAATCGAAAGGCTACTAGCGGAAATTCCGCTGGATACCGAATCGGGACTCAGAGACCGCGCGATCATTGAACTACTTTTTTCTGGCGGGCTACGCGTATCGGAACTTTGTAGTTTGAATCGCGATTCGATTAATTTGGAACGCCGAGAATTTATGGTGCGTGGTAAGGGTAAAAAAGATCGACCAATTTTCATCGACAAGTCCACGGCGGAATGCATCAAAGATTATTTAAATATGCGAACCGATACTTTGCCGGCCCTGTTCCTAAATAATTCTGCGAATCAACAAATTCCATCCACGAGTGGTGACTTTCGTAGACTAACTCCACGCTCAATCGAGCGAATTGTACAAAAATACACAAGACTGGCCGGTATCACTAAGCACGTGACACCGCACACGATGCGTCACAGTTTCGCCACTGATCTTTTGATGAATGGGGCGGATATTCGTTCAGTGCAAAGTTTGCTGGGGCATGCAAATATTTCGACTACACAAATTTATACTCACATCACCGACCCGCACCTAAAAGAAGTGCACGAAAAATTTCATAGTGAATCGGAAGATTA
>CAUQEY010000015.1:0-11177 GCA_963517175.1 uncultured Candidatus Saccharibacteria bacterium | reverse complement strand
CCACCACTCCGTACTTTTGCTTCAGACTCGCCACTGATTTCTCAGCCAGTCGATACGACCGCTCCGGCCGCCGCTCCAATCGCTGAACCAGCTGCTATTTTCTCACCAGAAGAGCCAACTGAACCAGCACCAGCTAAGATTGACCCAACCGCCTTTCATATTCCAGGAATGTAAAAATGAACTCAGAACCAAACTTACCTCAGACCAATCCTCATACCGAAAATCCAGAATCAATCATTAATCTCGATCCGTGTCAAAATCCGGACATATTATTAATCGATAAGCCAGACCAGATGACTTCTTTTGGCGTGGTTGCTCGGATTCGTCGAAAGCTTAGTGAGCAGGAGGGGAAGAAGGTAAAAGTCGGTCACACTGGTACTCTTGATCCTTTCGCCACCGGTCTCTTAATTATTTTGACTCATAAGGCTACTAAGCTTTCGGACACTTTTTTGAAGCTTGATAAATGGTATGAGGCCACTATCGAGCTTGGCAAATCCAGTACCACCGGTGATCCCGAGGGTGAAATTACCACTCATGAGGTGACGAGAATTCCGACTAGAGAAGAGGTTGAAACGGTCTGTCGAAATTTCCTTGGTCAAATTATTCAGACTCTCCCTGCCTTTTCCGCCATTAAAATTAACGGTAAGCGTGCCTATCAATTAGCTCGTGAAGGGAAGCAGGTTGAAATGCCCTCCCGTCAAGTTGAAATCTATGCTCTAGAAATTCTCAATTATCAATATCCTACACTTAAAATTCGCACCCACGTCTCTTCTGGTACCTATATTCGCACCCTGGGCGAGGATATCGGAAAATCACTCGGCACTTCTGCCTACCTTACAGCACTTCGACGTATTCAAGTCGGCCCATATAAAATCGAGGACGCGGTCACCTTAGATAATTTTATGACAGAAAATTGAGAAAAATAAATCCAACCTCTTGAAATTCCTGCTCTCTTATGTTAAGATAGCACCAATATGATTACAAAAGAGAACAAAGCTAAGGCCATTCAAGCCACTGCTCGCAATGCAAAAGATGTGGGTTCTCCAGAGGTGCAAGTTTCTATCTTGACTGAGCGTATCAAAGAAGTGACTGAGCACGTAAAGGTGAATAAGCACGACTTTATGGCTCGTCGCGGACTCATGCAAATGGTAGGTCGCCGCAAACGTCTATTGAAGTACCTCGAGAAAACTGATTTTGAGCTTTACAAGTCAACAGTTGCCAAACTCGGTCTACGTAAATAATTAATACCCCCCTCGGGGGTATTTTTTGTGTCTAAGAATCCATCAAAATCAAGCCAAGAAAAAGAGGAGAACTTCTAAAGCTCTCCTCGAATAAAATTAAAGGTGTGTAGTTACAAAATCTCATGTGTTCAGAAATATCATTTTATTTAGAAACATAGATAATTTTAGAGATTAATCTGACCAGATTCCTCCAGCTCTTTTAATATCCTATCCTCGTTGGATTTGCAAGCGCTGTACGTCACAAATTTAATGTCTTTTCTTCCGGTGGATTTAATGTATTCCGCCAGAAGCTTTCTAGCACAGTGTAGCGATGCATCGCATACTATCTTTTCGATTTCTTCCGTTGTCGGGCGTACGGTTTTACGTACAAGCCGTTCAGCTCGATGGTTAGGGGACATCTGTCTAAGTTCCTTAATGAACTCATCAAGTTCAGATGGTGCCACGTAGGTCATCTTAACCTTGCTGGAATCATTTTGACTCTCGAAGAGATTCACCTGTTTATCTCTTTTGGTTAACTGTTGATATAAGTAACCAGAACCATTATTTAATACCGGCTCATCGTAGAGATTATTCAGCTGAAAACAGATTTTAGTGTACCACTGCCCATTATATTTGAAGGGGTAGTGAATTATCGCAATATCGACATTCTTGTCGAGTCTGACTTGCTTCTTATAAGGAAGCCAAAAATCTTCTACAAAAGGCGTCACCTCTACTTTACCACACGGCACGCCATTCTTGTCGAGTCTCATGCGTTTTTCCTCTGGTAATTTACCTTTAATGATGGCGATTGGGTAAGAAATTTTTGCCGCATCGATTGGATCGTAGTTCGGCTCAATTTCCTTGGATAGCTGCTCTTCAATGTAAACTTCTCTGTGATCGACATTAGTCCAGGATTTTCGCTGATGCTTGTTTTTGAATTTTGCGTTCCCATGATTATTGGGCAGCTTCTTTTTTGAAACTACCAATTTCCATTCGTTAGCTGGGTTATTCCGGCTACTTTCGCTGGAATCATCAAAATTCATCTCACGTGCTTCGCTATTGTTGTTATTCATATAACCACTCCTTTTCAAGGTGCTTTCATTGGCGCTGTAAATACATACAGGCCACAAGTAACAACTCTATTGTAACATAAACAACGTAAAAATGCAAATTTCACCTCTATTAGGCCGCTGAAGCACCCTAAAACTCGCCATTTGTGCTATAATTGAATAGTTATAAGCGGGAAGACGGCGGATAAGTTTTCTGAAACCTTCAAAGCACTTATCTGGTGTTTTCCCAGAAAGGAAAATATGGATATTATCAACCCTACTGGCAAGCAAACCTTTAGCTTGTCGAGAGATTTTTGTGGTAAGAAGCTCACGATTGAAGTAAATCGCGTCGGTTTTCGCACTACCAGCTCGGTTCTTGTTACCTATGGTGATACAGTGGTGCTCGGCTCCGTGGTCGTCAGTGAAAAACCGGTGGTGCAAGATTTCTTCCCGCTCTCGATCGATTACGAAGAAAAGTTCTACGCCTCAGGTAAAATCTCTAGTTCAAAGTTTATTAAACGTGAAGGTAAGCCAGCCGACGAAGCGATTCTGGTCGGTCGTTTGATCGATCGCCCAATTCGCCCTCTCTTCCCGAAAGGCTATCGCCAAGAAGTTCAGGTAGTGACCACTGTTCTCTCGATGGATCCAAGCTTCCGTCCTGATATGGTCGCCATGGTGGCTGCTTCTTCAGCCTTGATGAATGCCGGCGTACCTTTCGACGGGCCAATTGCCGGTGTGCGTATCGGTCGTGTGAACGGTGAATTTAAGGCCTTCTTGAGCCCTGAAGAACGTGAAGTTTCTGACCTCGACCTCGTAGTTGCCGTGAAGGATGATAAGGTAATGATGGTAGAAGCTGGGGCGAACGAAGTTTCCGAATCAGTCATTATTGACGCAATGCGTTGGGCGGTTGAAATGGTGCAGCCAGCTCTCGAGCTTCAAAAAGCCTTGAAGGCTGAACTAAACGTCGTCGAAAAACCATTTGAGTTAGCCTTGCCAGATCCTGCTATTCAGGAAAAAGTTGATGCCTGGACTAAGGTTCACTTCGTCGGCGAAGATGGTAAACTCGGCACTAAGATTCGTGGTAACGTTCTCGATCGTAAGCGTGCCGCTGATGAACTCCGTGCTGAGATGGATGCCGAATTTGCCCTCGAGCTTGGTCAAGGTAAAACTGATGAAGAAAAAATCGCCGATTATGAAGCTAATCTGCAATCTGCCTATCATGATGCCTTTGAACTAGCTATTCATCATGAGGTCCGCCGTGCTATCGTCGACGAATCCGTCCGCCCAGATGGTCGTAAATTGGACGAAGTTCGTCCACTCAGCTCGCAGGTTGGTATTTTGCCACGAGTACACGGGTCCTCTCTCTTTACCCGCGGTCTGACTCAGGCCATGAATATTGTTACTCTCGCTCCACTTTCTTACGCTCAGCTGGTCGATACTATGGAGGTAACCGATGGTACACGTCGCTATATGCATCACTATAATGCGCCAAGCTACACTGTGGGTGAAACCGGTCGTATCGGTGCTCCAGGCCGTCGTGAAATCGGTCACGGCTATCTTGCTGAGCGCGCACTTCTTCCAGTGCTTCCAGATAAGGAAGAATTCCCATATGCGATTCGTTCTGTTACTGAAATCATGTCTCAAAACGGTTCCACCTCAATGGCCGCTACCTGTTCTTCCTGTCTAGCTCTCATGGATGCTGGTGTGCCAATCAAGCGCCCAGTCTCCGGTGTAGCTATGGGTTTGATGCTCGACGGTGAAACTCCACACGTTCTTACCGATCTTATGGATGCCGAAGACTTTGCTGGTGATATGGATTTTAAGGTCACTGGTACTGAGAATGGTATTACCGCTCTCCAAATGGATATGAAAGTTCATGGCTTGCCAGTCTCGATTCTTGAGCAGGCGATTAGTCAATCTCACACTGGCCGTATGTTTATCTTAGAACATTTGAAATCTATTCTTCCTGCTCCGCGTGCCAAGCTTTCTGAATACGCTCCGCGTATTGAAAAATTAATGGTCAAGCAGGATAAAATTGGCGCTGTAATCGGTAAGGGTGGGGAAATGATTAACAAAATTACCTCTGAAACTGGTGCTCAGGTCGACATCGACGATTCTGGTCTCATTACGGTTTCTGGTACGGATGCTGCCAAAATTGAACGTGCCGTCGAATGGATCAAATCTCTCGTCGAGGAACCAGAAGTTGGCAAGGTCTATACTGGTAAGGTAGTAAATATTAAAGATTTCGGCGCCTTCGTCAATATTATGCCAGGCATCGATGGGATGCTGCATATCTCACAGATTTCCGACAAGCGCGTCGAAAAAGTCGAAGATGTCTTGAAGCTAGGTGACGAGGTAAAAGTTCGCCTCGAAGCTATCGACGACAAGGGTCGTCTCTCCCTCTCGATGAAGCGTGTCGAACAATAAAGAGAATAAATAAAAATAGCGCGGCTCGTTCGCGTTATTTTATTGTTAAGCATGTTTAATTGTTATAAAAATAAAATTACGGCATGAAAAAGAGCCATTATTATGGCTCTTTTTGTCTTTATTAGATTTTTACAGTTTCGTTCTTATCAGTAACACAGGTAAACGGTGTATTTTGTTCATAAATGGTGTTATACGTTAAATCATGAAAAATCGCTTTTTCTTCTTCGGTTAGTTTGCTGCATTCTGGAATCTGATTCCATGGTTGTAATATTTTCCATTCGCCAGAAGGAATAGCCTTATAGAAAGTGGCAGGACCAGCACTACCGATTCCAAGAGGCTCATCAAATACCATATAAGCACCATCCTCAGTGTTTCCGTCAAAGTGGCCTAATTTACTCAATGAGCCGCGAGCTACCAGGTATTGGCCATTATTGGAAGTTTGGATATCGGTAATTGAGGCTGTGTTAAATGTGTATTGGTATCTGTGCTTTGTAACTTCACTATAATACGGGGTAGTATCCATAGTTTCTTTTTTTAACTTCTCTTTAAAGATCTCCCAGTCTGCCTTAAAAGCCATCGGCTTAACAATCTCTTTTACCGTGACATTATCTTGCTTCACATCAGTAATCTTGGTCTGTGTCGCTTCTTCGTACTTTGCGATAGAATCGTTTGCGGACTTTACTTTTTCCTTAGACTCCACGAGTTCTTCATTTAGTTTCTTGTTGTCTTTATTCTTTGAGGTATAGACATAAGCTAGTGTAGCTATTGAAGCGATTGTGGTAATAGCAAAGCAGATTGCTAGGACCTTCGAGAGTCCTGAGCCACTTTTTATAGGTGTAGGTTCGCTGTGAACGTAATTATTGCCTGCGTTGAAATTATTTTCTTCCATAATGTATCCTTCATTAATTTTATATTTTATAAATCTACGAACTTATCACCTTCGCGACAGACAAAACCATTCGCTTTAGACTGATCTTTTTCACCATGGAAGACTTCCCTGATTTTTTGTGGCATCATACTACATTCTTCAGGTGCATGTCCACCAAAGCCATAATTCCAAATCCCAGTGGAAATATCTTGGTACCAGGCTTCATATGCTCCGCCCATTGATACTTTTTCGATATCCTGACCATGTTCATCTTTTTCGGTATAAATACCGGTTGCCTGTATTGCAGCAAAAATGTACTTCCCGCTATTACTTGTCCAGAAATTTCCAGATTTAATAATTGGAACAGTTCCGCGTTTAGCTTTATATGCATCTAGAAAATTATCAAACTTGAGGTCTACTGCCATCGGCTTCACAATTTCTTTCACCGTGACATTATCCTGCTTTACGTCAGTGATTTTAGTCTGCGTAGCTTCTTCATACTTTGCGATCGATTCATTCGCGGATTTTACTTTCTCTTTTGATTCCACTAGTTCTTCATTAAGCTTTTTCGTATCTTTATTCTTTGAAGTATAAACATAAGCTAGTCCACAGCCTAAAGCTAAGGTAGTAATAGCAAAAAATATGGCCATAGCCTTCACTCCGTCATGACCCTGCGTCTTTGCTTCACTATGTACGGAATTTATCTCCGCATTATTCTCGAAATCAGTATCATTCATGATAACTTTTTCTCTCCTAAAAATTTATTAATAATAGTGAAATAAAAATTATAAAAAATATAATCCTTTCTAATTATGTTTATATATGAGAACGTCGAAAAAAGCAATAAAAAAACAGGATTATTTCAGTATAATCCTGTTGTAATTTTAACTATTGGCTAATTGATCGAATTCTTCTAGAGATTTAATCATTACGTCACGTGGCTTATTGCCGTTAGCTGGACCAATCACCCCGATTTCTTCCAACCAAATCGCGAGGCCCGAGACAAAGCCGTGACCCTTACCGAGGTAGGTTTGCAGCATCGCCGTCGAGAATTTACCCTTGGATAAAGTAATCTCAATCGCTTTACGCACCACTGGGTCGGATGGATCATATTTACGACCAAGCTCACCGAATGATCCGCCATCTGAAGGTCCCATACCCTTAATCTGCACCGCCTGAGAAATCACCTCATTATTATATTCTGGTTGTCTCTGTTCGCGCAGGAAGTTGGTTAGCTTATTAATCTCATCGTCTGAAGCGAAGGCACCTTGAATACGACGTGGCTTACCCATCATTTCAGTGGTCAGCATCAACATGTCACCGTTACCGAGCAGTTTTTCTGCTCCACCCGATTCGAGCATCATGCGTGAGTCAATACCGTTTAAAACTTTAAAGGCGATACGTCCTGGAATGTTTGCTTTAATCAAACCGGTGACCACCTTTACTTCCGGACGCTGGGTGGCGAGCACCAAGTGAATACCGGAGGCACGACCCTTCTGGGCGATACGCACGATCAACTGTTCGAGATCCTTGCCCGCCTGCATCATCAAGTCCGCCATCTCATCGATAATAATCACGATATAAGGCATCTTATTATTCTGTGTGGCATCTTCCGACTCGTCACCATTTTTCTTCGCTTCTTCTGCGCGGGCCTTCATTTTCTCGTTGTAATCTTCAATCTTCTTCACGCGTTCTTCGGCCAGACAAGCGTAGCGACGCTCCATTTCGTTCACTGCCCATTTCATCGCTGAAAGCGCCTTGTCCGTCGCCGTAATAATTGGCGTCAAAAGATGAGGAATGTCATTATATTGCGCCATTTCCACTTGCTTCGGGTCCACGATAATTAATTTCATGTCACTCGGTGCGTTGCGGTAAAGTAGGGAAGAAATCAAAATATTCGTCATCACCGACTTACCAGAACCGGTAGTACCAGCGATTAGAAGGTGAGGCATTTTCGCCAGGTTGGCAATAATCGTGTTACCGGAAATATCCTTACCCACGGCAAAACAAAGTGCAGCCTGTTCTTTCTTCCAGCGGTCACTCTCAAGAAGACTCCTCAAGCTCACGCTTTCTTTACGTACGTTTGGAATTTCTACACCGACTAGACGAGTACCTGGGATCGGTGCCTCAATACGCACACTCTCGGTAGCGAGGTTCAGTGCCAACTCTTTATCACGCGCCGCAATCTTCGAAAGAATTACCCCAGCAGGTGGTCGAATGGTGTATTGGGTCACCGAAGGACCGATGTTTGCTCCCTCGACCTCGACATCAATTCCGAAATCTACGAAGGTAGACTTAATGATTACTGCATTCTGCTGAATATTACCGCCATCTGGTGGAATGTGTTTCTTAGAGAGAAATTCCACACTTGGCATTTTCCAATCTGGATCAGAGGCTGCAGTCAAAGCACGTTCTGGCTCTGGCTCCGCTGGTTTTTCTGTACTTGCCTTTTTCACTTCAAGTTTCGGTGTCTTCAGTTCGGCTGCTGACATTTCAACACCATTCGCCTTAATACGAATTGGCGCATCAAGTGGCGCGACTTCACGTTCGGCCTTTCGGGCTACCCGAGCATTCTCGGAATCTTCCGCCTTGCGACCAGTACGGAATAGGTTAGCAAAATCTTTAAACACAGTCAGTGGGGAAAGCTGCAGAATGAAGATTCCCGTAATGAAAATCAACACGATATAAATAAAGGCGGCCACCGACGGATCAAGCAGTTGCGTGACTAGGTGATTTAAGGCATCGCCAATCACGCCACCAGTCAAATTTTTCGTGCCGTAAGATGGCAAATCAAAAATCCCGGCCAGCCAGAGAATCATCAGAAAAGAAGTTACCCAAATTACAGTTGGCAGGCGATTATCTTCGGTGAGAAAAATTTTCACCGCCAGATAAACTAAGATCACTGGAATCGCATAGGTCGCATAGCCGACCACGTAGAGTGAACCACTATGAAAATCGTTCAATAAATTACCGCCGTTGCCGAACCAAGTCATAATCAAAACGACCGAAATTACAATCATTAATAGGGCCATTACTTGGCGCCAAAATCCCCCTGGTAGTTGATGGGTTGGAGCGGGGTCTTTTGCTCTACCTCTAGACGTTCGACGTCTTCCTCGTGTTTGTTTAGCCATAAACATATTATAGCATAATTATAGGGAAGAAAATCAGTTAAAAATTAAAAAAAGAGCGCCAAATTTCGACGCTAAAAATTACAATGATTTTTATTGTGGAAAACTCTGTATTTTTCTCTATTTTTATGCTATAATCTGTTCATTATTAGCTCAGCAAGTAACTTAAGGTGTACTTGCTTTAACCAAAGGAGTGCAAAGTGAAACAGTATGAACTTACTGTCTTGATTCATCCTGATCTCGAGATGAATTTGACACCAGCCTTAGACAAAATTAAGAAACTCATTGAGTCTCACGACGGAAAAATCGTCAAAGAAGTCAATGAAGGTAAGAAGCGTTTGGCTTATCCTATCGAAAAAGAAGACTATGCCGTCTACTATGCCTTTGATTTGGAACTTCCAGCTCAGGCTCCAGCCAAGATTTCTTCCACTCTTAATATCACCGAGGAAGTCTTACGTTATCTCTTAGTCACCGTCGATGAACGCAAAGCTAAATTTGAAGCTAAGCGCAAAGCCCGTGCTGACAAAAAAGAGTCTAAAGACGAAGAATAATTAAACAATTAAGTGAGGTATATTTATGGCGCGGGGATTTAGTAAAGCAATCATTATCGGTAATGTTGTTCGCGACCCAGAAACTAGAGCTACGACTTCTGGTTCAGAGGTCACCAGCTTCTCAGTGGCGGTGAACTATAATTACGTGATGAACGGCGAAAAGAAAGAACAAGTTTCTTATATCGAAGTTTCTGCTTGGGGTAAACCAGGCAATGTGATTGCTCAATATGCAAAAAAAGGTACACCAATCATGGTCTCAGGTCGCTTGTCTCAACGTACTTATGAAGATAAGACCGGTGCCAAGCGTTCCGCAGTGGAAATCGTTATGGAAGACTTTAATCTTCTCGGTAGTAGATCACAAGAATCTACCACCAGTAATTACAGTCAGGCTATGCCAGATTCTATTCCAGATGATATTCCAGATGGCGAAATTGACCTCAGTGAAGTACCATTTTAATAATTAAAGCGAGAAAAGAGAGAAAAAATGAGAAGAATCAAGAACGATCCAAATCTTTATTTCGATTATAAAGATATCAAAACTATGCAACGCTACATCGATGTTTACGGTCGTATCGAACCAATCGCTAAGACTGGTTTGTCTGCCAAGCAACAACGCCAATTGGCTGTCGCTGTTAAGCGTGCCCGTCACCTAGCCCTCCTACCATTCGTTTCAAATAACTAAAAAGGAGAATTATGTACGGACCAACCGATTTAAAGAAAAATACTCTAATTACTCTTGATGGTCAGCCATACAAGGTTATTGAATATTCCCAAAAAGTAATGGGACGTGGTGGCTCAATCGTCAACGTACGTGTCAAAAACTTAATCACTGGTGCTCTTATCCCTAAGACTTTTAAAGGTCAGGAAAAAATCGAGCCAGCTGAAGTTACTACCAAGAAGGTGCAATATCTCTATCGTGATGAAGAGAAATTCTATTTCATGGATCCAAGTACTTTTGAGCAATATGAATTGTCTTCCGATATGGTCGGCGATTCTAAAGACTTCATGAAAGACGGTGATGAAATGGAAATTCAGTTCTACAACGGAACTGCTATCAACCTCACCCTCCCTAAGAATCTTTGGCTTGAAGTCACTTACACCGAAAATGCTGTGAAGGGTGATACTTCTACTTCAGTCATGAAAGATGCTACCCTTGAAACTGGCGTGGTGATCAAGGTTCCTGCCTTTATCAAGGAAGGTGATGTAGTTTCTGTGGACACGGAAACTTACGCTTACCGTGAACGTAAAAAATAATTAGATGAAAAAAGCGATAGAATCTAAAAAATCTGAGATCGCATCAGATGTAGTTTCTCGAGCGGAGAATAAGCTTGCTGGGGCATCGCAAGCTTTTTCTTTTGTTTTTCGAGATAAAACCGTGCTGGATATTGGTTCGAGTACCGGTGGTTTCACCGATTATGCTTTGCGCCGTGGTGCGAAGCGGGTTTTTGCGGTCGAAAAGGGAACTAACCAGATGAAGGTGCCGCTGCGCTTCGACCCGCGGATTACGCTTCTAGAAAAAACCGATATCTTTTTGGTGGATTTTACGCAGTTTGGTCCACTCGATGTGGTACTGGCCGACGTCTCGTTTGTTTCTTTGAAAAAAGTGCTCGCTCATGTGAAGCTTCAGCCTGAAGTTCGTTCGGCCGACTTTTTGATGATGCTAAAACCTCAGTTTGAAGCTAAAGCTTATGAGCTTAAAAATGGTATCGTGAAAAACGAAAAAATCCGTCGTGAAATTATTAAAGATTTTGAACTTTGGCTCAAACAAAATCATTTTAAAGTAGTAGCGAAGCGTGATAATTTTTTGGCTGGCAAAAACGGCAACGTCGAACGCTTCTATTATTTGAAATTGGTTGAAAACTCCGTGCGTTCGCATTATAATCATAAGTAATATGAACCCAGAAAATTCAAATTCTTATCAATCAGAGGAAAAT